>CALDOK010000289.1 GCA_937912125.1 uncultured Pseudomonadota bacterium
CACCTACGGCCTCCTCAGCGCAGTTCGGGTCGTAGGCACCGACCCCTCCAGCGGTACCGCGGGGGACGACATCTATCTGCAGTACGACGAAGGCAGCAGCTACGATCTCGACGACTACGGTGCCCCCGCTGGCATGACCGGGGTGGTCTCGGCCGGCGACGGCGACGACCTGATCGTCGGCTCCCGGTCCACGACCTCCACCTACAAGGACGACCTGAGCGGTGATGACGGTGAAGATGAAATCGAGGGTCACGCTGGTGAAGACCGCATCTCTGGTGGCGCTCACGCCGACACGATCTCGGGCGGAGCCGATCACGACGTCATCGACGGTGACGGTGGCGACGACATCATCAAGGGCGACGGTGGAGACGACACCATCAACGGCGATGGTGGTGAAGACCACATCTCCGGTGGGACCGAGGCAGACACGATCTATGGGGGCACTGGGGACGATGACCTCTGCGGCGATGCTGGCGACGACTGGCTCGACGGGCAGGCGGGTGACGACAAGCTGTGGGGCGACACCGCCTACGACTGGAAGGACGGCGGTATTCACAACGCAGGAGACAGTTGCGATGCCGCCGGCACCAACACCCGGTGCGAGTTCGTCCAGGCCAACCGCCCTCTGGGCTGCCCGTAGCGCCATGCCGACGCTTTCCCCTTTCACCACAGCAAGGCTACCAGCGTCCTGCGCGGCGAGAGGGGGGGGCGTCGTGGCCTGTGTGGGTATCGTCCTGCTCTGTGCAGCCTGTCCCGAGTACGGGATTCATCCCGGCGAGCAGGACGAACCACACGGCGGCCCTCAGCCCGGAGACAGCGAGCCGCCATGGATCGAAGCGCCGATGCATGAGTGGTGCAACGGTGTGGACGACGATGGTGACGGTATGGTGGACGAGGGCTTCACCGACATCGACGGGGACGGCACCGCGGACTGCGCGGACGAGGCCTGCACCGTCGAGCTACCCTCCCCACGCAGCGACAGCTGCGGGACTTGCCAGGGAGAACAGCGCCCCTTGTCTCCGGCCCCTGTAGATCCCTGGAACTGGACCGTGGAGTGGGCCTGGCACGAGGGGATTCGCCGCCAGAGCGCGGGTACGGTCATGAGCACCCCTGTGGTGGGCGACCTCGACGCCGACGGGGTGCCCGAAGTCGTGTTCGTCTACAGCGGTGACTCATCTGTCGATACGTTCTTCCTGGCCGTCTTGGACGGCGCGACCGGCTCCACCAACTGGACCCAGGGCAACTTCGCCGGGGTGCGGTCCGTGGCCCTGGGCGACTTGGACGGTGACGGCTTCGGTGACATCGTCGCCTATGCCCTCTCCGACGACTACAGGCCCTTCCTGCGGGCACTGGACCGTGATGGGTTGGCTCTGTGGGAGCTCGAGCACGAGATCTTTCGTTTCTCGGGCGATCTTGCCAACCCCCACGTCACGGACCTCGAGGGTGACGGCACAGTCGAGATCCTGGCCCACAGCCTCGTCATCGATGGCTTAACGGGTGTTGTGATCGCTGAACTTGAAGGAGCCGAGGTCGGCGCCAAAACGTCCTGGTCCCCCGTCTCGGCGGACCTGGACGGCGATGGCCTGCAGGAAATTCTCTGCAACAACCGTGTCTACGACCACCGGGGAGCGCACCTGTTCGACTGTGGTGACCACCCCGGCTACACGTCGTTCTCACAGGCCGCGGATATCGACGGAGACGCCTTCGGTGAGGTCGTTTCCAGCAGCCAAGGGGTGCTGACCGTCTGCGACGACGATGGCACTGTCCTGTGGGCGCAGGCGCACGGGGAAGGTTCAGGCCCGTCATCCATCGCTGACTTCAACGGCGACGGGTTCCAAGAGATCGCCAGCGTCTTCGACAGCTCGCTGATGCTCTTCGACGGCGCGGGCGTAGTTCTCTGGGAGACCCCCATCCATGATAGCAGTGGTTATTTGGGGGTTACGGCGTGGGATGTAGATCTCGACGGCACCCCCGAGCTCATCCTCGCCGACGAGGAAAATCTGTTGATCTTCGATGGCGGTACAGGCGCTGTCGTCATGAGCATCGCGGATCACGCCTCTGGCACCTTGGCTGAGACCCCTGCCGTCGCAGACATAGACGGGGACGGTTACGGCGAGATCCTCATAGGCTCGGGGCCTTGCACGGACCGTGCGTGCGTCAACTGGCTGGGCGTTCATGCCATCGGCAGCGCCGACGGTGACTGGCCCTGGGCCCCGCCGGTCTACAATCAGCACGGCTACCATCGCGGCGGCATCAACGACGACCTGTCTTTCCCCACCGACACCACCCCACACTGGCTCTGCGACGAAAACGTCTTCCGCGGTCAGGCCACCCCCTTGGTGATCCCCGACCTGCCCAACCTCCAGGCATCGGTCTATGAAACCTGCGTGGCTTCCTGCTCGCCCAGCGGCTTCGCCCAGGTGGCCCTGCAGGTCTGGAACAGTGGCGCCGCCGAAGCCGAGGCTGGTGTCTCGCTGCGCCTCTACTCCAGCGATGGCGACACCCAGCAACTGATCAGTGAGCACATCACCACCGAAACCATCCCCGCGGGTGGCTCCCTCGAGTGGGCGGTCGAGACTACTCGGAACAGGCTCGGCAGTGAACTGCGCCTCGTCGCGGACGAGGACAACGCCGTGGAAGAGTGCATCGATGACGACAACGAAGGCGTCATGATTGTGGGTTTTTGCGAGTGAGGAGGCTGGCGTCCTAACCGTGAGAAACCAGATGGATGTTGGCCACGGTGGCCGGCGCCCGGTTGCTGGCGGTCCAGGTCGTCGTTGCAGCGCTATTAGTACCTTTTGACCGATGTACTTCCGTGAGTAGACTTCAGGACCGGTCGGACACCATCAGGTGGCCATCAAGCCCTGGACCAGAACCGGTGCTGCTCGAAAGCCCAGGATGGCGGTCTCTCGTCGGACTGCGATGCTGACATCCACCGACTGCCTCCCAGCGGCCCTGAACCATCACGTTTGCGGCCATCCGTCACCATTGACAGTCGGATTGCCGGAGCCATCGTCCTCCAAGGGTGTGGACATGGACAGCCTTCGGTCAAGACCGGCGGCGAGCGCAACAGGGATGCGGGGCGACATCGAGGGCGCCGCGGCATGTCCGACCCCCCAAGCGTCCAGCCTTCTGCAACAAGCGGTGGTCGCTCCGGTCGTGGCTGGTGGCACCGGAGCCGGCCACCAAGAACGAGGGCAGGCTGTTGTCTGCCGGCTTGATCAGGTCGGTGAGGACGTTGTGGTCGGGATCTTTGGAGAGGATGAGATTT
>CALDOK010000290.1 GCA_937912125.1 uncultured Pseudomonadota bacterium
CTGCTTCCTGGTCGAGATGGCCCCGCTCGCCCAACCACATAGCGAGCTGCTTGACCGCGGTGCCGCAAGCCTTCAGATCGTCCATGGGCGCGGACACCTTACGCACCAGGTACCACGAGAAAAACTCGTCTACCTCCCCAGGGATACGGCCAGGGCCGGTCGCGTCGCAGAAGAGGCGGGGGTCATCCCGAACATCCAAGAGGCCATAGCCGTCCATGCTCTCTTCGAACAGCTCGATGCCGAATTCGTACCTGCGCGCCGTCGCTGCCGAGACCCTGGCTCGGGTGTCGGCGAGGAAGGCGGCCAGGGCTTGGCGGATGGTGGGTGTTGGCATCTTCCTACTCCTTCAAGCGGTATTCCCGCTCGATGATCGTGGCGAGGTCCGGGCCCTTCCAGTAGGGCTCGATCCACCGGGGCCGCTGGACCTTCCAGTTGGCCGCCGGGGGCCGCCAGTGGCCGCGCACCATGAAGCGGTGCATCAGGCTGCTGCCCTCGCGGCTGCGCTCCACCTCCTGCAGCCGGCGCACCTGGGTGATGTCGATGCGGCCCGGGAGGTAGAACACCTCCTCGCCGGAGTGCACCCGGGGCTCGGATGGTTGGCCGGGCTCTGGCGGCTTCGGCGGACCCTTGGGCACCGGCTCCACGCCAGCCGAGGTGGCGTAGAGGATGGCGTTGACGACCTGGTGGACCAGGGCGCGGGTCTCGGGGGCCGTGTGGATAGGCTCCAGATCGCGCGCATCGACGTCGGGCGGATGGCTGTCCAGCAGCGCGTCCAGCTGCCCCTCCAGCTCGATCCATAGCTCACGACCGAGCAGGTACGGCCAGTCATCGCCCCCGGTGTCGAAGAGGAAGTCCACGTGCAGCGTGCAGGGTGGCTCCTCACGTTCCCGCACCACGTAGACCGAGGCGCTGCGGAGCAGATCGCCTTGGATGTCACAGTCTGGTTGACGGGCCAGCAGGCGCTCTGCCAGGCCCAGGGTGTAGCGGTCGGTGAACACCAGGGCGAAGCAGGGGAAGGGCAGACGCAGCTGGCTGCCAGGCAGGTCCAGAGTGGTCTTGCCCAGGGCCCAGGCCAGGCCGTCGTCGATCCAGAAGGTCTTGCGGCGATGCAGCTCGTAGTTGGCGTACAGGTGCATGTGGGCGCCCAGGAACTCCGCCTCATCCACGGCGTCGTCGGGGTCTGTGCTCCGGCGGAGGAGCGCCCTGGTGTGCTCCTGCAGGTAGCGCACGAAGGGGACGTCCTGGTGCAGGGACTCCTGGGAAACGGTGCCGCGATCATCGAAGCCCGGGCGTTCTCGGATGCGGGCCGCAAGCTGGCGCACCGCCAACCCCATACCCGGCACCTGCTCCTCCATCACCTCGTGGGCCAGGGGCGGCGGGTGAGCTGGATCCACCCCAAGGCCCCGCTCGTCCTCCAGGGCCAACTCGCGCCACATCCAGGTGGGATCGTAGCCGTACTCCCCTCGGGCGTTGGCGCGGTGGTAGAGGTTGTCCAGGCCATGGAGCAGATCCACCACCTTGGGTCGCGTGCGCGGATCGATCACCGCCCGCCTGGGGCTGTCGCCGCCCAGCGCGGGAATGGACTCGTCGATCCACTGGCGGTAGTGGCGGTCGTACTCCTGGTGGAGCAGCTGGGCCTGCAGCTCGGGGGGGATGGCGTCGCCGCTCCCTTCGCGGGGACCAGGACCGCCCTTCGCCATCATCTCGGCGAGCATACGTTGCATGTCCTGGTGGACCGTGGCCTGGAAGCGGATGGCCGCGCCGGCCAGGCCCTCGAGGAGCTCCCGGCCGCGCGCGGTGCGCTCGTTGGACATGGTGTTGAGCACCAGCGTGTCGCCCCGCAGCTCGAGGTTGCCCAGCACCCGCCCACGGTCCGGGTCGTCCGCATCGGGCTCGAGCCAGGTCCAGCCCTCGGCGTCGTCATCGTCCTCCACCGGATCCAGCTCTGGGTGACCCCGCAGGCTGCGGCGCAGTGCGTCCAGGTCCAGGATCTCGAAGCGGGTCTCGCCCATGACCAGGGGCTCGCCATGGACCGTGCGCAGCTCGGGCAGCCCTCGCTTGGAGCCAGCCGCCAGGTACTCGGCCACGAGGATGGGGGTGTGGCGATCGTACGGGCTCTTTTCCTGACCCTCTGCGGCCACCGATCCGAGTTCGTGTTGGGCCTCGGTCAGCCAGTCCACCAGGTGCTCGTGATCGAGCCGGCGGAGGCTCACCACGACGCCCTCGAGCTCAGGATGGCCGGACTTGCCGAGCTCGATCACCCGCCCAGCCAGCAGGTCACGGCGGTGCAAGCGGCGTGAGCCCGTGACCTCCCGCACCGTGACCTCGCGCCCGCTCACTAGCTCGCGGAGCGTCAGGGAGCGGCCGGGGGAGAGGGCCACGATCTCCCAGAACCCCAGCGGTGCCCGCCGCATCTGCTCGAGCCAGAGCCGAGGACCGCCCCGGGCTTCCCGCAGGTCCATGGCCTGCTGCACCGGCGGCGGGCCTTCCTGCCAGGGACGATCGAACATGGCCCAGTCCCCGAACAGATCGGTGAGCAGGTCATCTCGGTCCTCGGGAAAGTCGTCCTCGAGGGCCGCATCGGGCATGAACTCGTCGTAGGCGAGGTCCATCTCTTGCTGGTCCTCGAGCTCATCGAAGAGCTGGTCGATGAGCTCCTGGGCTCGGCTGCGGTCCCGCGCGGTGTAGGGCTCGTCGCGACGGCCTCTGCGACGCTTGGCGCAGCACTGCTTGTACTTCTTGCCGCTTCCACATGGACACTTGGCGTTCTTGTCAGAGGGCATGGGCTCACCTGGGGCTGGTGGCTGAAGCTATCCCCTGAACACCCCCCGACGCCCCTCACCCCACCCGCACCTCCACCACCGGCAGCTCCCAGCGGTCGGTCCGCAGCTTGTCGGCGTACTCTCCCGTCACCTGGCTGGCCTGGCGCTGGACCATGGCGATCACCTGCAGGCTCATGGGCTGATCCAGCCGCGGTGTCCAGCGTTCCTGAGCCTCACGGGAGAGGCTGGCGACCGGCGAGCCGGTGGCGTTCACCAGCTGCAAGATCTCCCCCCTCGCCTCGATCGTGAGAGCGTCCCCCACGTCGAGGGCGGCCAACCGGGCGTGGACCGGATGCCCGAGTGAGCGGCGCCCGGCCCAGTCGATGTAGAGGTCCCCCAGTCCGATGACCTCGTAGGAGGGCGGCTCGAGCTGGGAGGCTGCAGGCGCGGCCGTGCGCAGCAGCATGGCGGGGTCGTCCAGCTCGCCGAGGAAGCTGCCGGCGTACTGTGCGCTGTGGCTCATGCAGAGCGTGTGCCGAGCACGAGTCATGCCCACATAGAGCAGCCGTCGCTCGGCGTCTCGGTCCTCGCCCCCACCTCCGCGACCGCAGTCCAGCAAGAACACGTGGGGGAACTCCAGACCCTTGGCGGAGTGCAATGTGCCCAACAGCACCCCCTGTCCCAGATGCTGCTGGCGCCCCTGCTCGGCCAGGCTCTCCCACAGCTCCCGCCGGAACTCCACAGCCGTGCGCGGGGAATCGCCCAGCTCCTCGGCCCAGTGCTCGAGCTGATCGTGGAGCTGCTGCCACCAGGCGTGGTTCGGCCGGACACCCTGCAGGCTGGCCAGCAGCTCGCGCAGCTCATCGACATGCAGGGGCCGGGCGCCCTGCTGCTCGAGGGCCTCGAGGAACAGCGCCAGCTCACGCACCCTGTGCAAGGCCAGCCGGCTGCCCAGCTCCCGGCGGAACGGTATGCCGCCCTCCTCGAGCAGGGACCGTAGCCCCCACAGGTCTCGGCGGGAGCGGGCGAAGACGGCGAAGTCGCCCCAGCCGATGGCGGCATCGAGGCTTCGCAGGCGCCGCATCTCCGACAACACGAAGGCGGCCTCGGAGCCCCGTGAGGGGGTCTGGACGAGCTGCACACGGCCCCGGGCCTGGGGGTCCTGGGACTCGAACAGGCCGCCTCGCGGCTGGTGGCTCCGATGCGTGTCGATGTGGATGGGATGCTCGCTCTTCAAGCGGTCTGGGGCATGCTGGATGAGCGCGTTGGAAGCAACGATGATGGCGGCGGTGGAGCGGTAGTTGGCGGTGAGGTGGTGGATGGTGGCCCGGTAGTCCTCGTGGAACTGGCGGATGAAGCGGGTGGAGGCGCCACGGAAGGCGTAGATGTTCTGGTCGTCGTCGCCTACGGCCAGGATGGACAGGCGCAGATCGTCGCCGCCTTCGGCACAGGAGCGCCCGGTGATGCCCGAGATCAGCCGGTACTGCCGCTCGTCGATGTCCTGGTACTCGTCCACCAGGATGTGCCGGTAGCCCTCGAGGAGCCGCTCCCGCAGCTCGTCGTGCTCGAGCCCGCAGACCGACGCCCTCCCCTCGAGCAAGGCCGAAGCCTCGTCCAGGATGGCGTCGAAGTGTTCGCTGTCCTGCCCGGCCTCTTCCTTGGCATCCGCCAGGGACCGCCCCGTGATGCGTAGCGCCAGGCCGTGCAGGGTGCTGATGGTCACCCCGCGCGCCTCGTCGCCGATCAGCTCTCGCAGGCGGCGCCGCAGCTCGTGGGCGGTGGACTGGTTGTAGCAGAGCATCAGCACGGCGGCTGGAGCCACACGCTGTACGCGCACGAGCCAGCCGCAGCGATGCACCAAGGTGCGGGTCTTGCCCGAGCCGGGGCCGGCCAGCACCAGCAGGTTCTCGCCTGGACTCGCGGTGACGATGCGCTGCTGGGCTGGGTTGCGGAGGTCCTCGACGATGCGCTGATAGGACTGCTGGGAGGTCGCCCGGCCGAGCACCTCGCGGTCCTTGGGGAAGTAGGTGCGCAGGAACTCGCTGCGGTCGCTCGTGAACCATTCTTGGGTGTAGCGTACCGCCCTGTCGATGTGCTCGGCACCGATCCGGGCGTACTCGCCCATCACGTGGATCTGCACGATGCGCTCTTCGTAGTGATGATGCAGGGGCTCGTAGTCCCGCCGCGCGTAGCGCCGGCCCTTGGCCGTGGGCTCCAGATCGATGGTCATGGCCTGCCTGAAGACCGCGAGCCCGTTCTGCAGGGTGATGACCTTCAGCTCGTGCAGGTAGAGCAGCGCCCGCTGGGCAGCCAGGTGGTGGTCCTGGACGCGAGAAGCCAGGACGAGATCCCGACTGCAGGCGTCCACGAGCTCGTCCAGCCCGAACTCCACCAGGACCTCAGCGGAGGCGGGCGTCGCTGTGGGCACCTTGGACAGCAGGAAGCCCAGCGTGGCTTGCGCTACCGCGTGTCGTCGGCCGGCCAGCTCTCGCAGCTGCTCCCAGGGCCGCAGCAGGCGGACCCGGTGGCGCTGCCGACCCAGGGTGCCCAGCTCCAGGCTGCCTCCACGGCCAGAGCCGTCCAGCGCGCGGTCCTCGGCCAGAGCCCGAAGCACCAGGATGACAGTCTGCGTAGTGCTGGCGAAGCCCTGCTCCAGCAAGCCCTGGTTCAGGCCGCGCATCGACGCGTCGGCCCACTCACCGTCCTCGCCGTCGGGGTGGGCATCCTGCATCAGCTCGAGCAGCGCGCGCTCGATGGCGATGGCCGCCTGTAGCCTGGCGGCGGAGGGTTCCTTGACCTTGTAGCGAACGAAGGCGCTCATGCGCAGCCCGCTGCTGACCAGCCCGGAGGCGCTCATCTGCTGCAGGGTCCGCAGCACTCGCAACCCAGCCTCGAGCACCGAGGGAGCGTCGGGCGCTCCAGCGTCCTCGGCCGCCATGGCGGCCAGGTCGTCGGCATTGAAGCCCTCGTCAGGGTCGGCGTTCATCAGCGCCAGCAGGATGCTCCTCCAGCGGCGGCGCTCCTGGGGAGGCAGGTTCAGCTTCTCGAACTTCGCCTCCGCGTGCTCCATGCTGGGCACCTTGGGCCGTCCCTGGAAGATGTGGTTGACGTTCTGGTTGCGCGTCAGGAACTCGGCCCGCTCCAGCCAGGTTACCGCCGTGGCCACCTTGGTGGGCCCCATGTTGTCGTCGGGGTCCAGGCTGGGCGAGGTCTCGTCCATGCGCAGCAGCTCGCCTGGGGTCACCACCACGCTGCCGTCGCCACGCCGCGCCCGGCGCACAGCGCGCAGCACCGAGGCGATCTCCTCCTGGGTCAGCCGGGAGCGCGCCCAGAGCTGGAACTGGGTCTCGAGGTCCGGCTCACAGGCCATCAGCACACAGCGAGCGTCCTTCCGATCTCTTCCTGCGCGCCCCGCCTGCTGTAGATAGCTCTCGAGGGAGCCAGGGATCTCGGCGTGGATCACCAGCCGCACGTCGGGCTTGTCGATGCCCATGCCGAAGGCGCTGGTGGCGCAGATCACGCGTAGCTCCCCCGCCAGGAAGCGATCCTGGATGCCGCGCTTGTCGTTGGGGTTGAGCCCGGCATGGTAGGCGCTGGCGCTCCAGCCCTCGGCCACCAGCGCCAGGGCCAGCTCCTCGCTCTTGCGGCGGGTGGCGTTGAACACGATGGCCACGCCAGGCTGATCCGGCCCCAGGTGTCGGGCCAAGGTGTCGAGGATGCAGCCCAGCTTCTCGGCCTCGCGCACCTGCTGGACCTCGAAGATCAGGTTCTCGCGCTCGATGCCCGTCTCGAACAGTTCGAGCTCGTGGCCGAGCTTCTCCCGGAAGAGGCACCGGATCTCGTCGGTGACGGCCTTCTGGGAGGTTGCCGTGAAGCAGGCCACCGGCGGCGGGGTCGCCTCCCCCTGTTCCTTGGCCAGCTCCCGGATGAAGCGCGGGGTGTAGAGGTAGTCCGTGCGGAAGTCGTGGCCCCACTTGGACAGGCAGTGGGCCTCGTCGAAGACCCAGGCCCCGATCTGGCGCTGCTTGATGGCGTTGCGGACCGAGCGGTTACGGAGCTGCTCGGGGGAGACGTACAGCAGGCCGCAGGTACCGTCCGCCACCTCCTGCAGCACCCGGCTGCGCTCGGGCGCGGTCACCATCCCGTGCAGAGCCGCGGCGTGCGGGGTGTTCGTGGCCCTCTTCACTCCGTCGACCTGGTCCTTCATCAGCGACTGCAGGGGCGAGATCACCACCGTCAGCAGCCCCAGACGCTGGTGCCGAGCCAAGGCCGGGAGCTGGAAGCAGATGGACTTTCCGCCGCCAGTGGGCAGCATGGCGTAGATGGACCGGCCACCCAGGCCCGCCACGGTGATGGCCCGCTGCAGGCTGCCGCCCGTCCTCGTATCCGGCGGCTCAGCGCGAAAGCTGTGGAACTCCTCGCCAAAGAAGCGCGTCAGCAGGGCCTCGGGGTTGTGCTCACCCTGGCACCATGTGCAGTCAGGGCGGGCGCAGGGCTGCTCCCGCAGGGCCGCGAGCATGGACGGCACCGTCGGGTGTTGCCGCCGTACCCAGCCAGGCAGAACAGACCCCGCATCGGCCTGCAGCAGCCAGGAGGCCGCGTAGGCGAAGGAAACCCACTGCCCGCGGGATCGGGTGAGCGGCTCTCGCTGCTGGGCCAGCCCCTCGAGGCAGGCATGGGGACGGAGGGCGTCGAGCACCGCATCGAGCACGATCACGCTCGAGCCGGGAAACGGGCCGAGCGCCTGGAGGAAGGGCGCGAAGCCTCCCGCCCAGGGGCGGCCCTCGGCCAGCTGGTCCAGGGAGCGGTGCAGCAGCGCCAGCAGGGGGTGGCCCGAGCCCAGGGCGCACAGCGCGAGCCACTCGTCCTGGAGCAGCCGGGCGCAGAGCTTCGCGTCGGCCACCGGGTCGTTGGCGGCGTCCTTGACCAGGCGGTGCTCCTTGACCAGGGCGTGGTAGGGGCGCCGGGGGAAGGCGACGGGAGAGAGCACCAGGGTGTCCAGGGCGGGCTTGCGCAGCAGGGCCAGGCCGGGGACTTTTCGCGCCAGGTGGGGCAGGTCGTGGTCGAGCAGGTTGTGGCCGACGACGAGCTGAGCGGGTGCGGCGAAGTCGTCCAGCCGCGCCCAGTCGTGGGAGCGCGGGCGCTCGAGGCGGAGGATGCGGTCGCCCAGCACCGCACCCACGTCCCGGATGTGGCCTGCCCGGGTGACCTCGAGGTCGAGGAACATGGCGTGGGGGGTCAGGGGGTGGGGGGGCTTGGGATGTCCAGCCACGCGAGGTCCTCCCTGGAGGCGCGATCCTATCGGGATCGGTGGCGGTGGGCTCGCGGGCGAGCCCGCGAGCCCGCGAGCCCTTCCTGCAACACGACGCAAGGGGGGGGCATGGTCCGTGCGTCCAGAAGAAAGGTGGCGTCTCGGCGGGCACGACGATCGGCCGACGAGGGTCCGGCCGGGGCCGAATGTCCGTCGAGCCGCCGTGCGATCTCGCCGAGGCACGGAGGAGGTTCGGGACGTGGCATGCGGGGCATCTCCGCGAGCGAGGCGCCTCGTAGCGCAGGACCAGCCATGACCCGCAGCACCCTACGCCTGCTCTACGCACTGGCATTCGGCTCACTCGGCGCCACCCTGCCCTACCTGGCGGTGGAGCTCGAAGAGGCGGGGCTCACCACCCGCTCGCTCGGCATCGTGCTGCTCCGCACATGAAGATATCCGCCGGCCTCGGAGCCAGATTGGAGCCTCACCTGGAAGGTGATTGCGCGATCGGCGTTCACTCCACGAACGATCCTTTGCGACGCCCAGTGTCGACGGGAGATGACGGCCATGGCCCGACGATCGGGGGCAAACGAAACGGGGACTCGGGCAGCCTGCTGCGGGCGTCTTCTCAGCCCCGCACTCGCCGCAGAGCCTCATCGACCACCCTCTGCCGAGGGAAGCCGTAGACTCGCGAGAAGGACTCCCAGGCAACCTCCTGGACGCCGGCGCGGCGACAGGCTGTCGCCAGAATTCGCCCGAGGCCAGTGCTCGACTTCTTCGGGTTGCCTCTGGATGGGAACAGGGCGTCCGCTGGCTCGTGGGACCGAGCGTAGCAGTCGTCCCTCCACACGCGCAAGATCCCCATTGCCCATATTGGAAGATGGACACGGCGCACAGGAATTCTCCTGCCGTTGCTCGCGGTCCGGCCGTTGACGTGCATGCCGCAGCTCTCATCGGGGACATCGCCCAGCTTCACCCGCTCGGCTTCGCTCGGCAGGATGGCGCCCACAGCGACCGCCAAGACAGCCAGGGAACGCAGCGAGGCGCTCCCCCCGATCACTTGCTCCACGAACTCGGCGTACACGGCGATCTGCCGCTTGCGGGGTGCCCCGCGCTCTTCCTGTGAGACCAGGCTTCGTCCCATGACCGAGACTTGGAGCCCAAACACCACCGTGCGCAGCTGCAGCATGTCCCGCCGCACGTCGCCAGCCTCGCGCCGCACCCCGTTGGAGTTGGTGGCCAGCACCTTCCTCACCAGGCTCAAGACACGTTCGTCGATCGACTTGACGGGGACCTCCCCCACCGCCCGCGCGATCCTTCTGAAGGTCCTCCTGTGTCGGGCAAGCCGCATGGGGGGGTACAGGTGACTGGAAGGGAGCAGCGTGGGCCATGCTGCTGCCCTGCCCACGTCCAGCAGTGTAGTGGCTGGTCCGAGCTTGATCCTGCCGGGCACTCCTCGCTCGAGCAGAGCTGCCCAGCGGATGGGCTCGCGGTCGGCGAGGCGTTCGAGCCCCTCGGTAGCCAGGCCATCGGAGAGGCAGCGTGTTCGAGCCACGCGGGCAGCGGGTCGGGAGTCGGACATGAACACTCCAGGCACGAATCCGAGGCTACATCGAAAATCACGGGCAGGGAACGGCTCGCGCCGCCACTGCTGACAGGATGTTTGAAACTCGCTTTTGAAGGTACTATTCGCAATTCGTTCGAAAATTGACGTTCTATCGTGAGCAAGGTGCGGACCAACGCGCGAAAAACGCGAATACCTCCGTAGTACCTATGTGAACACGTTTTCGATGACAACAGGACACACCTCGCCCACCTCACTCGCGGACGCCACGCAGCAGCCAGGCGGTGCCTGCGTCCGCTTCCCGACCGAGTGCTTCGCCCAGAATCTCGGGGATGCCATCGCCGTTGGAATCCCCAGCGCCAACGACAGCCGAACCGGTGGAGTCGCCTGTTCTCACCGTTGTAAGTCGTTTCTGGCACTTCCTGGGCTCGCCCAGCCGGGCCCAGGGCGTCCAGTCGCAGGTGAACGGCATCTCCATGGGGCCCGCGGTTGAAGTCTCGGTAGCGAAAAACAGGATGTCGCCGACGCCATCCTGGTTCATGTCCTCCAGGCCGACCACTGCTCCCACCACCCCCTGGCTCGACTCCGTATTCACATCCCTCCCAAGCCACTATTCGCAACTTCGGGACGCCACTCCACGCTGCAACCCCCTTTTTCGGCCATTATGCGAATACCGGCCTGAGAGGCGGGTTTCGCGTAGTCGCAAAACGCGAATGGCCCCTGTGCTTTCTCACGGGACGGAACCGGCCTAGCCTTCGGATCTCCCCTGGAGACCCCTATGCCCACCCCTCCAGACAGCTCGTGCGCCTCCAGCGCCAAAGCGGTCCCCGCCCAGCTCCCCCGCACCCACCACGGCTTCACCGTCTGGACTCCACTCCCCGACACGGCCATCCACCTGGGGCGGCTCCGCGCACACGCCCACGCTGACGACCTGGGCTCGGACGTCTGGTACGACCTGCACCTCTGCGCCGCGCTGGGCGAGAAGGACAACGAGCTGTACGCCGCCCCGGCCCTCCACCTGAGCCCGCGGCTACGCCGTGCCTTCGACCTGGCCGCGCTCCGAGAGGCGTTGGCCAGTTGGAACGGGCGCTCACTCCCCAGCCAGCTCTCCGTGCTCGCGCCCCGCACCGACCCCGATGGCTTCACCATCGCCCACATCGCGGCCGACCCCGAGCGCCGTTCGGATCCGTTGGTGACCGACAGCCTGCTGCCCTGAACCTGCTCGACGATGACGAGGCGGTCCGACGGGGCTCGCTGCGCCGCATCCTCGGCCGCGAGCCCTGGGCCCTGCTGGACCCAGTGAACCACCTATCCGGCCTCTACCCACAGCTCGCAGGCATGGACACCGTGGACGCCGCCTATGCAGGCGTGTTGGCATCTCGCACGGGAGCCTGGAGCCCTGACCCGCAGGAGGACAGGGGCCGCCCCACGTGTCTCTCCACGCCACGCCCCGAGGTCGACCTGCTGCTGCTGCTCTCGGGCAGGCGCTCGGAAGCAGAGAAGGTGAGCCTAGCCCAGGCCATCGAGTCGGCCTGTACCACCGCCCTCGAGGGAACCACACCGATCCGACAAGACCTGCTCTTTCAGCAAGCGAAGCACTGGAGAGACACCGCGCGCAAGTGGTGTGTGCGCGACCT
>CALDOK010000291.1 GCA_937912125.1 uncultured Pseudomonadota bacterium
TCAGGCATCGGATTCGTTCAGCTCGATGTAGTAGGACAGCGCCTGTTTGGCCCAGGCGTGGTGGGCTCGCCAGGCGGTGTCGGCGCGTGCCAGCACAAGATGGGCCACCTCGACCTCGAGAGCGTTGGGCGACTCGGCCAGCCCGCGCCAATACTTGGCCCTGGTCTGCGGCAGTAGCCGGTCGGCGGTGGCCTGGTCGTCCACTTCGCGGACCCATGCGTTGCCGCACATGATCAGGAAACTGTCCTTCTCACCGGAGAGATCCCTGTCCTTGCGGACGCTCCACCGGGTATCGAGCCCGTGGGCCCAGCGGACGACGTGGTCGCAGACGGCCTGGTGCTCGAGGGACAACTCCAGAGGCGGGGCCTTGGGGTCACGCGGGGGCTCGCGGTGGAGCCTGCCGTCGAAGCCCCAGTAGATCAGACCCTTATAGCCGTTGCTCGGGGCTCCGATCAGGACGCCGTTTTGACCGCCCCGGCAGACGCGCCCGACGTAGCCTACGAGCAGATCGGGGAGGGCGGCGGGGACTGTGAGGCGAGGGATTGGTTCAGGGGACATAGTGGAGTTCCTCTCCGGTGGCTTTTTCATAGGCTTCGCGGCCTGCGGGGGTTGGCTCGCGCCAGAAGAAGGTAGGTCGGTAGGCGTCGTCTCCGTCCGTGTGCTTGCTGCACAGCAGCCCGAGACGCATGAGGCGGTAGTTGGTCGCTGGGTGTGCCTTGATCGGGTTGCGGAGGCAGGCGAGGTCGCGTTCGGTCAGGGTGTGGCTCACGGCTGCTCCTGGCCGGGCACCAGGACGACCTTCATCAGCTCGTCGTCGTCGCCCCAGTGACCCTCTATGCGACCGGAGAGGTCACCTGGGGGGCCCTGGTCGGTGTACTCGTCGTCCCACACCACCACCAGCGTAGGGCTCCTGTTCGTGTGATCGTGCTCGGCGGTGCCCTGGTCGTCAGGACAGCCTGGGTAGTGGACGCGGGCTCCGTGGGGGATCATGGCTGGGCTCCATCGACCGGACGCACCTCGAGCAGCTTGCCGTGGCCGTTCCGGCAAGACACCGTGGGTCGGCCCGCAGTCAGGGCGTCTCGCAGCGCAGCTTCGAAGCTCACCCGCTTGGGCGGATCGGGTTCAGGGTACTTGATCCAATCCCCTTCGGGGCCAGCCGCTCGCCAGTTACGGGCGTCGTCCCTGGCCTTGGACTCGCGCCACCACGACTCGGACCAGGCCGGGCCGTGCTGCTTGCAGATGAGGCCAGCTCGACAGCCGCACTCCATGCGGAGCCGTTCGCCTCGATCTTCCGAGACGACGGTGTAGATGCAAGGTCGGTAGACGCCCGGTTCGTCGTCGTGACCGATCCGCACCTTGTCGCTGGTGTCGTACATATCGAGCACGGTGGTGGGCACGCCTTCGTGCAGGATCGCCGCCAGGACGAGCACCTTGCTGCCCTTCACCTTGGGAGAGACGCGGCTGGCGGGCGGGGGGATGCCGGGGCCGGCGATGCGGATGCGGGGCATGGTTCAGTCCTTTCGGTCGATCTTCCGATAGACCCTGTGGTGGGTGAGGACGTAGAGCCCGACCCAGTGGGAGTAGTCCCCGTCGATCTCGCAGAGCAGGACTCGGTGGCCTCGGCCACGTCGCTCGATGGTCACAACCTCGAGCTTCCTGTGGTTGACGAAGCAGCCGGTCCACCTGTAGACATCACCGATAGAGACAGTCTTTCCGCCACTCTCGGCCTGTTCGACGCTGTTCGTTGGTTCTCTGGTTTGGCGGGTGGTGGCGATCATGGGGTCAGTCCTCCAACGCAGCCACGAGGTCTGCCTTCTTGATCCTGTTTGCCTCGCTCTTGGTTTTCACGACGCCCATGGCGACAGCGGCAGCGACGATCTCGGACTTCTTCATCAGCGCCCAGTCCGTCATCTTGTCCATCACGGGAATGTCGAACCCAGCCAGGTCCACGCTGAACAGCTCGGAGAAGCTCTCGAACAAGGTCTGATCCACGAACATCATGGCGTCGTCTTCGAGGCAGAACCAGCCTAATGGTCGGCTTGTGTTTTCGTGGTCTTTGATCGGATCGAGGGCGCTTTCCATCCTCGCGCCTTCCTTCACATAGACAGCCGAGCTTCGCTGGGCGACCAGACGGAACGCCTCCTCGAGCGCCGCCTCGTGCTGATCGTTTCCGATGTGCAGCCCGAAGATTACATGATTCTGCATCTTGGGGAGCGGCCTCTCGACCAGTATATGGCGGCGTTCCCAGTGTCCATTGTACTCTCCGACTTTCAGGACGAAGACGAAGGGTCGGATGTCTTCACGACGCAGCGCGAACGAATGCAAGAACCTGGGGATGGTTCCGAACTCGTACTCGGCAGCGCCCATGTAGTCGAGAGTGCAGATGGCATCGAGCACCTTCCAGGCGTCACCAGACAACCCGAGCGCCGCTCCACCGAAGACGTGATGGATCTTCGGGCCTTCCGTTTTGGTGTGTTGGCGTGGAGCCTGCAAGCGTTGCATCAGGTACAGCATGACGATTCAGTCCTGGTTGGTGATGGCCTGATCGACGATCAAGGGGAGCATGGAGACGGCGACCGCCTGCCAGGGCGTCTCACCTTCGAACAGGCTGGTGCCGGCCCTGACGACGAAGCCACCAGGCACCCGCTCCAGTCTCGAGGCCGGGGCGTGCTCAGCCAGGAAGACGACCGCCTGGCGGATGTGGAGCTGGGCGCGCTCCGAGATCGAGCTGCTCACCCGCTCGAGCTGGTTCGCGCTCTCGCTCATCAGCTTCGAGCTTTGTTCGATCTGTGCGAAGGCTTGGACACAACCGGACAGCGAGCCCAGGATCGCCGTCAGCTCGAGGAGGTGCTGCTCGAGCGGGGTGGCGTTGTCGATGAAGGCGATCATCGCCTTTGCCTGCTCGGTCGGGAGTCCGTCGAGGATGGCTTTCTGGAGAGCGTCTTCCATGAGATCAGTCCTTTGGGGTGTTGGTGACCATGGGCTCACCGTTCTTCGACGGTGAGCATCCGGCCAGCCGGGAGTGCCTCGAGCTGGGCGAGGATGGCGTCGGGCTTCTGGTTCAGCAGTTCATCGAGCTGATCGTGCATGGCGCGCAGGGTGTCCCTGGCGCGGGAGAGCGCCCCCCAGGCGTGCTCGCTGTAGGGCAACATGGTGGCACCGTACATGGGAACGCAGCCTCGATGCTTGTGGTGCGTGGCGTATTTGCCCCACTCGATGGGCGTGGTCATCCCCTCGTCGCTGTCCCAGGCTCTCCAGATCGTGGCGACGGTCGGCCTGGCTCTCTCCAGGTGGTCGTTGGGTTTGTGCTTGGTCTGCTCGATGGTCACGGTGGCCCGGTAGACGCGGGCGAGCTGCTCGAAGCCGACGTACACGTCCC
>CALDOK010000292.1 GCA_937912125.1 uncultured Pseudomonadota bacterium
ACTTGTCAAGCCTGTTCAAACCATGACTATGCCGACTTAGCAGAACACGGATGCGTTGAGCGGTGCCGACATCGACAACCCCAAGCCGAGAGCAGAAACAGTTCTCAGTCCGAAAATGAAGAAAGTTACCGCTTCGAGAACAGACAGAGTGTCATGGGGTGATTGTGATGCCTTCTGGCCAGACTTGGATCAGGACACGGCCTGGGGAACCCAGGTTGACCTCGTAAGATGGGCTGTCCAGACCAGATTCGGCTGGAACCCTGGTAGCACCATCTGGAACTCTGGTATCACCATCTACCCAGGCCGCACTTTCGACATGGAAGGAGACAGATCCGAAGAATTGCCTTCTATGCCACCAAAATGGCTATAGATCGGCACCGAAGAACAGGTACGCCTTACCTCGGAATTCGCCGTCAACCAGTGTGTTGGCGGCACCGACGATCACGTCCATCAAACCGTCCGCGTCAACGTCCCCGGCGGAGGATACCGACGCACCGGCCCAACTGTTCTCTCCCTCTCCCCGGTAGAGGTACTCCGCATCGTCTACCAGCCTGGTGCCGGAGAACGGGGCCAGCATGATGGCGGCACCATACCTCCAAGAGGCATTCCTGTGCTCGACACCAGTCACCAGATCATCCAGGCCGTCCCCGTTCACGTCACCGGCTCCGGCGATGTCTAGACTGAAGAAGTCGCCCCCAGTGATGCGGGCCACATTCGGTAGGTCTCCAATGAACCCCCCTGTGGTGAGGGGTCCGAACACGACGAAGTCGGTGTAGAGCTCCCCTCCCTCCACGAAGAAGTCGGCCACACCGTCGCCATTGGCATCGCCCATGGGGCCGGCATCGCCATTGATTCTCCCGCCCTCCTCCCCGTCGAGCGCGAGCGCGGCGGAAGCGAGGTCGATGGTGCCAGAGACCGGGCCCTGGACGACGTAGGCGATGCCCTTGAAGTCCTCGCAGAAATCCGAAGGATCCCTGGTCCACCACTGCTCGTTCCAGTTCCTGTTCGTGACGATAACCTCACCGAAGCCGTCGCCGTCCAGATCCCCGATGGCGCCCGATTCTCCATCGCGTTCGTAGGTGGGGCGGTAGTGGAGGTGGTGGTGTGAATGGTGCATGTCCCAGCATGGGTCGTAGTAGCTGGGTTGAGGAGGATCGAGCGTCGCCCACGCTTGGCTGTCCCCGTCCACCACGCCTACGAGCGGCGTGGTCATGATCAACACCGTGGCGTCGTCGTCGAGGATGAGATCCGCAGTGCCGTTGCCGTCCACGTCTCCCGCCGCGGAGACCCGCGTGAGAGTACTATCGTAGCCCTCGGACCAACTCACCACCGCATCGAGATCGTCGAATCCCATCGGCCCGGTGACGGGGCCGAGATACAACCCTGACCGGCTATTTTTCTCCGACCCCACGACGAAGTCGTCGAATCCGTCGTTGTTGGTGTCACCGACGATCACCGCGGTTTCCACTCGACCCAAGGTGGTCGAACCCTCGAGGCTGGCGGTGGACCCTGACGCCGTCATCTCTTCGGCAAATGGTCCCCCGAAGACGAATAGCGCACCAGTGGTTCCAACCCCCTCGGCAAAGACGAGCACGTCGTCGAAACCATCGCCATCCAGATCACCTTGGCCGGCAACCAGTTCTCCGAGTCGGTCCCGTTCGTCAACACCAATCAGCACTGCGCTGGCCGACACGCCGAGCGTGGGAGGCGCACTCGGATCCGTGTCGGTGTCGCTATCCGCGTCGCTGTCTGCATCGGCATCTGCGTCGCTGTCTGAATCTGAATCTGCATCGCTGTCTGCATCGCTGTCGGTGTCCGCGTCCCCCTCGGGGGGCGCGGTGTCGTCCTTGCCCTCACCGCATGCGGTGGTGATTGCCATGAACGACATGAGCGCCAATAGTGATGTATGCCTACGCATGATCGATGACTCCACGTGGGTTGGTCTGACCAGAAGGTAGCATGCAAAAGTGTCAAGGTGGCGGAGAGCGTTCGAAGAATGGGCGGATCTGTTTCGCGAATGAAACAGTTCTGGTTCAGTTCGTCTGCAAACAGCTGTGGTTCGGCGGTCGAGTAGACCGGGAGAGTCGCCCCTCCCGGCCCCTCACAGATCCGGACGAGCCTCATCGGCAAAGAACGCCGATAGCCAGCTGACCAAGGGCGCTATGTGTCACGGGACCTGAACCGGGGCCGGACTCACGGCCGGGCGGAGCCCCTGTCGGGTTCGGTGCCGCCCTCAGCCTCGTCGTTCGCCTTGTCGAGCGCGTGGACAGCCCCTGGCCGGCTCCGCTGGGCACAGCTCCGCCAGCCCCCGAGCGAGGCGACCTTTCCTGACACTTCGCGGTAGGGACGCCCGTTGCCGGGCGCCCCTATCGCGAAGAAGCAGGAGGTGCCCGAGCGGAGCATCGAGCGGGTCATCGCCATCGCCGAGCGCATGAAGGAGCTGGAGCCAGGCAAGGCGCGGCGCAGCACGGTGCACCGGGTCCTGCAGCGCCGGGGCGTTGTTGCATCGTGAGGCATCAGCGACGCCCTGGAGCTCGGCCGGCCGAGGCCATCCCACCCGGCTGAGGTCCCCCTACGCCCCGCCGAGCTGCGCCTTGTAGGCCGCCGGGGTGAGCTGGGAGGCGGGGAGGTCGAACTTGGCCCTGTGGGTGCCGAGCCTCTCGAAGGCCCAGGTCAGGTAGGCTTGGATGTCGATGCCCAGGTTGCGGCAGGTTGCGACGATGCCGAGCAGGGTGGCGGCCCGGTGGGCGCCCTCGGTGCTGCCAGCGAACAGCCAGCTCAGCCTCGCCTTTGCCACGGTCTGGAATTCCCTCTCCGCCGCACTGTTGTCTGGGCCCACCTCCGGGTGATCCACGAAGGCGGTCAGTGCGCCCCAGTGGTTGCGGTGGTACCGGATCGCCGCGGCGAGGGGGTCGTCCGGAAGCAGCGTGGGCTGCACCGCGTCCATCCAGCGCCAGAGGTCGTCGAACAGGGGTTGGATGCGCCGACGGCGCCAGTCACGGAGCGCATCGTCCCGCAGTCCGATCTCACGTGCCTCCCCCTCGGCCAGGAACATGGCGGTGAGGAAGTCGGCGGCCTCCTTGGCGAGGACGGGCTGGACCGCCTGCGCGGCCTCGAACTTGCGGAATCCGTGGGCGTTGCAGCCGATCTCGATGATGCCCAGGCCGGGCTCGAACAGACCGTTGTAGCGGTGCTCGGCGTCGACCTGCAGCAGGCCCCTGAACTTGCCGAGCTTCCCGACGATGGTCTCGCCCTTCTTGTCGTGCTCGTACTGGAAGACAACGGTCTCGTCCCGACAGAAGACCTCGATGTGGCCCTTGTGCGTGCCGGCCAGGTCCGGGACGATGACCTTCAGCGAGGTTCCGTCCGAGCGCATCCAGGAGCCCGCGAGCAGTTGCTTCCAGTGCTCGCCGTCCACCACGTCCAGCAGCCTCGCGGCGGCCTGGACCTGGGTGACGAAGAAGGAGATGGAGAGCGGGATGCCCTGAAGCGCGAGGTGGCGCCGGATGCGGTCCAGCGGGATGAGGAGGAAGAACTTCTGGACGATCATCCAGGCCAGCCACTCGCAGGTCACCTTGGAGCGGGGGAAGGGAGCCGGCGGCGCCTCGCCGGTGGTCCGCCGCAGGCAACGCTTGCAGAGGCAGGTCACACGGCGGACGACCCGGCGGCGCTGGTGCGCGCTCACGACCGTGAGCTTCTCCTCGACGACCTCGTCCACCACCACCAGGTCATCGTTGCCGCAGTGCTGGCAGGAAGGAGGCGCCACCTCGGATTCGTCCGCTTCCAGATGGCTGGGTAGCGGCTTGCGGCCCGTAGGGCGGCGTGGCTTGCGGGCCGGCTTCACCTTCGCTGGGATGACCGGCGGCCGGGGGCGATCCTCGGGGGCGACCCCTGCCGTGGCCATGGCCGGCGTCTGCGTGGGCTTCGGGGGGACCCCGCGCTTGCGGTTCGCGGCCGCGGCCAGCTCGGCGATCCGGTCGTTGCCCGCAGCGACCACCTCGGTGAGTCGGCCGATCATGTCGGCCATCTCCG
>CALDOK010000293.1 GCA_937912125.1 uncultured Pseudomonadota bacterium
TGGATCGCCGAGGGGGGGGAGGCTGTCGGGGCCAGGGAAGGCCACCATCAGCCGCTGGACCCCGCCAAGCTCGACCGGTACCAGGACCCCGATGTCACCATTGTAGAGTCCTCGCTCGCCGCTGGACAGGCGCACGCTGTAGTCGTTGCGCTGCACCAACACAGGGCGACCCTGCCACCATGGTTCACCAGACGAGACCAAGCCCGCATCCCGCAGCAGGGCGATCACCGCACGGTTCAGCCCCGCCACACCGGTGGAACCCTGGCGGTGGGCGCAGAGCACCCGGAAGCTGTCGAAGGCCTCGAGCACCCGGCGATGGAAGACCTCGGGGGTGGGGTAGGCTGGCCCCTGGACGGCCTGGTAGCCGCCGCGCAGCAGGCGCAGGTAGGGGCCGAAGCCGTCGCGCAGCAGAGTGCGAACGGCGGGATCGAGCCCACCTCGATGACCGTGAGGGAGCAGCGCCACGTCGGGCGAGTCGCCCACCAGCACCGCGGCGGCCTTGGCCGCGTCGAAGCCCGAGCCCAGGCAGGCGATGGCGAAGCGCCCGATGCCGCTGCGCTGGTCGAAGCGGTGCGTGCGCCTAAGCTGCACCACGGCGTCGTGCATGGGCGGCCCGAAGACCGCGCGCACGCCCGTCGAGGGATCGCTGGCGGCGACCTGTAGCCCGAGACCGAAACATGTGTCGAGCCGCGCCATGGTCGGAGCGGTGAAGCACAGGCTGTCGGCACGGGTGGGGCCACACAGATCGGCCAGCACCGTGCCGGCCTCGACGCTGGCCAGCTGGTGCCGATCGCCCAGCAAGACCAGCCGCGTGGGCGCACCGCTGGGGCCCACCGGCCCCACCGCATCCACCAGCTTGGCCATCATGGCGAAGTCCACCATGGAGGCCTCGTCCACCACCACCACGTCGGCGGGGATGGGGTTGTCAGCGCAGCGGCGGAAGCGCGTGGGGTTGTCGGGGCGCCACCCCAGCAGGCGATGCAGGGTGCTGGCCTCGAGCCCTCGCAGGAACTCGCAGGCTGAGGACGCAGCAGCAGCATCTCCGGTGACCGCGACCAGCGCAGGCTGCAGCTGGGCCTCGAGCCCGGCGCGCAGGGACTCCCGTAGCCGGGCCGCGGCCTTGCCTGTAGGGGCGGCCAAGGCAACCACCAGCTCGGGGGAATCGGCCTGGCCCCGCTGGCGCCGCGCCCTGTGTTCGAGCCAGAGCAAGGCGAGCAGGTTCCGCACCGCCCAGGTCTTGCCCATGCCCGGGCCGCCGGTGATCACCGTGAAGCGCTGGGTGAGGGCCAGCGCCACGGCCACCCGCTGCAGGTCCAGGCTGCCGTGGGCAGGCGGGACAAACAGCTGGGCCAGCCCCGCCCGAAGGACAGGAAGATCGAGCTCGTGCAGGGGCACCCGCCCCTGGGGCCCCACCCAGCTGGCCACGCGCTGCGCCAGAGATCTCTGGTAGCGCCAGTAGCGGTCGGTGTACAAGGCCGTCCCAGCCAGCACGAACGGGGTGGGCCGATCGGGCTCGGCGCCCCCGCGCACCAGATCCGTAGCCGCAGCCACGCGCGCAGCCCAGCCCGAACCCGGGAGCATCAAGGTGGGCGCAGGCGCCCCAGGCGCTGGCTGGTCGGCGTCGGGCTGAGGAGGCAGCAGGTGGGCCGACTCGAGCGGATCGAGATCCACACAGATGTGCCCACGCCGGGGCGCGCGCACGGCCAGGGCCAGGGCCAGCACCAGATCGGGGTCGAGTGCGCCCGCTCGGCGGGCCAGGTGGGCCGCCACATGCAGGTCGATGCCGGCCAGTATGCCGTGGGCCCAGAAGGGCTCGAGGCGCTCGAGCACCGCCGCCTGGGGGGAACCCCGGGGCACCAGGGCGGGGGCGAACAGTGGGGGCATGGGCTGAGGGTTGATCACGCCGCACCTCCCGAGGCGTCGAGCAAGACGTCGATGCGCTCGATCAGGGCCTTGGCCGGCCGGTGGAAGAACACCCCCAGGGGGTGCTCGCCTCCGCGCGGAGTGTCCGGCCCGGTCATGCCTCGCACGAACAGGTACAACGCGCCCCCCACGTGCTGGTCGTAGCTGTAGGCGGGGCCCAGGCGCTGACCCAGCCAGCGGTGCAGGGCCACGGTGTAGAGCACCAGCTGCACCGTGTAGGCGTGATGCTCCATCTCGTGGAGCATCCAGTCGTGGCAGTAGTTCTGGGGCCGCGGTGGGCCCTCAGCCAGCAGGTCGAGCTTGTTGCTCTTGTAGTCGGCCACGTAGAAGCGCTGGGGTGACCGCGCAGGATCCGTAGGCGTCGCGAAGACCAGGTCAATGGTGCCCGTGAGGTAGCCGGCGAAGCGCTGCTGCACCCAGCTTCCCGCCAGCTCGCGCAGGTGCTCGGCCCGCATACCCGGGGCCTGCGCCGCCAGCAGGAAGGCCTCGCCGAACGCCGCGCCGGATACGGGATCCGGCCAGGCAGCGCCGCCGTCGTGGTCGATGCGCCGGTGCAGGTCGCCGCCGGCCACCGGCAGGTCAAAGCCCAGCTCGTCCAGGCGACGGGTGCGAGGCAGATCAGTCAGGCGCAGATCGCCCAGGGGCCCACCCAGGGGCGTCTGCAGCACCGCAGGCAGGTGCTGCACCGCCAGCGCCAGCGCTTCGGGATCGCGAATGCCGTGGACCGCGCCCAGCCGCTGCACCAAGGGCTCGAGCACGGCCCGGCCCCCGGCCATGCCCTCGAGATCGGAGGGATCCCGCGGGAACACTGCGAAGTCCAGCTCCTCGAAGACCGCATGCAGGAAGGTGCCAGGCTCGGCACCGGCCGGGAAGGCCGCCAGGGGCACCGGCGGCTGATCGTCGGGGATGGGCGGGCGCGCATCCCTGAGCTGCTGGCGAAGCGTGGCCGCGGCCAGCTCTTCGGCGGTGACGTCGACGTCCTGATCGTGGTCGCGGGCCAGCACGTCACGATCGGGCACGGGCTCGAGGCTGTGGACAGCGCCAGCGCTCACCCCAGGCGCTTGGTGACGGGCGCGGGTGATGGAGGTGTAGCTGAGACGCCGCCAGCTGTGGTCAAGCCCCCGCAGCTCCGAAGGCCAGCCGGGATCGGTCCAGGGACAGGGGGGGCGGGACCAGGCGCGAGCCCGCAAGGAGGCGGGAGCCGGCGTCAGGGCGGCGCTGGGCTGCCAGAGGGGCACGGTGTCGGGCAGGACCGCGTCGCTGACCGCCAGCAGCGGCGGCTCGCCCGGGGGCGCATCGCCGCCGATCCAGCCGCCCGAGCGCTCCCACTCGGCCAGATCCTGGCGCAGCGCCACGGGCCCCATGCTGGCGATTCGCCGCTGGGCATCGACATAGCGCTCGGCCCCGGGATCGAGCGGCTGCCCCGGAGGCGCGCTGTGTAGCAGCAACCCCACGGGGGAGCGCTGCAGGCCGGTCTGGGGCGCCCTGACCCCCACGATAGGGCCCGTGTACAGCACACAGCGGTAGCGGGCGCGGGTGAGGGCCACATACAGCAGGCGCAGGTTCTCACGCCAGGCCTCGTGCTCGGCCAGGGCCACATGGTCTGCCTTGGCGGCCCCATACGGCTGCCGCTGTATGTCGAGCTGGCGCTGAGTAGGGGCGTCCGCCACCGGGTGTACCAGGTGGTCGAGATCGCGATCGCGCACCAGGGCTCCGTCCCACAGGAAGGGGGCGAAGACCACCGGGTACTGCAAGCCCTTGCTCTTGTGCATGGTGAGGACCTTGACCGCGGCGTCGTCGCGCTCGAGGCGCAGCTCGGAAGGATCATCGTCACCCGCCGGGCGCTGCCGCTGCTCGACCAGCCAGCGCACCAAGCCATCCAAGCGCAGGCGCTGCTGCAGCTGTGCCGCGTGGGCCAGCTCGAGCAGGTGGCCCAGGTTGGTGAGGCGACGCTCGCCATCGGGCAGCGCCAACAGCCGAGCCTGGACGTCCCAGACATCGCTTGCCTGGGCGAAGGCCCAGCGAAGCCCGCGCTGATCCACCAGCTGCTGCCAGCGCGCCAGATCGCCCAGCCAGCGATCCCAGCGGGAGCCATCGGCGCCGGGGAGATCGAGGGCCTGAAGATCGGCGGCACTCCACCCGAACAAGGGCGAGACCGCCGCCGCCCGCGCCGCCCGGTCACTGGAGGGGCTGGCCACGGCCTGCAGCCACTGCAACAGGTGCAGGGCCTCGTGGGAGGCGAACACGCTGGGCGCGCCTCCGCCCCGCACCGCGGGCACGCCCGCCGAGGCGAGGGCCTGGATGACCGCATCGGCCTGGTAGTTGGCGCGCACCAGCACGGCGATGTCGCCAGGCGAGACCGGGCGGGGCGCCTGATCGGGCTGGGTGACCACCCCGAACCCCGCGTCGAGGAAGGCCACCACGTCGGCCGCCACCAGGATGGGCAGGCCCGCGTTGGCCGCGGACTTGCCCAAGGGCTCGAGGGCCAATGGATCGGCGCCAGCGCCCACAAAGCGCAGCTGCAAGGGCGCGGCGGCAGGCTGCTGCCATGGATCGCCGACCGTGGCCGGTGGAGGAACCAGGCGGTCCATGGGCTGACGCGGGGGCGCCCCAACGGAGATGTAGGGGATGCGCGGGTGCCCGAACAAGGAGCGCGACCAGCGGCCCAACACCAAGTTCATCGCCGCCACGTAGCGGGCATCGGACCTGAAGTTGGTGACCATGGTGAGGGGCTCCGCCGCCCCCCGCGCGTCGGCGTAGACGTGCACGTTGGCACCGCGAAAGCCGTAGATGGCCTGCTTGGGATCGCCGATGAGGTAGAGGTGGTGGCCACCCGCGCCGAACAGCGTGGAGAAGATGTTCCACTGCAGGTGGTCGGTGTCCTGAAACTCGTCGATGAGCGCTGCGCGAAAGCGCTCGCGGACGGCATCCACCAGATCGGGGCTGTCGAGCGCCCCGGCCAGGCGACGCATGAGATCCTGGAAGCACAGGGCCCGCCGCTGCTCGAGGCGCTGCACGTAGGTGGAGCGCACCCAGGCCGCCAGCGTACGCCAGGGGAGCGTGCGGGCGTTGGACTCCCGCAGCTGGGCCAACTGGGCGCCCAGGGGCAGGGCCGCGGCCACGTCTGCCACCAGCTCGGGGTGGAAGTCGACCCCCTGACCCAGCTTGCCCTGCAGCTTGGCCATGTCGAAGTATGCCCACAGGACGTCGGGGGCGGGTACGGGCTCGGGGCCCGCGAGGCAGGTGTCGAGCCAGCCTTCGAGCTCGGGGGCCACCAGGGCCAGGCTCTTGCTGGTGTAGGTGGACTGACGGCCGGACCAAAGGCGCAGGGCCGGATCCCTGGGGACCTTCTGGGTGCTCGGCAGGCCGGCGTCAAAGCGCTGACCCAGGGCCACACCGCCCGCGGTCCACGCGTCGCGCAGAGCCTGGAGCTGCTGGCGCCAGCCCGGCGGTGCGTTCTCGGGCGGCGGCGGATCGAGGGCCATGTCGGGGTCGGCCAGCACCGCCCGGGCGAAGCTATGCACCGCAGCCCGGTTGAAGCCGCACTCGTCCACCAGGCGGGTGTATCGGTCGGGCGGGAGCACGTTGACCTGAGCCGAGAGCCAGTCGTCTACCAGCTCATCCACCAGATCAGCGTCGTCGGAGACCAGATCCAGGCCAAGCTCGGCCCCGGTCTCGAAGGCATGCTGCTGAAGCACCCGCTGGCAGAAGCCATGGATGGTGCTGATCAGCGCTTGATCGAAGGCTTCCTGGGCCTGGACCACCCGCAGCCACCACACGGGGAGATCGGCGCCAGCACGATCCGCCAGGCGCTGCAAGAAGGCGTCGGTGCTGGAGCCGGTGCGCAGGGCCTGAGCTGCCTGGGCCAGGCGCTCGCGGATACGATCCTTGAGCTCGGCGGTGGCCGCGCGGGTGAAGGTGACCACCAGGATCTGGCCCATGCGCAGATCGTGCTCGGCCACCAGGCGCACCACAAGGTTGGTGATCTGGTAGGTCTTGCCCGTGCCGGCGCTGGCCTCGAGCACAGTGACGCCCGGCAGCAGGGGGCCGGCCTCGAGCTGTTCCATGGCCAGGGTGGTCATGCTGCACCTCCGATGAGGGCGCTGGGCGCGGGCCTGGTGGCTCGCCCCACCATGGCCGGCTGCCAGAAGCGCAGGGCCGTGCGCGCAAACTCCAAGCTCATGCCACCGGGGCCCGCGGCGTCGAGGAAGGGAGGCAGGTCGCCATAGGCCAGGGCCTCGTGCGGCTTGAGGCCTTCCTTGTTCTCCCAGAGCCAGACCACCGGCTCGAGCGCCGCGGCCAGGCGGGCCCGAATCTCGGCGTCAAAGGGGGGATCGCCCTGGAGATCTTCCAAGGACACCGTGCGACCAGCGTACTGCCCCCGTTGGCCTGGGCGCAGGAAGTGCGCCAGCTTGTGGGAGCAGCGGGCCAGCAGGGGGATGCGTCGCTGCTGCCCTTGGCGGTACAGGGACACCAGCCAGGCCAGCTGGGCCAGGGCCGCCGCGCGCCGCTGCGGGGGCGAGGCGTCGCCCTCGAACGCGTAGGCCACCACCGTGGCGGCGCCCGCTCCACCAGGCCCGAGCACCATCACCGCGCGCCCCACGGACGCAGGCTGGACCGCCAGCCAGGCCAGCTGCTCGAGCCAAGGCTGGACCAGGTTCCACGGGCCTTCGGGCAGGAAGCTGGTGGCGACCAGATCGCCCTGGTGAAGCGCCGGCAGGGTGCCATTGAGCAACACACCGCCCGGAAGTTCAACCGAGAACGAGCCGCCGTCGGTGGCGGCCAAGGGAAGATCCATGGTGCCCAGCCAGGGCTCGAGGGCGGACATCACCGCCCCAGCCATGGCCTGAGGCGCAGCCAGGGCCTGTTGACCCGCAGAGCCCAGGGGCAACACGCCCGCGGCCCGAATGCGCTGCAGGGCGAGGGCCTCGGGAGGCGCCGGTCGGCCCTCGAGCCGCGCCCGAAGCGCCGCCAGCCGGCCATCGAGCAGCTGTGCGGCCAACCCTGAAGCGTCGATGTCGCCAGCGTCGACCGGCTCGCGGTCCTGGATGACCTCGGCGTCTTCCCACAGGTGCAGGTTGAGCCCACCAGCCAGCAACGCCCGGACCGGGTTGCGGAAGAAGCGCACCAGATCCGCCAGGTCGACCTGCTCGAGCTCGACGGCGGGCGCGGGGGACAAGTCGGCAGGAAAGAAGGCGGGAACCTGGCGCTGCCGCTCGAGGCTCTGGCGAGCGCCGGCCAGCAAGCGAGGGTCGTAGGACCAGGGGCGTTGGGGCTGGAAGCAGGCGACGCTGAAGGGCTGCAGCGGGTGCTGGCGGGTGAGCCGCTGGGAGGTGGACACCGCACCAAGGGACGGGAAGCTCAGGTCGAGCACCTCGCACAGCTCACCCACAGGCACAGCGGGAGGGCGGGGCTCGTTGCTGTGGGGGTCGCGACCCGTGTAGAAGATCAGCAGGTGGTCGCGAGCGGCCAGGATGGCCTCGAGCAGCAGGTGGCGATCTTCGTCGCGGGGATCGCGGTCGCCTACTCGGGGCTGGCGGTGGGTGAGGTCGAAGTGCAGCCGGCCGGGGTTCGAGGGGAAGGCGCCCTCGTCCATGCCCAGCAGGCAGATGATCCTGTAGGGCACGGAGCGGTAGGGCACCATCGCGGAGAAGGTGACCGCCCCCGTCTGGACCCGGCTGGTGCCCGAGGCCAGCTCGAAGCGCCCAGCCAGGGCCGCAGAGAGGGCCTGGACCGTGACGGACCGCGCGGCCCCCGAGGCCAGGATCTCTGCCTGGAGCTGCACCAGGGTGGCGCGCACCCGGGCGTCGAGCCAGGCGGTGTCGGTGGTGGTGGAGCTGAGCTGGGCCAGGCTGCCCTGGTGACGAGACGAGCCGGGCGAGGCAGCGGGATCGCCCAGGAGCTGAAGCAACCAGGCGGCGGCCGAGCGAGGCTGTCGCAGCAACTGCAGCTGCTGGAGCAGGGTGGTGATGGCGTCGAAGAAGCGCCCCAGCAGCACGACGATGCCGCCTTCGACCGCGTCGAAGGGCAGCAGGGGCGCGTCGGCGCCCAGGTGGGGCAGCGGACGGGTGGGATCGTCGGCCATGGCCACACCCAGGGCCAGGCGCTCGAGGCCCTGCCGCCAGGTGTTCTGAGCCAGGCGGGGCTGGTCGTGCTCGGCGCGATCCTGGGCATCGATGGCCCAGCGCACGCCGGCGTCGCGGACCCAACCGCGGATGGGCTCGAGATCCTGGACGTCGATGCCGAAGCGCTGGCGGAAGGGCTCGAGGGCCAGCAGGTCCAGCACGGCGGTGGCCGTGAGGCGCGCGCCCGGGGCCGCCAGCTCGAGGCAGCGCAGCAGGACCTCGGCCACCGGGTTGGTGCGACGCAGGGAGCGCTCGGCGACCTGGTAGGGGATCGCGGGCGCGCCCGCGGAACCCCAGGGCCCCTGGCCCGCAGGGGGAGCGCCCACAAGAGGGTCCCTCGAGCCCTGATCGAAGACCGCGCCCACCAGGGGCACATAGGCCTCGAGATCCGGGGTCATCACCAGAACATCCCGGGGCTCGAGATCCGGGTAGCGCTGGAACAGGTGGAGCAGTGCATCGCGCAGGGCCTGGACCTGGCGCAGGGGCCCGTAGCTGGCATGGAGCTGGACGGAGTCGTCGGCCGGGTCGGGCGCACGGCCGGCGAGATCCTGGGCGCTCAGGGCGCCGGGGTCGAGCAGATCGCGCACGTCAGCCTGGATCTGCCAGAGCATCCGGGGGGCGGCCAGTGGGGCGCTGTCGCCAGCCGTGGCGCTGAGCTCGGTGGCCACGAACAGGGCGTCATCGTAGCCATGCTCGAGGGACTGAAGCACGATCTGCAGATCGCGACCCACCCGGCCCAGGGAGCGCAGCAGCGGGTGGGCGCTGGCGGCGGCGCGATCCACCAGGTGATCCTGGAGCTGCTGCGGGAGGCGGTCGCGGTCGACGGCCCGCAGGTCGAGGTGGGTGGAGCGGGGCAAGCTGGCCAGGTCGGCCCAGTAGCGATCCGACGGACACAGCACGTACAGCTCGACGGTGTCGTGGCGCGCCAGCCAGGACAGGCGCTGAAGGAAGGGGGGCGGCAGGTTGGCCACTCCGAAGATGCGCACGGGCTGGTCGAAGATGGGAGCGGACGGAGCCGGGGACGCCAGCACGGCGTCCCAGCGCTGGGCGGCGTGTTGGGCGGGTGCCAGGCGCTGCTGCAGCGCGGACCACAGCCGGGGCTGCCAGCCCAGGGACTCGCGGAGCTCAAGGGGGAGATCGGCCTGGCCCCGGGACCAGGCCACGGCCAGCTCCGGGCGGGTGGCGACGTAGCGGGCGAACACCGAAGCCAGCTGCTGGGCCAGGGAGAGCTCGGCTGCCGAGGCCACCGGACCCGCGCCGCTGAGATAGGCCCGCAGAGGTTGCATCACGGGATCGTCGGCATCGGCGAGCAGATCGGGCAGCAGGTCCAGGATGGCCCAGCAGAGCACATCGGGGTGCCAACCGGAGCTCTCCTGCACAGGCAGGCCCAGCTGTCGCTCGAGGGCCGCCAGGGCCTGGTCGAGGACCTGGGCGGGGAAGGGAAAGTCCACGTTGGCGCAGATGCGCGCTGGGCACATGGACGCCAGCTGGTGGCGCAGCCAGCGCTCCATGCCGTTGCTGCCCACCGCCACCCGCAAGGGGACGAAGGGATCGGCGGGCAGCTGATCCAGCAGAGAGAGCCGCTGGGCCAGCAGGGCCACGAGGGCCTCGATCTTGTTGCTCCGGAACACGTGCAGCATGGACAACCCCTGGGTCGACCACCTATCGCCCTTGTCCCGGACAGGGCGGACAGAAATCGACCTCAGAGCCGGCAGATGCTCCTCCCTAGGTGCAGGTCCGCCCAACACGAAGTAGCCTCAACAGGGACGCAGCCCGCCGCCCCGCACAGAGGTTCCCATGCCCAGCTCCCGCACCACCCTCGCCTTCACCATCCTCGGGGCGACCTTCCTGATCCTCGCCTGCGGCAGCGGCGGCGACAAGGCCAGCAACCCCGCCACCACGTCCACCAGCGAAGACACCGGCAAGTCCGAGGCAGCCGCCAAGGCCCAGGTCCAGGCCGCCGTGGCCAGCGCCCAGGCCACCGCCGACGCCGAAGCCGCCGCCCAGGCCGAAGCCCGCGAAGCCGCCGCGGCCACCGACCAGTGCGAGCCCCGCGAGCCCGCCCCCCTGGACGGTCCCGGCTGCGTCACCGCCCCCATCGTCTGCGGCCAGACCATCCAAGGCACCACCGTAGGGGGCAGCCGCCAGTTCACCGGCGACCGCTACGTGCACTCCTACTGCTTCCCCACCACCGAGGACTCCCACCAGGGCACCGAGCGCGTCTACGCCTTCCAGCTCCAGACCGATCAGCGCGCCACCTTCCGCCTCGACAGCCCCTGCGCCGACCTCGACCTCGCCGTGCTTCGCTGGCAGGACACCGACCACTGCCCCGGCAGCACCGTGGCCATCAGCGAGTGCGAGGGCCAGAACCGCGGTGGCGGTGGCACCGCCAAGGTCTGGAACAACCGGCCGGCCCGCTACCTCGTGATCGTCGATGGCAGCGACGCCAAGGGCGCCAACTTCGACCTGAGTGTCACCTGCGTGGACGGCGAGGAGTAGCCGCCAGCCTCAGCGCTCCGTGCGTACGATCGTATCGAGCTCGTAGCCCACAGCCTCGAGCCGGCTCATGACACCCCGATACAGATCGGGATCCATGGCTGGCTCACGGGCGTACACCCACAGGTAGCCGCGGCTGGGGTGGCCCACCACCAGATAGCCGTAGTCGTCGGCCTTCTCGATGACCCAGTAGGCGCCCCAGATGAACGGCACGTAGTTGATCTCGAGCTTGGCTGGGACTCCGCGGTCCGCCACCCGCAAGGTGCCGTCACTGACAACCTCCTCGCCCGTGGGCGAGCCCTTGCGGCAGGTAGTGACCACCTCGAAGCGGTCCGGCTCCACCATCGTGTATCGGCTGACCCCCGCGGTGCAGCCACGGGTGAAGAACGTGGGGATGGCCGCGATCTCGTACCACTCCCCCGCCAGGCGGGTCAGGTCCAGATCCGGCACCACCGCCAGGGGTGGATCAGCGGCCAGGGCGACCGCGGTCAGCACCACCAGCGAGGAGGGCATCACTCGATCACCCAGCGGGCGGCAGGTTGGCGGCCTGCAGCTCGGCCGAGAGCACCTCGTTCATCGCGCCGGTGCGGTAGCCCCGCAGATCCAGCGACACATACTTGTAGCCGGCATGTGTCACCGCATCGACCACCTGCTCGCGCATCCCAGTCGCCGCAAGCCGGGCGATGTCCGGCAGATCCACCTCGAGGCGCGCCACATCCCCGTGATCGCGCACCCGCAGCCGTCCGATCCCCAGCGCGTGCAGCGCTTGCTCGGCGGCGTCGATGCGGGCCAGCACCTGAGGCTCCACCGGCGTGCCGTAGGGCACCCGGGAGGACAGGCAGGCCAGAGCCGGCTTGTCCCAGTTGTCCAGCGCCAGGTGGCGCGCCATGGCTCTCACCATGGCCTTGTCGATGCCAAGCTCCATCAGAGGACCGCGCACGCCGGCCTCGAGAGAGGCCTTACGGCCTGGACGGTAGTCGTCCAGGTCGTCGGCGTTGCTGCCCTCGAGCACATGGGCCAGGCCGGCGGTGTCGGCCGCCTCGCGCACCGTGGCGAACAGGTTGCGCTTGCAGTGGAAGCAGCGGTCCGGGTTGTTGCTCACGAACGCCGGGTCGTCGAACTCACAGGTCTCCACCACCGTGACCCGTGCGCCCAGGGAGCGGGCCAGCGCCAGCGCCTGGCTCTCCTCGCCGCTGGGGACCGAGGCGGAGCGCCCCACCACGGCCAAGGCCTGGTCGCCCAGCACCCGCACCGCCACCGCCAGCAGCAGCGACGAGTCCACCCCGCCAGAGAACGCCACCGCCACAGAACCCAGATCGAGCAGGTGGGCTTCGAGCCGGGCCAGCTGGGCTTCCACTTCGGCGGTAGAGATGATGTCGGGCGTGGTCATGATGAGCTCCGGGGGCCCACAGAGCTAGCGCACGCTGGGCGGGCCGGCAATGTGCAGGGCTGAGCCACGGTGTGGGAGGTCACGCCCCACCGCGACCGCAGGAGGCGAGAAAGGGTCCTCGCTTGATCGGTATCAAGACTCCCGATTCCTGGTTGCCCTATGCTCCAGCGTGACCATGCCGGCCACATAGACGCGGCCAACAGGAGAGTCAGCCATGCATTTCCCAGCAGGCCTCGGCGAGCAAGCCATCCAGGACGTCCTCCGCGACCACCCCACCATCGGCACCATCCTGGCCCGGTACGACGTGGGCTGCGTCAGCTGCGCCGTCGGGATCTGCCTACTCCAGGACGTCGTGTCCATCCATGCCTTGGGGTCGGAGGCCGAGACAGCCATCGAGCGAGAGATCAACGACTACCTCGGGGCGGCCAGCAGCGACGCCCTCGCGAACGGGAGGTTGTGATGCTGGACGTGACCCAGGTGATGGTCCAGGAGCACCGGCTCATCCTGCGCATGGTGGCCCTGGTGGACGCCAACGCCGCTCGGGCCGAGCAGGGCGTCTTCCAAGACTGGGCTTTCTTCCTCGATGCCGTCGACTTCATCCGGACCTACGCCGATCGATTCCACCACGCCAAGGAAGAGGACGTGCTGTTCGTCGAGCTGGTCAACAACGGCATGCCTGCGAAGCGATCCCCCATCGAGGCCATGCTCATCGAGCACGACCACGGGCGGGCCTTCGTAGGAGCGCTGGAGTCAGCCGCGACCGCCGCGCTGGCCGGAGACGAAAGCCAGGTGCCAGCTATCGTGTTCAACGGGCGTGGGTGGGCCGCCCTGCTGACCGATCACATCCACAAGGAGGACACCATCCTGTACCCCCTGGCCGAGCGGGTCTTGCCAGCCGCGGTGCGCCCACGCATGGTCGCCTCCTACCAGGCCGCGGCAGGAGACGGCACGCTGCACGTCCGCTACCAGGCCCTGGTGGAGCGCTGGGAGCGCGAGGCCGCCACCCCGGTCGGATAGCGGCAGCCAGCAGATCAAAACCAGACACGCCGATGCGTTAGGCTTGCCTCGTTCAAGAGCCCAACACACCTGGGGTGCGCTTGACGCCAAGCAGCTACACGCTGATGCCCGCGCTCCTGGTGAGCTGTGCGCACCTGCCCACCACATCGGTGCGTGCCCTGCCCGAGCCGGAAGGCGGCACCCTGTTCGCCCAGGTGCCCATCTTCGACGGTGAGAGAGCGCTGGGGCCGCGGGACGTGCTAGTGCGAGGCGGCACCATCGCCCAGGTCAGCGCTGCCGGGAGCCTCAGCCCCAGCGACGACACCCGCGTGATCCGCTGCGACGGCTGCACCCTGATGCCCGGTCTCATCGACCTGCACATCCACCCCGACGTCGATGGCGGGGCACCATGGCACCGCCACATGCTGCAGCCCCTGGACCAAGGGCGAGCCTACCTCTATGCAGGGGTCACCAGCGTGCTCTCGGCCAAGGGGGGCCCTGGCCAGCGGCTCATGGAGAAGGCCCAGGCCAAGGGCGGGCCGCCCGTGCCTCACATCTACAGCTCAGGGCCCAGCCTCACCGCGCCAGGCAGCCATCCTGTTCCCCTGTTGTGGGACACCGTGCCTTGGCCGTTGCGCAGGATCGCCGTGGGCCTGCAGCCCACCGCCAGCACGGCGGATGAGGCTCGCGTCGAGGTGCGCCGGGTGGCCAACACCGAGGCTCCTCCTTTCTACAAGATCTACTTCGACAGCTTCCCGGCTGGCAGCCCCCACATGCCGACTTGGGTCATGCAAGCCGCCGTAGCCGAGGCCATCGCCCAGGGAATGCGTCCCGTCGTACATGCGGGCAGCTCCCAGGACGCCGTAGAGGCCGCCGAGGCCGGCGCTGCGCTGTTGATGCATGCGCCCTTCACCAGCCCTCTCGAGCCGCGTCAGATCGAGCGCATCGCCGCCACCGACGTCGCCTTCCTGCCAACCCTGCGGGCCTTCTCCTGGCCCGTTGAGCTGATGCAGGGGCAGGTCACCGCCTTCGAGCGGGCGACCGTCTCACCGGCGTTGCTCGACGCCTTCCGCGAGCCTCCCTCCGGCTACGACCAGCATGGCATGGGCATCTGGATGCAGGACTTCGGCGCCACCACCCGGACCCTGCAGGCCAACGCCGCCCTGCTGGTCCAGGCAGGCGTGCCCATGTTGGTGGGCACCGACTGCGGCGTCAGCGGCGTCTTCCCCGGCGCAGGCCTGCACGCCGAGCTGCAGGCCTTGGTGGACATGGGCCTCGAGCCCATCGACGTGCTCACAGCGGCCACCGCGCGCAACGCCATGTTCCTGGACCCACTGGGCACCTTCGGCCGCATCGCCCCAGGCCAGCGCGCCGACCTGCTGCTCATCCAGGGGGACCCCGTCCAGGACATCACCGCGGTGGACGACATCATGGGTGTGTGGATCGACGGCGTGGAGCTGACCAGGGTGGACCTCGCCGGCGAGGAGCCCCGGCCCTGAAGCGCGCCTGGGTAACCACCTCAAAAGCCGGACGTAATCTGTCCACCCGGCCAACAACGCTTGTGGCCCCAACCTTCCGCGCCTACGCTCGCTCTCCGGACACCAACGAGGGCAACCATGATCCAGGTCCACCACCAGGCACTCCAGGGCAACGCGAGCGTGCGGCGCCTCTCCCCCATCCTCCACATCATGGGCCGTCACGGCCCGCCCATGCACCGGATGAGCGTAGCCGAGCCCGACTCCCCTTTCTACGGCACTCCGCACCCCCACGCCCCGTCAGCTAAGGACTTGCCCAAGCGCGTGGGTGACAAGGCCCGGGCCGCGCTCGAGCTGCGTCACTACAGCCCCAACACCATCCAGGCCTACCTGAGCTGGATGATGCGCTACTGGCAATACCATGGCCGCCGAGACCCGGCAGAGCTCGGTGCCGAGCACGTCAGTGCCTTCCTCAGCTACCTCGCCACCGACAGGCATGTCGCATCGTCCACCCAGAACCAGGCCCTAGC
>CALDOK010000294.1 GCA_937912125.1 uncultured Pseudomonadota bacterium
CCCTGTCCCTGTTCGCGGGGTTTGCGTCGCCGTTCTTTTACTTCCAGTTCTGAGGTTGGGACGCGAAAGGGTCGATATCACAGGTTCTATGGGGTTCGGGGTGGTGGGATGAACGGCTGTGTCCAGCCCGAGACCGCCTGCGTCCGCCCGTTCAGGGCACAGTGCCACCAGCCAGCGAGTGGAAGGTCGAGTTTCATGTCCGCACTGTGGAAGGCCCAGGAGCAGCGAGCCGCGGAACGTGCGCCTCCGGACCAGGCAGCTGAAAACGCGCGCGACCCACTCGCCGTGGTCGCCTGACGAGCAGCACCACGGACCATCACCGAGCAAGAGGAAACCGCCGACGTAGCGGGCGGTGGAGTTGCACATCGAGCCACTCAGCGCTGACCGCGACGGCCACGGAGCGCAAGGTGGTCTGTGCCAGCTGGGCGGTGGCGTACAGGTAGTCCTCCACCGACAGCAACGCCTTCACCGGGTCGACCACCTCGAAATAGACCACGGCGTTGACCGCCACCGACACGTTGTCCCGCGTGATGACGTCCTGCTTCTCGACATCGAGCACGACGACCCGCAGGGAGACTCTCAGCATCTTGTCCATGCCGGGGATCAGCAGGATGAGCCCGGGTCACTTGGCTGGGAGGATACGGCCAAAGCGGAAGATGACCGCGCGCTCGTACTCCTTGACGACCTTGACGGCCGACAGGAGGACGAACACGAGGATGACGGCTGCGATGACGTTGGCTTGCATCGAGAACTCCAGCCGGCCTGTGGGCCGGGTTCAGGTACGCTCCGTTCAGAGCGTGATGTCGATGTCGTAGCTGTGACCCGAGGGACCGGTGGCCGTCCCGACGATGGTGGTAGAGCCGGATTCCCGGCGGGTGCCGCCGTCGCCGTCGCTCTCGATCCGTCCGTCGATGTCCACGGCGAGCTCCACATCGCCTACGATGTCACCCTCCATGCCGAACGAACCGGACATCGTACCGTCGAAGGTGCCATCCGGGATGTCGCGCAGCTGCAGGTCGAGGGCGGGGAGGGCCGAGTCCGGGTCGGTCCAGTAGGTGACCGAGATCTCCCGCTCGCCGTCGGCATCCAGGTCCACGAAGTCACAGTATTCGTCCAGCGTCAGATCCAGCCGCATGCCCTTGTTGTCCGAGCTGCCTTGGTCCACCTGGCCGTTGACGAACAGCGTCCCTGTGATGGCGCCGGTGGTCTCCTGCTGGGCGATGTTGGCGCTGTCGGCATCGTTGAAGCCGTCGAAGCCCAGGTCCATCGCCTTTCCGATGGCATCGTCCAGGCCCAGGTAGGCCAGCTCGGCTTCCTCTTCCGAGTTGACGTCCTTCACGCCGTCCTTCTCGTCACGAAGCTCACCTTGGCGCGCCTTTCGCTCGGCCTTGGCGGCGTCGAGTGCCGCCTCAGCACCGGCAAGCTCCTCGACCATCAGGCCGAGCTGTACCCGCGCCTCCACCGGCAAAGCGGCCACAAGCTCATCGTCCACCTCGGGCCCTGCCAGGGCGATGGAGCTGGGCAGCAGGAGGGCGAGGAGGAGTCTGAAGGAAGGTCTCATGGAGGCTCCCGGGGGCTTGGTTTCTCAGCCCCGGTTCATTGGGTGATTGCAGCCTGCAGCGCAGGAATCACCGCCCGAAACGCTCGAGCAGCGGGCTCATCACCGTGTTCATTGCAAGATGCGCGCCACGCGCGCAGGGCGCCCGCCTGTGACGGCCTTGGTGGGAGCTCGACCGGAGGCCAGAGCGCGACGGGCATGTTTCTTGCGAACCCTCGTCACGCTCCACCCACCTCGAAGGGCTCCGTGGACACCACCCCCAGCCCCCGCTCCATCGACCCCACACGGTTCAATCCATGCCACCACGACCTCATCGCGCAGGTTGTCCCCGAGTTGATGGACCAGGCGAGTGACGAACTGGAGCGGTTCGAGACCGTCTGTGTCCTGCCCTGCGCTGTCACCCTGGCCGCTGTGGAGGCCAGGCCGGCTCCGGACCGCCGCGGGATTCCAGTCAGGATGAGGGTGGATGTCCTTCATTTTGATGGAACGCGCGCGACCTCCCATTCCACCCAGCCAGCCCGGCACCCGCCTCACTCCAGCAACAGCCAGTGCAGAAGATTGAAGGAGCGTCTACGTGTTCAAACTCCACCGTGCCGATGAGCGCCAGCACGTCCAGGTCCTCGTGCAGGAGACCTGGCGCACCTTCCCCTGGCCCGATCCGGCCCAGACATCGGCGCGCGGGGAGGGCGTCTCCGCACAGCGTATGGCAGGCTTCGGGATCCTCGAGTCCCTCGACGAGAGCCGCCTCTCACCCGGCGCAGAGGTCGCGCTTCAGCCCGACCCGGAGGCCGAGACCATCACCTACGTGCTGAAAGGAGCGCTCGCACAGGATGACGCGATGGGGCACACCAAGGTCATCGGCATGGGTGAGGTCCAGCGCATGACCCTCGATCGCAACACACGCTGCTACGAACGAAACGCCTCTCGGACCGACTGGGTGCACTTCCTCCGGATGTCACTGCACCCCGCGGCCAGCCAGGAGGACAACACCCACGAGCAGAGGTTCTTTTCGGTCGCCCAGCGCCGGGGCCGGCTGTGTATCGTCGGATCCCCGGACGGACGGAGGCAGTCCCTGCGGCTGTTCCAGGACTCCGTGATCCTCTCGGCCGTGCTCACCGGGGCACCACCTGATCCACAAGCTCATGCCGGATCGCATGGCCTGGGTCCATGTCGTCTCCGGGAAGGCCACCATGGGCGAGCTCGTCGTGACCACCGGCGATGGCGTGGGCCTCGCTGGCCAACCCGCGGTCTCCATCACCGCGCAGGAGGAGACCGAGATCCTGCTGTTGGATCTCGAGCGTCTCTGATGGGGGCGAGGATGCCGAGAGAGGGTGTTGATGGGGGTGACAGCATGACATGAGAGGCCATCAGGCCCCCTGTTCGTCGAGCGCACGCTGCAACAGCGAGAGCCCCTCTTCCACCCGCGAGAGCTGATCCGCGTCCAGCGTGCGCAGCGGAGCTTCCAAGGTCGCGCGCACGGGGCGGCGCAGGTCGCCAACCAGGGCCTCACCTCGTGCCGTGAGCACCAGCTCCACCTGGCGACGGTCGTTCCTGCTGTGTCGTCGCTCGAGCAGACCCTTGCGCTCCAGGTGGTCGAGCACATTCGTCATCGATGGCCGGGACAGGCCCGCCAGGAGCGCGACCACAGCGGGCGTGGGGCGCGGCGTGTCGCCCAGCGCCAGGAGGGTGTGGAGCTGGGGCACCGTGAGCTGCGCAGCCCGAGCGCAGCAGCGCGTCTGGAGGTTCACCTGGTGGAGCAGGGCCTCGATCTGCGACTCGATGCGACGGAGCTGGGAGGCTGGTGGTGCGGTCATCGGTCACCTCTCGGGGACTACAGCCAGGCTTGACGGTGAGCTATTTGGCGTCTATTGTTATAAACATGAATCATTCCGAAAATCAATCATTCATGTACAACATCATCGTCATACCTGTTCACCTGGCCGCGGAGGATGGACGATGACCGCCCAGGCGACCCTCGCCGAGGTGGGAGACAAGATCGTCATCCCGGCGCTCAACGTCGGCGTCATCGAGGCCATCGAGACCATGACGGTGGGTGAGGCGACGGGTCGGTTCTTCCGCATCCTGCTGCCCAGCGGCATGCGCAACTGGCTCCCCGTCGGGCGCTTGGCCGAGAAGGGCGTGCGTCGCATCATGTCTCGTGAGACCGCCGAAGAGCTCTTCCTGGTGATCGCGAGCCAGGAAGCGCCCATCAAGCGAGCCCACTGGAACCAGCGCCAGCAGCGCTACCAGCAGACCCTGCTCGACAACAGGCCCCGCGACCTGGCAGCCATGCTCGGCGAGCTGGCGTCGATCCAGGCGCAGAAGGGCCTCCTGAGCCCGCGCGAGGCCGAGGTCTACCGGCGCCTGCACCGCTTGCTGGTGGCCGAGCTGTCCCAGGCGCTCCAGGTCGATGAGAACGCAGCCGAGGCTCGACTGGAAGAGGCCACCGCCGCATGAAGCTCAGCCGCCGCATGGTCGAAGCGCGTGAGGAGCTGTGCAGAGTGGTCTGGAGAGGGGGCGAGGGCTGATCGAGTCCCCGCGGCCTACCCGCTGTCCCCCTTCCCTCTGATCTGGCTGCATGCCCCCTGAGTGGTCACGCCCACGGCCAGGTCGAAGCGCGCCTCGACCGTGGTGTCCTCATCGGGTCGATGGCCCGTGATGTCGGTGGTGAAGGTCATGGACTGGGACACGACGTAGTCGGTCAGGTCGGCGTCCTCGAGCTCGAAGACCACCAGGCTCTGGCCCTCGGGGAAGTCATCGGCGCTGGCGATGAGCACCGAGGGCAGGTCCGGGGACTCCACGTAGATCTCGATGGACTCCAAGAAGGACAGGTCTGCACCCCCGGGGCTGATGGCCTCGAGCTCGAACAGATCCAGGAAGACCTCCCGCACATCCCCGGGCTCCACGCCCTGGTTCACGAACTCATCCGTCGCGGTGATGTCCATGTCCAGGAACGAGTCGAAGCCCAGGTCACCCAGCAGGTCCTCCAGCAGGGTGCCTCGCTCCACCAGAACCTGTCCGCTCTCTTCCACGTGGAAGGTATAGATCTTGGCCTCGCAGCCGATCCAGAAGGCCAGCGCGCAGAGGTAGGGGATGGTGCGGGGGGACATGGGCGCTCCTGGCACGATGTGTGATCCGATACCCTAGTGCTGACGAGGGAGGGTGACAAGCTGCGGCATACCTCGAGACTCTGGCCGACGGACTCCACTTCCAGGCGTCGAGCGTTCGGTGCCCCTCCCACGAGCCGGCGGGGCGGGTGTTCGGGCACATACAGCCGTGATTTCCTCTGCGATACCGCAGTGTAGAGCGGCAGGAGCATGCTCCCTCCAGAACGTCAACCGCGCCACGAACCAGGGACCACCAGCGCGCCACGATGAAGGGACCCCCTCTCTCGTGACGCGCGCGGCGGTCTCCTGGCTCAGCGGGCACCATGGGCATTCAGCCCGAGGTGGAAGATGGCGTACCGGGAGCTTCACGTGGTCGAGGTGAAAGAGGTGCTGCGGGAGCGGCGCGGAGGACATCGACTTCGGCTCACCGCCCGTCAGCGTCGACCGCTTGGGCGAAGAGCCGGTGAACCCGCCCTTGATCTCCTTCCACTGGGACAAACGTCAGGCTGTCCAGTCGGATGAGGTCCGTCTGCACGCCCGCGACTCGCACCTCCGGGACGCGCCCCTCGTGGCCCGGTTCGATCTTCAGCTGCTCGCCGTGGGGGCCCGCGCTCGACTTGGATGGCGCGCTCCGGATCGCGGGGCGCCGCCGTCACTCCCGCGGGCAGTGCGGCCAGGAGGGCTTGCCGCGCACGCCTGTCGGGCGTGGCATTCGAGCCGGGAGCCTGCAACGCTACGAGTGCGTCGTCCAGCGCCGCGGAGACCTCGCGCGCCCAGATCGCGTCGACCGCACGCTCCATCGTACGTGTGGCGTTCTCACCCTCGCCCTCGGCCTGGAAGACGAGGGTCTGGAGCACCCACGCGGCGGCGAAGTCCGAGCGGTAGGCCTCGTCTTCGGTCCCGGTGTCGGCGAAGATCGCGGACATGTACATCGCCAGGGCGTTGTCACGATCGCCGCTGGCGTACAGGACATTGCCCAGGGTGAAGAAGGCGGCCATGCGCTCGTAGGGTTCTCCTTTCCATTCCTTCGAGTGCTCTGCACCGACCATCGAGGTGAACTCGCCCTCGCCTCGCTGCGACCCCATGAGGCTGGCCGCGCGGCGGAGCGCGGACTCGGCGAGTGTACGGTCATCGGCTTCGATGGCCATCGAGGCCAGCTTCAGGCTCTCGAGCGCCTGCCCACGACCTGGTGTCTCGGCCAGGGTCTGCTGGCTGGCCAGCGCGTCGAGGTCCACCACCAAGCCGCGCTTCGGGGCACAGGACAGCGTGATCGACAGGACGACCACGACCAGGACTCGGCTGAGGAGGGGGCTCACGGTGAGGGCGCTCCGTCCGGTCCCTCGTGCTCGTGCCGGGACCGCGCCAGCCGGTCCGCTTAGGCATGTCGCTTTCCTATGGGGCGTTGTGAGATAGAGGCTCAAACGGTGGTCGCCCCGTGGTCCCATGTTTGCGGTGGGAATGCGCCGGAAAGATACCGAGGATGGCGCGCTGCTGTGCGCGCCGCCCAGATCATGGGGCCGCGGGCCCGGGCCCAGCGGATGGACGCCCGGGATAGGCCCTCGAAGCTACGACTCAGGACTGACCTTGCACGGATCCCAGATCTTCCTCGAGCTCACCGCGGTCCTCACTGCGGCTGTGCTGTTGGCTGGCGCCTTCGCGACCATCCGCTTCCCGCCTGTGCTCGCCTACCTGCTGGCTGGCGCTATCCTGGGTCCTCGCGCGCTCGGGCTGGTGGACTGGGACCAAGGGATTCACCTGCTGGCCGAGGGAGGGGTGGCCCTGCTGCTGTTCACCGTGGGGCTGGAGTTCCCCGTGAGTCGGCTTCGGCACACCTGGCGGCCCATCCTGGCGGCGGGGGGGACGCAGATCCTGCTCTGCACGGTGATCGGCGCGGCCCTGGGCCTGGCCTGGGGGCAGAGCCCGTCGGAGGCCATCGTCCTGGGCTTCGTCCTGTCCCTCTCGTCGACCGCCGTGGTGCTCGCCCTGCTGGAAGAGCGTGCGGAGACCGGCACCCTGCTTGGACAGCTGCTGGTGGGGCTGCTGGTGATGCAGGACCTGGCCGTCGTGCCGATGATGCTCGTGGTCGGGTCGTTGGCTGGTCCCGACAGCACAGTGCTGGGTGTAGGGTTTACCCTCGGCAAGGCGCTGGGCATCGTCGTGGTGGTGGTCGTGGCAGGGCGCTGGCTGGCGCCGCGGCTGCTCGGTCACGTCGCACGGATCAGAAACCGCGAGGTGTTCCTGCTCGCCGTGCTGGCCATCGGTGGCGTGGTCGCGGTCGCGACGTCGACGACCGGGCTCTCCCTGGCTCTGGGCGCGTTCCTGGCTGGCATCACCCTGTCCGAGTCGGACTTCGCCCACCAAGCCCATGTCGACCTCCGGTCGTTGCGAACCGCCGTGTCCTGCCTGTTCTTCGTCTCCATGGGCATGCTCTTCGATGGACGCCTCGTGCTGGACGCACCCGGCCCGATCCTTGGCCTGATCACTGTGGTGCTGATCGTGAAGCTCATGGCAGGCACGATTGGGCTCATGGCTTCCGGCCTGCCGCTGGCCAACGCGATCCATGGCGGCCTGGCCCAGGCTCAGATCGGAGAGTTCTCCTTCGTGCTGGCGGGCGTCGCGGCGACCGCGGGCATCATCACCACAGGGGACCTGGCGACCTTCACCGCGGCGAGCGTGGTGACCATGATCCTCACCCCGCTGTTGGTCCACCTGGTGCCGCGCTCGAGAGCGAGCTGGGGTTCATGGCGCCGGGTCGAGCGGCGAGCCCACATCCAGGGAGACAACAGCGAAGAGGCCCTCGCGTCGCCCAGGCCAGTCCTGGTGGCGGGCTTCGGCCACGGTGGCCGGGTCCTGGTCGGGCGCCTGGCCGAGCGGGGTATCCCATGCACCGTGATCGAGACCAACCCCGACACGGTTGTCAGCGAGCGGCGCCAGGGGCAGCGCGTGATCTACGGCGACGCCTCGAACCCCGATGTGCTCCTCCATGCGGGCCTCGCGGCGGCGAAGGTCATGGTGGTGGTCATCTCCGACGACGAGGCCGCCCACCGGATCGCGGCAGCGGCAGCCCACACGAATCCCTCTGTCCCCGTGGTCCTCCGCACCCGCTGGGCCGAGGACAAGCAGCCCGTCGTGCGACCGAAGAGCGTGCTCGTCGTGCGCGAGGAGGAGGTGGGCGCCAGCGAGGTCGCCCGCGTCACCCTCGACTTGCTCGAGGACCTCGACATCGGGCCGCGGGCCTGACATTCAGCTCGAATGCCGGGGCCACGCCGGTCTCTCGTCCGGCTCGCGTGGGCCGCCGACGCGGGTAGCTCGGAGTCCTCGTTGAGATCGCAGTCCTCATGGACAGGCGGGAGGGCGCCCGAGCCTGTTCGGAGTGTCCGGCCGCCCGCGGACGATCCGCGTCGGCCAGGAGCAGCCGTCGGCGGTAAGGTGAGGCAGGGTCATGGTAGACTGACACCGACACTGACCCCGAGGGACCTCCACGACGCGCCTTCGGCCGGCCGAGACACCCGCTCACGAGGCTGGAGGCGCTCCAGCAGGTGCGGCGGTCTCTGACCATCCGGTTTCGTTGATACTCACGGTTCCGATCCCTGCTGTCCGATGACGGATGCCGTGGTGAGGTTTCCGGTCCTCGCGGTGTCGAATGTGACCACCAGAATGGAAGGGTTCGAAGATGACAACGAACGAGAAACGCCACTTCCACTGCCAGGCCTGCCATCGGATCAACCGAATCCCTCGGGAGCGGGTCGAGAGCAAGCCGCGTTGCGGTGGTTGCCACGAGGCGCTGGATGTCTCGGGCGCGCCGATCAAGGTCACCGATGACGAGCTACGTCGAATCGTTCGGAGCAGCCCTGTTCCCGTTCTCGTGGACTTCTACGCAGATTGGTGTGGACCGTGCCGGGCGTTGGGCCCGACCCTCGACAGCCTGGGGCGCGAGCTCGCCGGGCAGCTGCTGGTCGTCAAGGTGGATACCGAGCGGGACCAAGGCATCGCGGGCGAGCTCCGTATCCAGAGCATCCCGGCCGTGGTGCTGTACAAGCGTGGCCACGTCGCGGCCCGCGAGCAAGGGGCACATCCCTTGGCTCACTGGCGTTCCTGGGTGTCGCCCCACCTCGGAGATGGCGCATGAGTGAGGGGAACGAGGATCAGAAGCTGTGAGCTACAAGGACTACTACGGTGTCCTCGGTGTGAACCGGGAGGCTGGCGCAGACGAGATCAAGCGGGAGTACCGCAAGCTCGCGCGGAGGTACCACCCGGACGTGAGCAAGGAAGCCGACGCGGAGGCGCGCTTCAAGGAGATCGGCCAGGCCTACGAGGTCATCGGGGACGAGAAGAAACGAAAGCTCTACGACCGCTACGGCGAGTCCTGGAAGGCCGTCTCCGAGGGCCGGGCGCCGGAACCGGATGCAGACAGCATCCGGCACGAGTCCCAAGGTGAGGAGTTCGATCCAGGGCAATTCCGCGATCTCGGTTCGTTGTTCGAGGAGCTGTTCGGTGGGCCCCGCGCCGGCCGCCCAGGGAGTCGCCATCCGACGCCTGGCTGGCGCGAGTGGCCAGAGGCGGGCGTGGACTTCGAGTCCACCTTGGAGCTGTCACTGGAGGATGCCTTTGCGGGAGACAAGCGGGAGATCCGACTGTCCTCTCCCGCGACCGGCGAGACCCGGTCGTACAAGGTCAAGATCCCGGCGGGGGTACGAGACGGACAGAGGATCCGCCTGGCCGGTCAAGGTGGACCCGGAGCAGGCGGTGCCCAGGCGGGCGATCTGTACCTGCGGGTCCGGCTGCGTGCTCATCTTCATTTCCGCTTCGAGGGCCCCGACCTGGTCTCGCCTCTGCCCCTCGCTCCCTGGGAGGCCGCCCTGGGCGCGTCGGTCGCGGTTCGAACGCTCGCTGGAAACGTGCGGATCAAGGTTCCATCTGGCAGCTCCACAGGAATGCGCATCCGGCTGACGGGCATGGGGTATCCAGACCCGACGGGGCAGCGCGGGGATCTCTACGCCGAGGTGCAGGTCGTGATTCCGCCGAACCCGACGTTCCAGGAGCGTGAGCTGCTGAAGCAGCTCGCGCAGGTGTCCCGTTTCCAGCCGCGGCAGTACGAGGAGGTGGATCGATGAGCCGCCCAGGAGGAGAGCAGGGTCATCCAGGCTCGGTCGAGATCTTCACGGTCGAGCAGATCGCCGTCCGGTGCGACGTGGACGCCGCTTTCGTCGCGCAGCTCGTCGCCCACGGAGTCATCGACTCCATCCCTGGCCACCCCGGACGTTTCGCCCCGGTCGTGACGCTGCGCGTGCAGAAGGTCGTCCGCATCCAGCGAGACCTGGGCGTAAACCTGCAAGGGGTCGCGGTGATCCTCGATCTCCTGCGTCGTATCGATGAGCTCGAGCGCGAGATCAGGCTTCGCCGAGGGGGATGAGCGTTGTCCCCGAAGGGATGCTCCAGCCCCGTGCGATACCGACGGTCTCGAGAGCCTGCGATAGCAGTTCACTGCACGAGCTGCTTCAGCACCTTCTTGGGCGCCAGCGCCCCGAAGCTCTCATGCAACCAGCCCTCGAGCAGTGGCAGCTCCAGGGCGTCATCGGCCGTGAAGTTGATGGTCATCCAGCCGTGCTCGCCGGCCACCACGCGAGGGTCCGCCATGGCCACGGCGTCCGCGAGGGATGTGGTGAGCTTGGCCATCACCCGGACCTGGTCGCCCTTCTCGCCCAGCACCGACGATGCCGAAGACCTCGTGGGCGAGATCGCCGAACGCTGCGAGCGCTGGCTGGCCCGCCAGGGCTTCGGCGAGAACGACCTGCACGACGACCCCGATCCCGATGGTGCCCAGATGCAGCTGCAGGCCGCCCATCAGACGTTGGGAACGCTCGATAGTCAACGCCCGATGATCGTTATTGTCGAACGTCGCTAATGGCCGGTTGACGCCACCTGTTGCCTATCCCTCCAGGCAGCGAATCCGAGCCAAATGCGCGGTGATCAGGCTGGCTCGATGCTACAGCGACACCCCAGATGGTAGGGCGGCAGGCCCCGGTGGACCCGGGCAAGGGGGGTGCAGGCCCCGCCGACGAAGGGCACGCAGCTGCGGCAGAAGCCATCGGGCCCACTCGCGAGCTGCACCTGCGCTCCCCGATTCGCGGCTGCGCGGACCCGCTCGAGGGCCTGTTGGCGCGTGGCTGACGCCAGCACGATGTAGGCCGCGGCGTCATCCTCGGGGTTCTCGGACTTGTCACAGCGCCTCGACAGATCGGGCCAGTGCCAGTCGACCTTGTCGAGGAGAAGCACCACCCGATCCACCATCTCGAGCTTGTCGAGGTGCGGATCATTCAGGATGCGAGCCAGCTCCTCCCGTTGGTGGGGGGTCAGACCTCCCAGGGGCTCGAGCGGATCCCTCAGGGCCGCAAGCACGGCCTCGAGGGGCTCGGGCTGCCGCCCCCGCCCCAGCATCTTCACCCAGAAGTCCTCGGCGTGGGCGAGGGCTCCCCTGGGAAGCTCCGCGGGCAGCTCCTGGGGCATCGGGTCGGGCACATCGGCGGCGACCGCCTGTGGATCGGCGTCGAGCTGCAGCCCGAAGCCGCTGGGGTGCTGGGTGACCACCACCCCATGGCAGGAGAGGTCGAGTAGGGGGGGGTAGGAGATGCGCACGTCGAAGCGCATGTCCAACGAGGGAAGGGGCGGGGGCGCCTGAACGAAAAGCAGTGCCCGCACCAGCCAGTCCTGCCAGTCGCGACGCCAGGAGTCTTCGTCGTAGGTGGCTTCCACGAGGGGGGGATCCCGCTCGAGATCCACGCGGACACCCGGAACGGGCGCGGTCGGGGGCGCCGGCCGCTCGCCGACCGACCGCTGCTCGGGCTCAACACCTTTCGAGCGGAGGACCGCCCGGATGGCCGCCCGCCCAGTGCCGGTGCGGCGGGAGGCCATGGACGAGATGTGGACTCCGCGCCCACCGGGGACGCTCCCCTCGTGGCTCTTCGAAAACGAGCCCATCGAAGCCACCTGGCTGTCGAGGGCGCGGGAGTGCTGCATGGGCCGCTCGAGACGGATCTGGGTCTCGGTGTACCAGCGATCGAGCAGGGCCTGCTGCTCCCGGCGCATGCGGATGATGCGGAAGAGTGTGGCGTACTTGCCGTCGATCCGCTGGTTGCAGCGCCGCACCTGGACCAGGCCCTCGACCACGGTGTCGTACTCGGGAAGCTCGAAGCGCATCTCGAGCACATCGTCCTCCCGCGTGGGCTGGTCACCCAGCACCGTGGCCAGCGAAGCACCGAAGCGCAGCAGGCGGGTGTGCTGGGTGTCATCACCATCGCCCAGGGTGATGATGGCTTGCTGCTCGGACATCGCTACGGCCTCCCGATGACCTGGTGAGGAGGAACCACGTGAGGGAGGGTGAAGGTGAAGGTGGCACCCTGCCCCAGGGTGCTGATGGCGTCAATGCGACCGCCGTGGTGCTCGACGATGCGCTTGCAGACCGCCAGCCCCACCCCCGTACCCTCGATGTCGCGGTGGGCGGGCAGGCGCTGGAACAGGCCGAACACGATGGCCTCGTCGGCTTGGTCGAAGCCGATGCCCTGGTCGCGTACCGAGACCGCGACGAGCTCACCCCGACGCTCGGCCCACAGCTCGACCACGGGGGGCTGTTCGGGCTTGTGGTACTTCAAGGCGTTGCCCAGCAGGTTCCTCAACACCTGCTCGATCTGCATGGGGTCGGCCATCACCCAGGGGAGCTCGCCCAGCTCGAGCCTGGCCCCGGTGGCCTCGATGATCGGCTGCAGCTCGGCGCAGACCCGGGCGACCAGGGGCCCGAGGGCGAGCGGCGCCAGGGCGGGGGGCTCGCTGGTGGCCTTGGCGTAGCTGAGCAGGCGATCGATGAGCTCCCCCATGCGCTCCGTGTTGCCCAGGATGTGCTCCAGGCGTGCGCGCGCGGCGGGTGAGAGCGAGCTGTCGGTGAGCAGCAGCAGCTCGGCGTAGCCCGAGACACCCTGCAGCGGGGCCTTGAGATCGTGGGCCACCATGTGGGCGAAGCGATCGAGCTCGCGGTTGCTCGCCAGCAGCCGCTCGTTGAGGGCCGCCAGGGCGCGCCGGTGGTGGAGCAGCTCGAGGTGGGTGCGCACCCGCGCCAGGACCTCGGCGGACTGGAATGGCTTGGTGACGTAGTCCACCCCACCCACCGCGAAGGCCTCGAGCTTGCGCTCGGTCTCGCTCAAGGCGCTGATGAAGATGATGGGGATCTCCCGGGTGTCCTCCTGGGCCTGCAGTGCGCGGCAGACCGAGAAGCCGTCCATGCCCGGCATCACCACATCGAGCAAGATGAGGTCAGGCGGCTCCTCGTGCACGGAGCGCAGCGCCATCTCACCGTTGGTGGCCAGGCGGACCCGGTAGCCCACACCGCCCAGCAGGCGTTGAAGCAGCCGGAGGTTGGCCGGGGTGTCATCGACCACCAGGATCGAGAAGGATGAAAGCTCACCGAGTTCGTCGGGCATGGATCAGGCCCCCAACAGCTCGAGGATTCGCTCGAGCTCGAGCTCCAGCACCAGGGCCTTCAAGGCCTCGGCGATCCCTGGTTCGCGCGCGGCGAGCTCATCCACCAGCCGCTCCATGTCGTCGAGCTGGCCCCGGAGGGTGGCGTCCTCGAAGCTGCGCCGCCAAGCCGCAGGGAGCCCGGCGATCTGCGCGGAGTCGAGGGCCGGCCGCCGCGAGGGGATCGCAGCCTCATCCGACTCGTAGGCGAAGCGCACGCCCAGGTGGCGCTCGAGCATGCCGTAGACCTCCAAGTCCCGATAGGGCTTGCGGAGGAAGTCGTCGAAGCCCCCGGCGATGACCGCCTCGACCTGCTCGAGGAAGGTGCTGGCGCTGACCGCGATGATCCGACAGTGCTCGCTCCCGGGCAGGCTGCGGATGCGGGCGACCGCCTCGCGGCCATCCATCACCGGCATACGGATGTCCATCCAGATGAGGTGGGGGCGCCACTGGCGGAACAGCTCCACGCCTTCAGCGCCGTTGCCCGCCTCGCGCACGTCCAGGCCCACGTTCTGCAGGACCGCGCGCAGCAGATCCCGGTTGTCGGCGTTGTCTTCTACGCTCAACAGGCGGAGGTCGGCGCGCTGCCCGGGCGCCAGGCCCACGATACGCCGCGCGACGGGTCGGACCGGTACTTGGTCGGGCGAGGCCTCGACCAGCGGCAGGCGGATGCGGAACAGCGAGCCCTTGCCGATGGTGCTGGACAGCTCGAGCGCGCCACCCATCAGCTCGACCAGCCGCTTGCTGATGGCCAGGCCCAGGCCGGTGCCGCGCTCTTCGGGGCTGCTGCAGGCCTGGATGAAGGGCTCGAAGATGGCGCCGAGCTTGTCGTCGGGGACCCCCCGTCCGGTGTCTTCGACCTCGATCACCAGCCAGCGCGATCCGTCGGGATCGTCGACGCCGGTCGCCCGGAGGGCGGCGCCCCCCTCATCGGTGAACTTGACGGCGTTGCCCAGCAGGTTGATGAGCACCTGCCGCAGCTTGCCCTGATCACAGACCACGTAGCGGGGGAGCGCCTCGCTGGGCTCGAGCAGGAAGCGCAGCCCCTTGGCCTCGGCTCGCAACGAGGTCATGGTGGTGAGGTCCTGCAGGAACTGGTGCAGATCGAAGGCCACCGGCTCCAGCTGCATGCGGCCGGCCTCGACCTTGGACATGTCGAGCACGTCGTTGATCATGGACAGCAGGTGCTCACCGGCGCGGTTGATGGTGTCGAGGCTCTCACGCTGGCTGGCGGGGAAGAGCGCGTCTCGCTCCATCACGCGCGCGAAGCCGAGGATCGCGTTGAGAGGGGTGCGCAGCTCGTGGGACATGTTCGCCAGGAAGATGCTCTTGGCCCGGTTGGCCACCTCGGCAGCCTCCTTGGCTTCGCTGAGCTGCTGAGTGCGCGCCGCGACCAGTTCTTCGAGATCGCGGCGGGCCCGCTCCTGGGCGCGCAGGGTGCGCAGGCGCTCGACGCCCAGCTCGCCGACCACCTCGGTCAGCTCCACCAGGAAGTTCATGGTGCGCCGGACCTCGCCGGTGTCGAAGATCGCAACATCGTCCAGCGCCTCGAGGTAGGCCTCCTCGTCGAAGCCGAACTCCCGGGCCTGGGCCCTGAACCGTTGCACGTCCGGCACCTCGAGCAGGAACTGCCCCGTGAAGAGGTTGCCCACGTGCTCGCCCTCGACCATCACCGGGACCGCGACGTCCACCAGGCCGTTCTTGCACTGGTAGAGGTTGTAGCGCTGCCCCGCCTCGAGCTGACCGG
>CALDOK010000295.1 GCA_937912125.1 uncultured Pseudomonadota bacterium
CTGAATGCAGGTGCCTTCCGGGACGGGGGCGTTGGCCGCCAGATCGAAGCCGGCACCTGCGATGGTGATGGTGACGTCGGCGTCGGTGTCGGTGTCGGTGTCGGTGTCGGTGTCGGTGTCGGTGTCGGCGTCGGTGTCGGTGTCAGTGTCGCCCTCGGGGGCCTCGGTGTCTTCGCCGCGGCCGTCACAAGCGGTGATGCCGAGGGTGCCGAGGAACAGGAGGGACAGAAGGTGTAGACGCATAGGAAACTCCATCTCTTTAGGGTGGGGCTCGTCGCGAGCCCGGCACTGTATAGCATGGTTTTCGTACTTGCAACGTGATATCCAACGGCCCTCCTCCTCCATTGGGGTCCACATGCGCCGCTCTCTCCTCCTCGCAGCCCTGCTCCTGCCCTCCTCCACCATGGCCGCGTCCATCTCCGCTACCGGCTACCCCGGAGGCCCCGACTCGGGTGCGGCCACGCCCAACGTTGGCGCCATCCACTACAACCCGGCGGCCATCGCGGCGACCGAGGGCGTCCAGGTGATGATCGACGGCTACGCGGCCTTCGTCCGCGTCGACGCCACCACCACCCGCAACGACGGCATCGATCCCAACACCGGCGAGCCCTACGCCGTGGCCCAGGCCCGCGTCACGGTCCCCGTGGCCCTGCTCGGTGCCACCTGGAAGGTCATCCCCGACCGCCTGGCCGTGGGCTTCGCGGTCATCGACGCCTTCGTTGGCGGCGGCGACTACACCGCGGGCGAGCCCGACCTCGAGGCCCCGTGGGAGTCCCACCAGCGCTACTCGGCGGTCACCACCACCATCCTCACCCTGCACTTGATCCCTGCGGTCGGCGTCACCGTGATCGACGGCGTCCATGTGGGCGCAGGCCTCAAGTACATCATCGACAGCATCGACGCGGTCCAGACCGCCGATCCCCTGGGCAACGAGGGCCAGAGCGTGGACGGCCCCTACATGGGCGACACCATCCTCGAGGCCCACGCCAAGGGCCACCACCTCGGCTGGAACGCCGGCGTCTTCGTGGACCGCTGGAAGTACCTGCAGGTGGGCGCCTCCTACGCCGACAACGGCGACTTCACCGCCGAGGGCACCGGCAGCCTCACCGTCCCCACCTGGCTCGGCGGCGGCTCGCCCGAGGCCCAGGTCACCTTCGACATGCCTCTGCCTGCGGTCGTCAACGTCTGGGCCAACTCCCAGGTCAGCGACAAGCTCATGGTCGGTGCGGGCTGGGAATACCAGATGTGGAGCAACTGCTGCGGCGACCACGAAGGCGACCTCCGCATCGGTGTCCTCAGCTCCGACGGCGATCTGCTGGGCGAGGACCCCGAGGATGGCATCACCGGCCTCACCATCGCCGAAGAGCAGTTCTCCCCCCGCCGGCTGTGGAACGCCTCGAACTTCATGGCCTCGGCCGGCTACCAGGCCAACGACAAGCTCTGGTTCGGCGCCAAGGGTGGCTACCACCAGAACGCCGTGCCCGACTACGCGGTCAGCGCCACCAACATCGACTACCAGAGCGTGGGGCTGATGCTCGCGGGCCGCGTCCAGGTGGCCGAACCCCTGGTGGTGGGCGTCAGCTACTCCAAGTTCATGATCTTCGATCGGGAGATCACCAACTCGGCCTGGGACGTGCGCGACGAGGACGACCCCGCCTACCGCGACGAGTACTTCAGCCCCAAGAACCCCTACAAGGCGGGCACCAACGGCCTGTACACCGCGAAGGCCGACATGGTCGGGGTGCGCATCGACATGCAGTTCTGAGCCGGCGCTCAGAACGCCGACACCACATCGAAGCACTGAACGAAGTCCACCGCTCGGTCGTCGCCGTCATGGTTCGAGTCCTGGCAGATCGACGCCCAGCGCGCCCTGGATGCCTGGCTGGCTGAGCGCTAGCGCCCGGCTCCCTTGCGCGGATAGATGTCCCAGACGCCGTAGGTCCAGACCGCCAGGATGGCCAGGATCACCCACCAGTTCTCGACGTAGATGCCCGAGTGCATCTGGCGGATGCGGGTGACGTCCGGGAAGACCTCGCCGGTCCGCACGAAGATGTCCATCATCTCGTCGTAGAAGCGAAGCATCAGCGCGATCAGCCGGTAGCAGAACAGCGCAACCAGCCCCGTGGCCAGCGCAACCAGCACCGCCCCCCGACCCCGGCGGCCCATCATCCAGTGCCCGGCGCCCGGGCAGACCAGCAGGGAGTACAGCAGCGCGCGCTTGGTGGGCTTGTCCATGGTGGGTTTCTAGTCCGTGTCGGGAGAGAGGGCCAGGGTCAGAGCCCCAGGCGGTTCCTTTGGAAGTGGGGCAGCGCCCTTCCCGCCAACAACACCCCAGCGGCAACGGTACACAGCGTGGCGGCCCAGAAAACCTGCTGCACATCCTCGAGGCTCACCAGGGCACCGAACAGGATGGCGCCGCCGCCGATGCCCACGTCATAGGCCGAGAAGAAGGTGGCGTTGGCCGCCCCCCGCCGGTGGGGCTCCACCATGTCGATGGCCATGGCCATGAACACCGTGCCCGCCGTGCCGAAGCCCAGGCCAAGCAGCCCAGAGGAGGCCAGGGCCGCCAGGCTGTCTGTGGACAGGGCGAAGCCCAGCCAGCCCCCCAGCAGCATGAGGACCGTCACGAGGCCCGGCCCCACGGGGCCCCGAGTGTCATACCAGCGCCCCGCAAACAGCCGCGAGGTCAGGCCGCCTACCGCGTACCAGAAGAACAAGGGGCCGGCGGACTCGAAGCCCAGGGTGGGGGCGTACATCGGCATGAAGCTCATCCAGCCGCCGAAGCCGGCGCACAGCAGCGCCTGGACCGCCGAGATCCAACCCACCCTCCACTCGAACATGCTGGCCACCGCCAGCCGCGCCTGACGGTCCCTGACCGGGGGCACCCGCACGAACAGGTACGCCAGCGCCGCCGCCACCGTGATGCCCGTGCCCACCGCGAAGACCAGCGTGTACCGGCCCTGGCCTAGAAGGGCCGAGCCCAGCAGCGGCCCCAGGGCCATGGCCATGGGCATGGCCAGCCCGTAGATGCCCATGCCCGTGCCCCGCCAGCGCGCGGGCACCAGATCCGCGGCCACCGTGGCCATGGCCACTGTGGTCAGACCCCAGGCCAGCCCGTGCACCAGCCGCAGGCCCTCGAGCCACGCGAAGCTGGGCACCAGGGCGTAGACCGCCATGCAGGGCACCATCACGATGGCCCCGCCCAGCAGCCACAGCCGCCGGCCGAAGCGGTCCAGCAGCCAGCCCACGAAGGGCCGCGCCGCCAAGGCCGTGATGGAGAAGGTGCCCACCGCCAGCCCCACCTGCGCCTCGCTGCCCCCCAGCGGCCCCACCACCAGCAGCGGCAGGATGGGCAGCAGGATGAAGAACGCAGTGGCCACCAGCAGGGTGCCCAGCACCACCAGCGCGAAGTCGCGCTTCCAGGTCGGCGAGGGAACGGCGGAGCTCATGGGGCGGGTCCACGGATGAAGGCGGGCTGGCGAGTCCCCAGCAATAGCCTCCCGCGGGCAGGCGGGCGCGTCAGGGATCGAGTGGAGCCTGCGGCTTGTGGAGCCTGCGGCTGGTGGAGCCAAGCCACCACAGCGAGCGCTGAGGCTCGAGCGGGATCAGCCGTCGCCGCAGGGATCGTCGCAGACCACGCCGCCATCCAGCTGCCGCTGGACCTCGTCGACCCGCAGCTCCACGACGTCGATCAGGTAGGGGTCCACACCCCACTCCCAGGCGCCCATGGTGTAGTAGTCGCAGACCTCGGGGTCATCGATGCAGGCCGGCGAGTCGGGCCGGTAGTATCGATCGGCCTCCAACCAGGGGCGCATGGCCTGGGCCCGCGCGAGCAACCAGGCGCTCACCTCCTGGGGCACCATCACCTCGTCGATGAACTCCTGGACCGCGACGTGGTAGTCCTCGACGCGGTTCTCGACCAGCCAGCCGGCGACCGCGGGCCCCTCGCGCACCGTGGACCAGCAGGGATGACTGCCCATGATGTCGCCCGGACACAGCCCGCCCGAGTAGTCCTCGAGGTCCACGAAGCTCAAGTCGCGGTCGTAGGGCACGACCACGAAGCCGCGCTCGGGGTGGTCGTAGAGCAGGTGGTTCTTGTGGTTGCCGAACATGCCGTCGTAGTCGGGCATCACCATGTCCTGCGCGATCTCGCGCAGCCACTGATCGACGTCCACCAGGCCGTCGAGCGCCTGCTCGATGTCGCCGGCGTTCTCGCCATCCTCGATCATGCTGCCCAGCGTCAGCAGGTCCCGCAGGCGGCCGGGGTCGGTCTCGGAGGTGTCCGCCTCGGGGATGTACTTGTCGGCCCAGCCGCCGTTGTCGTCCCAGTAATGCGACCAGACCTGCTCTCCGTCGGTCTCCACCTTCCAGTAGCCCCCCGTGTCGGCGCTGGGGAAGCGCTGCCGCCGGAAGCGGCTGGTGTCGGCCTCTTCCACCAGGCTGTACAGCCCCTCGTACTCCCCGTCGAAGCAGACCCGGCCGTGGCCCGCCCTGGGCGCCACCACACCGAACTGGTTGGACAGGCGGTGGGCCAGCACCTCTCGCAGGTAGCTCGAGTCGGAGCCCTCCCGCGCCACGAGGTTGAAGGTCTGCTGATCGGCGATCTCGTCGTCCAGCCCGAACTCGTCCATGGAGATCTTGAGGCTCGGCTTGCGCCCAAGCTCCCGATCCAGGCAGCGCTGCATGGCGTCGGGACGGGGGGCGTCGCCGTCATAGAACAGGGCGTAGACCGTGGTCCGACCGCGGAAGCGCACACCGACAGGATCGTAGGTCCTGCCCTGGAAGGTCAGCGCGACCGGCACGTACTCGTGCCGCAGCCGATCGGGCTCCATGCTCTCCGCCAGCTGCCAGAGGTAGTCCGCATAGTCCTGGGCGTTCTCGCAGACCTGTTCCCAGGACCCCTCGGGGAACGACAGCTCGAACAGGGGCAGCGCGTCGTCGGCGAAGAAGGCGTCGGCGTCTTCGTCCGCGGTACCCACCAGCGCCAGCTCGGGCGCGTCGTAGCCCTCGGGCACCGTGCAGGTGGACGAGCCCGGGATCACGTTGTCGTCTCCGTTGGACGGATCGCAGCCGGCCAGAGCCACACAGGCCGCCAGGAGCCAAGGAACGTTCGCCACCAGTTCATGTTCGGTCATCGGGTCACCACAGGAGAGCAAGAGAGGAACAGGAACCCACCATGACAGCGGTAGCAGGAGACGAGGTCCTTCGCCACGCTGTGGAGGGTTCCATCAGAACAGGTCAGGCCCCACATCCCACTCGTAGTCGCCGCTGATCTCGAGGGGGTAGACGAAGCCCGAGGGCTGGTAGGAGAGCCAGCGCGCTTCCGCCTCGTCGGCGTCCAGATCGTCCTTGTTGGCCTCCCACCACGCGGCGATGGCGGCGTTGGACTCGGCCGCCTCGCGGAGCAGCTCGAGGTTGGCGGCCATGTCGTCGCTGAGCCTGTGGTCGTAGTCCGGCCCCACCAGCTGACTCAGGATGGTGCGGCGAGCCTCGGTGGCCACGCCCTGATCCAGGATCGAGATGTCCAGCTCGCCCTCGTAGAGATAGCCCCGGTTGTTCATGTTGCAGGAGCCGACACTCAAGTAGACGTCGTCCACCAGGCGCAGCTTGGAGTGGGTGTCGAGGTCCTGCAGGGTGAAGTACACGTCGTCCCAGAGGTAGCCTTCCTCGGTGCTGAGCTCGGCGGAGCGCAGCTGCAGCATGAGGTAGCGGTCCGGGAACTGAGCGCGGAAGCTGCTGTCCGCAAGGTAGGTGTACATGGCTCCGCCGTCCCAGGGGGAGACGTCCATGGTCACCACGATCAGCACCAGATCGGGCTCGCTCAGCATCCGCTCCACCAGCAGCTCGTTCATCAGCGGGGCGCGGAAGTACTGGTCCTCCACGAACACGTAGCGACTGGCCTGAGCGAAGGCCTTGCCGTGCGTCTCGCGGATGGATTGCTCGCTCCAGGGCTCGGGCAGGGTGACCCCGACCTGCGCCTGCACGCCGCCGGGGACGGCGTCAGGAGGATCGCCCAGCGCGAAGTGGGTGGCGCGGTCGGCGTACAGCTCGCCCTGGTCGATGGCCAGCTCCCAGCGCCGGTGCAGGATCTCCTCGACGTCGTAGGCCGCCGGCCCCTCGACCCGGATGGCGTAGTCCCTGCGCGGGCCGTAGTCGGGCAGCTCCAGCTCGGCGGCCACGTCCTCGCGCTCCTCCCTGTCCGCATCCAGCAGCATCCGCCGAGGCTCGAACACCAGATGCTCGGGCGTGTCCCAGTCGGCGCCCTTGGTGTTGATGCCCGCGACGTAGGCCACGGCGCCATCGAACACCATGGCCTTCTGGTGCCAGGAGGCCACCTGCAGCGTCAGCTCCACAGGCTGCGGCTGGAAGTCGCCCAGCTGCAGCAGCGTGCGCCCTGCATAGCGGGGGTTGCTCGCCACCCGCAGTGGGAAGTCGAAGTCGCTGACCTGGCCCTCCCAGGCGCCCTCGGTGGGGACATCGGTGGCGTTGCCCTGCAGCACGACCTCGAAGTCATCTCCGCTCTGCTGGGCGTGGCTGCGCAGCTCGCTGTCGCTGTTGAGGTACTCGTTGTAGTCGGAGTTCTCGTCCCAGAAGCGGTTGAGCAGCACCCTCCGCTCGACGCCCGAGAGGGCGTCGAAGCGGGCCATCACGGTGTTGGCCTGGCGGGCGGCGGCGCTCATGGTGGTGTGGGTGCCCTCGGGCCGCAGCAGCTCGAAGTCCGACTCCCACCACCAGGTGGACCAGGTGACCCGCTGCTGAGCCGTGCCCAGATCGGTGGCGATGTCTTCCCAGAAGCGGTCGTGGGCGATGTACAGCTCAGCGCGGTTCAGGCTGGGCGCCGGTGCGCTGGCGGCGAACCACAGGTGGTCCAGGCCCGCATAGACGCTGAAGACAGGGCAGTCGGCCCCGTCGATCTCACGGCGCTCCCAGCTGGTGGCGACCCGGCCGCCGCCCGTGGGGTCGCTGACGGTGAAGGCGTCGGCCCTGCCGACGCCGGCGTAGGACACGGTGAAGGCGCTGGCCTGGTGATCCTCTAGTTCCAGCTGCACCCGGAGCTCGAAGGCCTGATCCCCCAGGGGGTAGATCTCCACCCCGGGCCCCGCGCTGGGGTCCGCCACCAAGGGCGGATCGTAGTTCAGGCTGATCACGGCCCCCGTGGGGTCCTGCCCCCAGATGTCCAGGGGCACGATCTCGAGGTTGGCCACGGACGAGCACACATCGACGGTGTCGACCTCGGTGTCCCAGGGGGAGGCGGTGTCGTCGTGGGGAGACCGCTCGGCGCAGGGGCCGGTGCAGGCCACCAGCACCAACAGCGAGGCCAAGGGCGCCCGCCGCCAGGACGAGCCGAGACGGTCGGGGCGCAGCATCACCACCCCCCCGTGAGGATCTGCAGCTGGTAGGGGGCGGTGCAGGACGAGCCGCCGCTGGAGCGCACCACCACCTCGTACAGGCCGCCGTCCTCGAGGCCCACGTCGCCGCCCCAGTCCACCGTCTCGACCCCGCCCATGCCCGCGTCGTCGGCGCTGGCCACCGTGCCCTGCCAGTCACCATCCAGATCCTCGACCCACACCAGCTCGAGGGAGTAGTCGGCGTCACTGGGCACGGCGTAGAGCCAGGCCTCGACGCTGAACCAGCTCCAGGCGTCATCGGCGACGCGGAAGCGGAAGCGGTCCACGTCGGTGTCAGGGTGCAGGTAGCCGAAGACCAGCAGCTCGTCCTCGCTCTCCATCAGGCCCATGTCGGGCCCCTCGTCGTCGTTGGGCTCCCACTCGTCCTCGCCGAAGTCCTCGTCGATGCGCCCGTCGCAGTCGTTGTCCAGCCCGTCGCAGCCGTCGCTGCTCACGCCGGGGTTGACCGCGGGGTCCTCGTCGTCACAGTCCCCCTGGTCGACGCTGTAGCCGTCATCGTCCACATCGGCGGTGGGGTCCTCCCACCAGGGTGTGTCGCTGTCGTGGGTGTCCGCCGGGGGCTGAGTGTCCTCGCTGGTCTTCGAGCCGCTGTCCCGGTCGACGAAGCAACCCGAGGCCGCCAAGGCGAGTGTGAGGGTGATGCGGAGAGGAATCATGGCGTGATGTCCCGTGCTCGGAGGCGTGGCGACTGACGGAGGAGATCGTCGATGGAGCTGACGACGAGAGAGGGACGCTGGGTGGAGCCATCCAGATCCGCGAGGGTCGCTTCGCCGCTGAGCACCAAGATACCGTGTACTCCAGCCCGCCGCGCCAGCTCCATGTCGGTGTACAGCCGGTCGCCGACCATGGCGCACTGCCCCGGCGACAGCCCGAGGGCCTCGAGCTTGTGAAGGACCATCCCCGGACTCGGCTTCCCGCAGATCTGCACGGGGACCACGCCGGTGGTGGCCTCGAAGAGCCGCAGGAAGGCCCCGACATCGGGCAGCGCCCCCTGGGAGGACGGGCACACCGTGTCCGGATGGCTGGCCACCAGCGGAACCCCGGCGTGGAGGTGGATGCAGGCCGTACGGAGCTTCTCGTAGCTGATCTCCGTGTCGTACCCCAGGACGACGAAGCGGGGCTGGGTCGAGCGGGTCGAGACCCCCGCGTCTTCCAGCATCCCCCGCATCCCCTCGGTACCGACCAGGTAGGTCTCGGTGACGCCCTGCGAGTCCAGCCACGCCAGCAGGTCGTGGGTGGACAACAACACATCGTCAGCGACGGCCGGGATGCCCAGCTCACGGAGCTCGCTCAGGTACTGGTCCACGGACCTGCTGGAGTTGTTGGAGAGGAAGAAGCAGCGAACGCCTGCGGCCTCGGCCCGCTGCAGGAACTCCAGCGCTCCAGGGATCAGCTCCCCGCCCAGGATGATGGTGCCGTCGAGGTCCAGGAACAGCACCTCGACCCCTGCGAGCGAAGGCTCCAGGGCCCCCAGGCCCTCACATCCAGGGTGCGTCGAGGCGCGGGGTCGGGTCGGCTGGTCGGGCATCTCAGGACCGTAGCACGGCGCCAGGTCCCGACACCTCGGGTTAGGCCCCGCCCCCGCTCTGGAGCCCCCCATGTCCACGCCCCCTCCCCTGCCCCAGGCCCTGCGGCTGCGCGCGCTGGTGCTGCGGACCATGCGCGAGTTCTTCCACCAGCGCGGCTTCGTCGAGGTGGACGCCCCGCTGCTGCTGCCGGGCGCTCCGGTGGAGTCCTTCGTGGAGGTCTTCCCCGTCACCCTGCACACCCAGGACGGCATCCAGACCCGCTACCTGCCCCCCAGCCCCGAGGCGGCGCTGAAGCGCGCCTTGGCCGTGCTGCAGGCCGACTGCTTCGAGCTGGGCCACGCCTTCCGCGACGGCGAGGAAGAGGGCCACCAGCACCGGGCCCACTTCATCATGCCCGAGTGGTACCGGCTGAACGCAGACTATCGGCAGATCATGCAGGACACCATCGAGCTGTACCGCGCCATCGCCACCGCCCTGGCCACACAGGACATCTTCCCTCTGCCCTCGCCGCCGGTGGACTTCCTGGGGGACTGGGAGATCATCACGGTGCCCCAAGCCATGGCCCGCTATGCCGGGGTGGAGATCGAGGGCGAGCACCACCTACCGCGCCTGGTGCAGGCCGTGCGCGACCGGGGCCTGGGCACGGTGGCCAGCTGGCAGGACGCCTTCTGTGTGCTGCTGGCCATGGAGGTCGAGCCCCACCTGGGCGCCGACAAGCCCACACTGCTCACCGACTACCCCGCAGGCCTGGCCATGCAGGCCCGCCCCAAGGACAGCGAGCCCTGGCTGGCCGAACAGTTCGAGGTCTGGGTCCGTGGCGTGGAACTGGGCAACTCCTACTCGGAGATCACCGACGCCAAGCTCCAGCGCCAGCGCTTCGCCGATGAGTCCGCCCGGCTGAGGGCCATGGGTCGGAACCCTCCCGAGCCCGACCCGGCGTACTTCGAGGCCCTCGAGCGACTCCCCGTTCGCTGCGCCGGGGGCAGCATCGGGCTGGACCGGACGCTGATGTGCTTCTTCGGCGCGGACCACATCGACCAGGTGCGGTTGTGAGGATCAGCACCCTCACCACCACCGGCATCTATCTGGAGCCCAGCACCTACTGTCCGCTGGACTGCGCCCTGTGCTACACGGCGCACCGGGAGCAGCGGCTGCTGTCGGCCGAGGTGATCCACCGTGCTGTGGCGCTGATGGTCGAAGGTCAGGACACCCTGGGCATCTTCTGGTGCGGGCTGGGCGAGGTCTTCGAGGACGCCCGCTTCCCAGGCCTGCTGCTGGACCTGGACACTCGCTGGCCCGACCGCCTGCTCCATGTGGTGCAGACCAACGGCCAGACCGCCGTAGATCTGCCCGACCCCGCCAACAAGGTGGCCCTGATCAGCATGGATCTGCCGCGGGCCTTCACGGCTCGCCACCGAGGCCCTGGCTACTGGCCCCGGGCCGTGGCCTTCGCCGCGCGGCACCTGGCCGCGGGGGGCCAGGGCGTGGGCATCAAGTGCCTGCTCACCACAGGCACCCTGCCCGCGGTGCCCCGCTCGTTCCACGCCCTGCAGAAGCGCCTCTCGGTGCTGTCGGGGCTCACCATCGCCGAGACCCGGCGCCGCAGCTGGCTCGAGCCCATCGTGCCGTTTCCCCGCCGCGACGTGGCCCGCATCGACAGCCCCGCCTTCGTGCCCCGCGGTGGCGGCGAGGACCCGGCCGCCCTGCTCGAGGCCGTCGCCCGCCACCTGCCCGAGCACCACGCCAGCCTGCGCGACCGGCCCCGCACCCTCGAGCTCAGCGTCACGGCCCGGGGGCTCTTCTCCTGCTGCGAGGCGGTGGTCGGCATCGGCGATCACGAAGATCTGGGGCGCCTGGACCGCGCCGCCCTGGTGGAGCGCCTCGAGCGGGCGGCCCCAGCCTGCGAGACCTGCCCTCTGGCGGCGGTGTGTTGACGCGGCGGTCAGCCACCGATTGACGGTCGCGCCCCGTGATGTGAAGGTCTCGACATGCGCGCTTCCATCTCCCGCCTCGCCCTCCGCCGCAGCGCCCTCGTCGGCCTGCTGGCCCTGACCACCCTCGGCACAGGCTGCGTCAAGAAGATCGCCCTGAACTCCCTGGCCGACGCCCTGTCCTCGTCCACCTCGGGCACGTTCTCCCAGGACGAGGACCTGGCCTTGGTGGGCGACGCCATCCCCTTCGCCCTCAAGACCATGGAGGCCCTGCACGGCGAGGCGCCGGACCACCGCGGCCTGGAGCTGGCCCTGGTCTCGGGCTTCACCCAGTACGGCATGGTCTGGGTGCAGTGGCCGGCGGAGCAGCTCAAGTACAGCGACTTCCGCAGCTACCAGGCCGGGCTCGAGCGCAGCCGAAAGCTCTTCCTGCGTGCGCGGGGCTACGGCCTCGAGGGCATGGACGCTGCCTACCCGGGGTTCTCTGAAGGCATCTTCACCGACCCGGAAGCCACCCTGCAGCCCACCACCACCGACGACATCCCCATGATGTACTGGCTGGGAGCCTCATGGCTCGCCGCCATCTCCAACTCCCGGGAGCACCCCGAGCTCATCGGCCAGCTGCCCATCGCCGCGGCCCTGCTGCACCGCTGCCTGGAGCTGGACGAGAGCTGGGACCGGGGCGCCATCCACGAGCTGCTCATCAGCCTCGAGCCCTCCCTGGCGGTCGCCGGTGGGGCCGACCGCTCCCGCGAGCACTTCGCCCGGGCCATGGAGCTCAACGGCGGGGTCAAGGCGGGCCCGTATGTATCCCTGGCCACCGCCATCATCATCGACACCCAGGACCGCGAGGCCTTCGTGAGCCTCCTCGAGCAGGCCCTGGCCGTGGACCTCGAGGCCAGCCCGAACGATCGCTTGGCCAACGAGTACGCCCAGCAGCAGGCCCGCTATCTGTTACACCACATCGATGATCTGTTCATCTAGCCCCCGTCCCGTGCAGAGTCCTCCTGGAGCCACCATGACCGCCGCCCCCCGCCGCAGCCCCCTCCCCTTCTTCGCGCGCACGCTGATAGCGCTCGTCCTGGGCCTGCTGCTGACCCCGGCCGCCTTCGCCCAGACCATCACCATCAAGCTCGCCACCCTCGCTCCCGAGGGCACCACCTGGTACAACGGCCTGCGCCAGATGGGCGATCGCTGGTCGGAGATCTCCGGGGGCAAGGTCCAGCTCAAGATCTACGCCGGCGGCGTGGCCGGCAACGAGGGCACCCAGGTGCGCAAGATGCGCATCGGCCAGCTACACGCGGCGGGGCTCTCCAGCCTGGGCCTGCTGGACATCGATCCTGGCCCCCAGGTCATCAACACCCCGATGCTCATCCAGTCCTACCCCGAGCTGGACTGCGTGATGCAGGCCATCACCCCCACCCTCGAGCAGCGCCTGCTCGACAAGGGCTTCAGGGTGCTGTCCTGGTCGGACGCGGGCTGGTCCTACTACTTCAACCGCGAGCCAGTGCTCACCCCAGCCGACGCGGCCAAGTACAAGGTCTGGGCCTGGGAAGGCGATCCCGCCGCGGTCATCGGCTTCCGCAAGGCCGGGCTCAACCCGGTGGTGGTCCAGAGCGTCGAGGTCATCCCGTCGCTGCAGTCGGGCCTGATCGACGGCTTCTTCTCCACCCCCCTGGCCACCCTCTCCATGCAGTGGTTCGCCCTGGCCCCCAATATGCTCAGCGTGCCTTGGGCCCCCCTCACCGGCGCCACGGTCATCACCACCGACGCCTGGGATGCCATCCCCGCCGAGTACCACGAGCCCTTCCTGGCCGCCGCCCGCGAGGTGGGGGCCTCCTTGAAGGAAGAGATCCGCCGCCAGGACGGCGCCGCCATCAAGGTCATGGAGAAGTACGGGCTCACCGTGGTCCAGGCCGACGAAGCCGTCACCAAGCAGTGGACCGACAAGGCCATCAGCCTCTACCCGTTCTTCCGGGAGGAGATCATCCCGGCCGAGGTCTTCGACCTGACCCAGAAGTCGGTCGAGGCCTGCAGGGCCCAGTAGACCGCCAGCGGCCCGCACCGAGCGAGCCGGGTTAGGGCCACTCCTCCGCCCACCCGCTGGCACCCGCTGATGAGCACCAAGTCCACGCCGCTAACCCTCGCCCAGAAGCCCAAGCCGCTCCCCAAGTGGCAGCAGCGGCTGTTGGACATCGAGCAGGGCTTCACCACCCTGATCCTCGCCGCCATGGTGATCCTCACCGTCATCGGCGCCGTGGTGCGCCTGGTGGCGGGCGAGAGCCTGGCCGGGCTGGGCCTGTGGACCCAGAGCCTCAACCTGTGGCTGGCCTTCGCCGGTGCCCTGGTGGCCACCCGGGTTGGCAAACACCTGGCCCTGTCCACGGGCGAGCTGCTCAAGCTCAACGAGCGCGCCCGGTTCTGGGCCACGGGCTTCACCTCGGCTGTGGCCACCGCGGTCACCGGCCTGCTCGCCTACGCCTCCGTGCTGCTGGTCCACGCCGAGTCCCACTCTGCTCTCGCGCTGCCCGGCGGCATCCCCATGTGGTTCGTGCAGTGCATCATGCCCGTGGGCTTCGGGTTCATGGCGCTGCGCATCGCCTGGCACGGCAACCCCAGCTGGAAGGGGCGGCTGGTCTCCATCGCCGCCGTGGGCCTGGCCATGAGCATGGCCCTGGTGCCTCCGGGCCAGCGCGAGCCCCTGGTCTGGGCCGGCTCGGGGGTGCTGCTGCTGGCCATCGCCCTGGGCGCCCCCCTGTTCACGGGCATGGGCGGCATCGCCATGCTGCTGTTCTTCGGCGCGCCCATGCCGGTGCCCATCACCGCGGTGCCCGCCGAGACCTACCGCATCGTGGCCGACCCCACCCTGCCCACCCTGCCCCTGTTCACCCTGGCCGGCTACCTGATGGCCGAAGGCGGCGCGTCCAAGCGCCTGGTGGGGCTGTTCAAGGCCTGGGTCGGGTGGATCCCCGGCGGCACCGCCGCCACCGCCATCCTGGTCTGCGCCTTCTTCACCACCTTCACAGGCGCCTCGGGGGTCACCATCCTGGCCCTGGGCGGCCTGCTGCTGCCCATCCTGCTCAAGGCCGGCTACACCGAGAAGTTCTCCATCGGTCTGCTCACCGCCGCCGGCAGCATCGGGCTGCTCTTCCCGCCCTCCCTGCCCGTGATCCTCTACGGCGTGGCCGCCCGCGAGCCCATCGACCAGCTCTACCTGTCCGGGCTGCTGCCCGGGCTGCTGCTGGTGGGGCTGCTGCTGGGCCTGTCCCTGGTCCAGGGCCTCAAGACCGGCGCCAAGCGCGAGAAGCCCGACTTCGGGGCCATGGGCCGCACCCTGTGGGGCGCCAAGTGGGAGCTGCTGATGCCGCTGCTGGTCATCGGCGGTATCTTCGGCGGCGTGCTCACCATCGTGGAAGCCGCCGCGCTCACCGCGGCCTGGGCCTTCATCATCGAGGTGATCATCCACCGTGACCTGCACATCCTGCGGGACGTGCCCCGGGTGTTCGTCGAGTGCGCCACGGTCATCGGCGGGGTGATGATCATCCTGGGGGTGGCCCTGGGCTTCACCTCCTACCTGGTGGACGCCGAGATCCCCATGCAGCTGGCGGCCTGGGTCAACGCCCACGTCGGCAACAAGCTGGCCTTCATCCTGCTGCTCAACCTGTTCCTGCTGGTGGTGGGCTGCCTGATGGACATCTACAGCGCCATCATGGTGGTGGTGCCGCTGATCATCCCCATCGGCGCGGCGTTCGGCATCAACCCGATGCACCTGGGCATCCTGTTCCTGGCCAACCTCGAGCTGGGCTACCTCACCCCTCCGGTGGGCATGAACCTGTTCCTGGCCAGCTTCCGCTTCGACAAGCCGCTCACCGCCGTCTACCGCATGGCCCTGCCCTTCCTGGCTGTGCTGGTCATCGGCGTGCTGCTCATCGCCTACGTCCCCATCCTCACCACCTGGCCCCAGCGCTTCCAGGAGGAGGACACCGGCCCCACCATCGAGGAGATCTGGGAACAAGAGGTCAACCGTGGCGGCCTGGGCGGAGATCCAGCGGTGGAGCCCGGCCGGCCTCCGGTCCTGCCCCTGGGCAACATCGACCTGCTGGGTGAGCTCGAGGCTGAGCTTGGCGGCGGCGATGACCCGCCCGCCGACCCCGCCCTCGACCCTCCAGCCCAGCCCGGCCAGCTCCAGCTGCCCGCCGGCGTCGACCTGATGCAGGAGCTGATGAACGAGGTCGAGAGCGCAGACGGCGCCACTCCCTAGCAGCCAAGCCCGCGCTCATGGTCAGAGAAGCTCGAACAGCGCAGCGCCAACGATCGGAAGCTGGCATGTGGCGCTACACTGTCTGCGCACCCGCCGCTATTGGAGCCACCATGCCCCGTGCGCAGGCCGTCCTGCTCCCCGCCATCCTGATGCTCGGGGCCTGCCCCGGCCCGGATCCCGACACTGGACCGGACACCCGGGACAGCCAGCCCGACACCCACGACACCGATCCGGACACGCAACCCACCCTCGGTGGCGCCTGCCCAGACATCACCCGGCTGGGCCGCTTCATCGTCGCGTCCACCGCCCACTACTCCTACGTCACCGGCAGCTCCCTGGACACCGTGGTGCCCGTCAACGTGTATCAGCCGGTGGTCACCGAGGGCGAGTGCACCCTGCTGCAGCGGCAGAACCCCTTCTGCGACCCGCCCTGCCAGGCCTCCGAGACCTGTGGCTTCGACGACGAGTGCATGCCCTACCCCACCACCCAGGACCTGGGCGTGGTCACGGTTCAGGGGCTGGTCGTGCCCGTGTCGATGGAGCCCGTCACCCCCGGCAACACCTACTTCGACACCACCCTGCCCAACCCACCCTGGGAGCCCGGCGCGCAGCTCACCCTGGCCACCGGCGGCGGCATCTTCGATCCCGTGACCCTGCACGGCGTGGCGCCCCAGGATCTCAGCGCCTCCTCGGTGACCTGGGAGATCGTCCAGGGCGAGCCCATGGCCGTGATCTGGGACCCGCCCACCGACCAGGCTGGCACCGCGGTGCGCATCACCCTGAACGTGGATCTGCACGGCATCACCCCCGCCCTGCTCGAGTGCTGGTTCGACGACGACGGCCAGGGTGAGGTCCCCGCCGACCTGCTCGATCAGTTCCTGTCCCTGGGCGTCACGGGCTTCCCCGAGGGCTCCTTCGCCAGGGTCACCGCGGACCAGACGCCGGTGGGCGATGGGGGCTGCCTGGACTTCTGGACCCAGGTGCAGCTGGTCCCCGCCCTGTCCGTGGACGGCTATACCCCCTGCACACGCGACGAAGACTGCCCCGAGGGCATGGAATGCAACGAGGAGCTGGAACGATGCGAGTGACCCTCTTCCCCTTGGCCGTCCTCTGCTCCCTGGCGATCGCAGCCTGCGACCCGCCCACCATCGCCCCCAAGCCCACCCCCGACGACACCGACATCGACACCCAGCCGGACACCGACACCGACGCAGACACCGACACCGACACCGACACGGATGCCGACGCAGACGCGGACGCGGACACCGACGCCGACACCGACACGGGGATGCTGGACTACGACTGCTCCGACCTGCCCTCCGGCCTGATCGAGGAGACCACCTTCCCCTGGGCCAGGGGCTACCACGACGTGGTCTTCGATCTCGAGGGCAACATCATCGGCCAGGATGCCGCCGGCAACCTGATGAAGGCCACCTACGACGAGCAGCAGTCCCTGTGGATTCCCAACATCCGCAGCTCCGAGGGCATGGACCGTATGCCTGACGGCAGCATCCTGTACGGCAGCTGGGACGGGGGCCTCACCCAGGTCACCCCCGACGGCGCCAGGGTCAGCCTGGTGCCCAACGCCGGGGACATCCACGGGATCACCGTGGGGCCCGATCACAAGATCTACTACGCCAACACCGGGGTCTATCGCTACGACCCTGAGACCGGCCTGGTGCAGGAGCTCATCCCGCGCAGCAGCCAGCGGGGCTACCGCCACCTTGTGTTCAACCTGGACAGCACCCGCATGTACATCGCCACCCTGGCCCGAGGGCAGGTGTGGTACGTCGACCTGGACGAAGACCTCAACCCCGTCGGCGAGGTGATGCTCTTCGCCACCGAGGTGGGCGGCTCCTGGGGCGGCTGGCACGACGGCATCGGCATCGACGCCTGCGGCAACCTCTACGTGGCCGAGTACTACTCGGGGGGCCTGTACCGGGTGAGCGAAGACGCGACGGTGGAGCTGCTGGGCCGCAAGAACTCCGGCAGAGACTACGGCCACGGCCTCGAGTGGGGCAGCGGGATCGGCGGCTGGAAGACCAGCGCGCTGTACCAGCCCCTGCCCTACGACCAGAACAAGGTGAAGGAGGTGCTCATCGGCGTGCCCTCCGGCCACCTTGTCCGGACCTGGAACGGCGAGGCCGTAGAGCCCTGGTAGGGCCGCAGGCGGCGATGAACGGAGCGGTCGCGCCCTGGTAAGGTGAGCGGAGACTGCGGTACAATCCGCGGCCGCCACCACCGCAGGAGCCTTCCATGACCACGCAAGACAAGGGCACGTTCCAGATGCTGTGGGACTGCCCATCCTGCGACACCCCCAAGCTGCTGGGGCTCGACCATCGTTACTGCCCCAACTGCGGCTTCCCCCAGGACGCCACCAAGCGCTACTTTCCGGCTGAAGGCCAGGAGATCGCGGTGGCCGACCACATCTTCCACGGCGTGGACTGGCAGTGCTCCGGCTGCGACACCCCCAACTCCGCGGCCGCCGAGTTCTGCGGCTCGTGCGGCGCACCCCGTGAAGGCAGCGCCAAGGAGGTGGGGCTGGTGGACGACAATCCCCCCGCTCCGCCCCCTGCTCCCCCCAAGAAGAGCAAGAAGGGCTGCCTGCTCCTGGGCTGCGGCGGGCTGCTGCTGGTCGGCCTGATCGTCGCGCTGGTGGCCTTCTTCTGGAAGTCCGAGGTGGCGCTCACCGTCACCGGCCACAGCTGGGAGCGCAGCATCGAGATCGAGAAGTACCAGGCGGTCAGCGAGTCCGACTGGTGCGACGCCATGCCCGCCGGGGCCACCAAGGTCAGCCGCCGCAGCGAGGTCCGGGACCACAAGCAGGTGGCCGACGGTGAGACCTGCACCACCAAGAATGTCGACAAGGGCGACGGCAGCTTCGACAAGGTCGAGGAGTGCAAGCCCAAGTACCGCGAGGAGCCGATCTACGACGACAAGTGCTCCTACGAGGTCAACAAGTGGCAGACCATCCGCACGGCCAAGCAGGGCGGATCGAGCGTCAGCGACACCCTCGCATGGCCGGACGTGGGAAGCCTGCGCGCGGGCAGCGGTCTGGGCGCCGAGCGGCAGGGCGCCAAGCGTGAGACCTACACGGTCCTGTACAAAGACGCCGATGGCGCCGCCCACGACTGCAGCTTCCCCCAGGCCCAGTGGAGCGGCATCGCCCAAGGCTCCAGGTGGACCGCCGAAGCGGGCGTGCTGTTCTCGAACCTGGACTGCGACAGCCTCAGCGCGATGTAGAGCAGGGTCGTTCACCCATCCGCTAGGGCTCCCGTTCCGTGGCCTCCAGCCGGCACGCATGCCCCGCCGGCGGCCCCTCGATCCGCAGGCCTTGGGTGCGCCACACCACGGGAACCTCGCTCCAGATCTGCTGCAGCAGCGCGCAGTAGGGCTCATCGAGCACGCCCAGCTCCCAGGCCAGGTGATCGCCCATCTCGGTGGCGGCCATGACGGTGGAGCCCAGGGCCGCGAGGTGTACCACCGGACCGTAGAGCTGGGCGTCCACCAGCACCGTGCCCCGGTCGGAGGACCACAGCCCCACCGAGCCGTCGCCGAAGCCCACCAGCAGTAGCTCATCGGACACCGGCAGCAGCGCGGTGACGTCTTGGCTGGGAACATCCTCGAGCACCATGCCCACCGGGCGGCTCGAGGTGCGAGGCAGCAGCATCACTCCGCCGCCCTCGAGCCCCAGGTAGAGGACCTGCCCTCGCTGGGCCAGAGCCACGACGGGGTCTTCGAGGGGCAGCAGCCAGGTGGCCTCGAGGCCCGGCGTGGAGAAGGCGCGCACCGCGCCACCCGCGGCCACCAGCAATTCGCCGTCTCCGTGACCGATGGCAGACGCCCCGCCACGCACGCTGTGGCCTTGGCCGGCTTGGTCCAACCACAGCACCTCGCCGGTCTGACTCCGCAGGGCGCAGCCCTGCTCCATGGCCAGCAGCTGAACCGCCCGCTCGTGGTGCAGCTCACCCACCAGCTGGCGGGCCGACAGATCCCAGCGCTGGACGACGCCGTCCCAGGTCTGCAGGCAGAGGGCCTGGCCCGAGGGAGACTGGGTGGCGAGCCATGCTTCACCCTCGAGGAGCTGGGCAGGCCAGTCCAGCACCGACCCGATGTCTGGCTCGAGGGGCAGCCAGCCGTCCTCGCGCAGCAGCGCAGCGGGCTGGTGGGCCAACAAGGCGGACCAGCGCAGCGGCCTGGCGGCGGCGAGGTCCCAGACCTGCACCGTCCCGTCCTCGGCGGTGGTGGCCGCACGCTGCCCGCTTGGATCGAAGCGGATGGCGTTGGCGGCCACCCGGTGACGGCCCAGCAGCGTCTGGCCGCCGTCCAGTCCCACCAGCCAGACCGTGCCATCGGCGCAGGTCACACCCAGGCTGCGGCCATCGGGCGCGAAGGAGACCGAGAAGGTGTCGGCCTCGAAGCGTGCGAGCACCTGGCCGGTGCGGGAACGCAGGTTCCACAGCCGCAGCCGGCCGTCGGCCCCCACCGACGCCACCCGGCGGCCGTCGGGGCTGAGGGCCGCATCCACCGCCCTGCCCTGGTGGCCCGGCAGCTCGGCGACCAGGGCGCCGCTGCGGGTGTCCCAGACACGAACCGGGCCGTCGCTGCCAGCGGCCACCACCAGCCGCCCGTCGTCGCCGAAGCGGCCCTGGAGCGCCACGGGCGAGCCGCCCGGGTGGGCGCCGGTGAGCGCGCCGGTGGCCAGATCCCAGCTGTGCAGACCGCCTTCGGCGTCCAGGCTGTGCAGCACCCGATCGCCGCTGCTGAAGCGCAAGGCCAGCACGGTGGTGTCGGCGGCCTGCAGCAGCCTGATGACCCGACCCGATGCCGACTCCAGCAACCATATGCTGCCGTCGCTGCCCGACAGGGCCAGCCGGCTGCCGTCGCTCGAAGCCGCCAGGGTCATGATCTCGGCCACCGGAGCCTCGAGTCGAGCGCGGGGCTCGCCGCTGCGCCCATCCCAGGAGTGTACGACCCCCTGGGTGTCCCCGGTGACCAGCAGGTCGCCCCCCTGAGCGAAGGCCACAGCCAGCACGTCGGCCTGGTGCCCCATCTCGCCCGAGAGCAGCTCGAGGTGCTCGAGGTTCCACAGGCGGATCTCCTGATCGCGCCCTCCAGAGGCCAAGGTGGCACCCTGAGGACCGAAGGCCAGATCGTTGACCCAGTTCTCATGGCCACGCAGGACGTGGCTGCGACCGCCGGCCTCGAGGTCCCACAGCCGGATGGTCTCGTCCTGACTGGCCGTGGCCAGGAGCCGACCCGTGGGGTCGAAGCGCACCGCGGTGATGGCCGCGGCGTGGCCGGACAGCTCGCGCAGGGGCACCATGCTGTGCGCATCGATCAGGCGCACGCTGTGGCCCAGGCCCGCGTCGGCCAGCAGGTCGCCCGCGGGGTGGAAGGCCACGCCACCCTCGAACTCGCTGGACTCGTGCTCCCCCACCTGGCCCAGCAGGCGCCCATCCGGCACGCTCCACATGCGCAGCAGGCCGTCCTTGCCCGCGCTCACCAGGCGCGCGCCGTCGGGGGAGAAGGACAGGTCGGTGACCCGCCCCTGGTGGGCGATCCATGCGGTGAGGTGCTCGCTGCGAACGGGATCCCACAGGGCGATCTCACCGCGAGCGTCGGCGCTGGCCAGGACGCCCCCGTCGGGGCTGAAGGCCAGGCTGCGCAGGGCGGCGTCGTGCTCGCCCAGGCTGGCCGCGCGGCCCCGAGCGGCGTCCCACAGCAGCAGGGTGCCGTCCAGGCTGCCCGAGGCCAGGACGCTGCCGTCGGGGGACCAAGCCAGGGCGGGCACCTTGTCGATGTGCAGCTCGAGGCGGGTGCGCTGACCGCTGGCCACGTCCACCAGCAGGATCCCCGTGTCCGAGAGCCCGGCCGCCACGGTGCAGCCGTCGGGGCTGACGGCCACCGCCAGCACCCGCGACGGCGCCCGCAGCCGCCAGCGCAGGGGGGCCCGCTCGAGGCGCCACCAGAGCGCGCGGACCAGGGGCGAGTCCCGCAGCTCGAGGGCATCGCGCACCCGGGCTCGGGCCTCGATGAGATCGCCCGCGAGCCAGGCAGCGTGGGCGCTCTCACCCTGGACCTCCGCCTGGCGCGCCTCGGCCACCCGGCGCTGGGCCTGGGCCTCGCGGCCCTGCAGGCTCGCCTCGCGCGCCTGGAAGGCGGTGAAGCCCGTCACGGCCAGGGTGACCAGGAAGCCCCCGAGCACCACCAGCCTGGACCGCACCTGCCGCCGCCGCTCCCGGGCGCGCCCGGCAGCCAGGAACACGCGCACGGGCGCTGGCACGGCCTCGTGGCGCGCGGCGCGCTCGAGGGCGTCGTGCAGGGCCGCCCCCCGCCAGAGCTCCTCCTGGCGCCTGCCCCGGCGGTTCCACAGCTCGGCGACCTGGCCCACCTCGGCCAGGAAGGCCAGCTGCTCGTGGTCCTCCTCGATCCATCGAGCCAGACGGCTCCAAGCGGTGATCAGGGACTCGTGTACCAGCTCGAGCTCGGCGTCGTCGGGGCTCGCCGCGGCGCCCTCGGCCTCGCGGGCCTGGCGCACCACCACCAGGCGCCCCTCGACCAGGCGATCGAGCACAGGAGCGGCAGGAGCCCCCAAGGCCTCGAGGAGCGCGCCGTGGGTGACCACCTGCCGGTGACCGGGCAGCCCCAGTCGCTCAGGCGTGACCAGGCGGAGCAGCACGGCCCGAGCGATCGCGAGCTGTGCGGGGCTCATGCCGGCGAGCACGCCGTCGGCGTGGAGCGCGAGGGCGCCACCGATCCCCCCCATGGCGTCGTAGGAGTCCTGCAGCAGCAGCCTGCGCTGGCTGTCGCGCCGCTCCCAGAGCATGCGGCCGGCCACCTGCAGCAGGGGCAGTGCCGCGGGCTCACCTTCGACCTCGGCCACCATGCGCGCCACCAGCTCGGGCCGATCCCAGGCGTAGCCCACGGCCTGGACCGGACGGGAGAGGATCTCCTCGAGCGCAGCCGGGCCGGGGCTGCCCAGCACCGTGACCCGCTCGAGCACGGCCCGTGCTTCGCCCCCCTCGGCCAGCAGGCCCAGGAAGTCGTCGCGGAGGACCAGCAGCACCCGCACGGGGCCGTCCACGTCGTCGGCGGCCAACCCAACTGCCGCCATGAACGCGGCCCGGACCTCGCGCTGGGGACAGAGGGTCACCAGCTCCTCGAGCTGATCGACGAAGAGCACCACCCGGCTGGCGCGATCCCGGGCCAGGGCCGCCAGGTAGAGCCCCAGGCGGGCGGGGGCCTCGCACAGCTCCGCGGCCAGCAGATCAGCCGCGTGCTCGGTGTTGATGGCCTGCTCGGGCAGACCGGGGGGCGCCGCGGCGGCCACGGCCCGCGCCAGGGCGAGCATGGGCTCGCGGCCGGGGCGCAGCGCGAGCAGGACCAGGCTGGCTTGCTCTCGCAGGCGGGGGATCAAGCCGGCCAGGGCGAAGGAGCTCTTGCCCGCCCCCGAGGGCCCCACCAGGGCCAGCGCCGGCTGCTGCCGAAGGCGCTCCACCGCCTCGACCACCTCGGCCTCGCGCCCGTAGAAACGATCAGCGTCCCGCTCGCTCCAGGGCAGCAGGCCGCGGAAGGGGGCCCTGGGCTCTCGACGCGCCGGCCCCTGCCCTTCGATGAGCTCGTCCAGCAGCGCCACCACCCGCTCCACCGGAGGTCGAGCCGCGGCGCGCTTGTGCAGGCAGGCATGCACCAGGCTGGCCAGGGGCGCCGGCACCACCCGCACCAGGGCCGGCACGGGCTCCGGGGATGCCTGGACCTGGATCAGCTCCCGGTCGGGCAAGCCGTGGTAGGGCTGGTGGCCCTGGAGCAGCTCGTAGAGCAAGACGCCCAGGGCCCAGACGTCGCTGGCTGGGCGAGGAGGCTGGCCCAGCCACAGCTCGGGCGCCATGTAGGGCGGAGTGCCCGCCAGATCCAGGTCGTCGTCATCGTCGTCGTCGGGATGGGACGGGGCCAGCCCGGCGCCGTCCAGGGGCTGGGCCAGGCCGAAGTCCAACACCCGCACCCGCCCGTCGGCGGGGATGACCACGTTCTCGGGCTTGAGGTCCCGGTGCAGGATGCCGTGGCGATGCAGCTCGCCCAGGGCATCGGCCACGGCGCGGCCCAAGCGGATGGCCTCGCGCACGCCCAGGGGGCCCTGGTCCAGGCGCTGCCGCAGGGTCTCGCCCTCGAGGTACTCGAGCACCACGAAGGGGCTGCCCCAGTGCATGCCCGCCCCGAAGACCGTGACGATGTGGGGATGGGAGAAGCGGGCGGTGGTGCGCGCTTCGGCCAAGAAGCGCTCCACCGCCTCGGGGGAGCCCATGGCTTCGGCATGCAGCACCTTGAGGGCCACGCGCCGACCGAGGGCCAGATCCCGGGCCAGGAAGACCTCGCCCATGCCACCGCGACCGATGGACCGCAGCACTCGGTACTGACCCAGGACCGAGCCTGGACCGATGGGTCCGCCCGGCGAAGCCTCGTCCACTAGCCGACCTCGATCCGCACCATCAGCGCACCCCACATGCGGGGGAACGGCGCCACCATGAAGACCGCGGGCTGAGACAGGCCGCGCTTGCGGACCAGGCGACCCTCGACGCGCCGGATGCGCGTAGCCGCCACTGAGGATGGATCCTGAGAGGAGTAGAGCAGCGCGTCCATGGGCTCGAGCTCCACGAGGTCGGACCAGGCCGCACCCACCAGCTCGCTGGGGGCGCGCTGGAGCAGGGCGCCCAGCTGGCTGTTGGCCCCCAGGATCACGCCGCCGCGGCTGACCGCGCAGGCGGTGGCGTCGAGCTCGAGGCTGGCCCCGATGGGGCGCACCACGGTCTTGTAGTACCGACAGGCGGAGCAGGCGACGTCACAGCCCACGGCGGCCTCCCCGAGCCGCGCACGGGCCGTGAAGCAGTGCCAGGACTGGGTGGCCAGCACCGCGCAGCGCGCGCAGTCGTGGCTGCCCGTGAGATCCCGGCGCACCCAGCACAGGGTGTCACCCAGAGCAGCCGCTTCGCTGATGCGGGCGGGCAGCTCCATCTCGTTGGCTTGCATGAAGGAGCGCACCTCGTCCACATGGACGCGGAAGTGCCCCGAGGGCAGCGCGTGGGCCTCGATCTTGCCCTGACCGATCCAGTTCAGCACCGTGCGGTTCGAGACCCCGCACATGCGCGCCACCTTTCCGACAGACAGGAATGGGCTGGTTCGGCTCGTGCTCACCACATCCTCCGGGTCATCTCCTGGAACATGTGTCTAACCGGAACAATCAGAAGGCCCAGCCCGAACGCCGAAGCGATGGGCAGGCGGGCAGCAGGACAAGCTCGGGATGCCCTTCAGGTGAAGGGGCCGAGCCCTCCGGCCGAGAGAGGGCCGCCCGAGGATGCAGTGCCTCCTTGCACGCGCCAGCGCACCGGGTATCAGGCGACACATGCACACCCACCGAAGCCTCCCCGTCCTCGCCCTGGCCTGCGTCGCCTCCGCGGCTCCCTGCGCCATGGCCACCGTCAACATCGAGAAGTACCGCATGGCCCTCGCAGAGGACGGCGCCGCAGGGAGCGCCTCCCTGGGCATCACCTCCAAGACCGGCAACGTGGACTTCTTCGAGACCTCCCTGGCGGGCACCGGCGGCTTCCGCGAGAGTCGCCACCTGCTGCTGGCGGTGGTCTCGGGGACCTACTCCGCCAAGCGCACCGGCAGCGATCGCCTCGAGGACCCCGCCGGATCGCTCCTGGACAGCGACGCCCGCTACGCCAACAAGCTGCTGGGTGCTCTGCGCTACAACTACGGGTTCAGCGATCGCCTGGCGGGGGAGCTGTTCACCCAGCTGCAGTACGACCAGTTCCTGCTGCTGGACCTGCGCAGCCTGGGCGGCGTGGGCGCACGCCTCACTGTCCTGGACGGCGACAAGGGAAACGTGCATGCGGGCACCGGCTACATGATCGAGTACGAGAGCCAGGACCCGGATCTGGTGGCCGAGGACCCGACCACCCTGGCTCACCGATGGACCAGCTACCTGAGCTTCGCCATCGAGCCCATCGACGGGCTGACCCTAAGCTCAACCGCCTACGCCCAGCCCCGCATCACCGACTTCGCCGACTACCGGCTGCTCAACGAGAGCGCCCTGAGCGTCGGCCTGGGCGAGCACTTCTCCCTCGGCATCGCCTTCACCCTGCGCCACGACTCCGATCCCGTCCGGCTGGTGGACGGAGAGCCCCCCCTGGTGGCCACGGACACCTCCATCACCAACAAGATCTCGCTCGAGTTCTGACCGGGACAAGCCTGGGTCCGTGTTACGGGATGAACCCTGCCAATCCCTGCCCCGGAGCCAAAGATGAAGGTCAACACCGAGCGCCTCAAGTCGCGCTTCTTCCGCTACGTCGAGATCTGGTCCCAGTCCGAAGATGGCGTCGAAGACCGCTACCCCAGCACCCCCCAGCAGCTCGAGTTCGCCGCCATCCTCGAGGCCGATCTCCGGGCCATGGGCCTCACCGACGTCAAGCTCGACGAGCACGGCTACGTCACCGCCACCCTGCCAGCCACTCCCGGCTACGAAGGCCAGCCCGTGGTCGGCCTGCTGGCCCACTACGACACCTACCCCGGCGTCTCCGGCAAGCACGTCAAGCCCATCGTGCACGTCTACGACGGCACCGACATCGCCCTGCCCGACGACCCCGAGGTGATCATCAAGGCCAAGGAGAACCCCGAGCTGGCCAAGTTCGTGGGCGAAGAGATCATCACCGCCAGCGGCACCACCCTGCTGGGCGCCGATGACAAGGCCGGCCTGGCCGAGATCCTCGAGGCCGTCGCCATGATGATGGAGCAGCCCGCGCTCATCCACCCCACCATCCGCCTGGGCTTCACCCCGGACGAAGAAGTGGGCATGGGCACCGCTCACTTCGACGTGGAAGGCTTCGGGGCCCATGTGGCCTACACCTTCGACGGCTCCACCATGGGCGAGGTCGAGAACGAGACCTTCAGCGCCGACGGCGCGGTCATCAAGATCACCGGGCGCGACGTGCACCCCGGCTACGCCAAGAACAAGATGATCAACGCCGCCCGCGTGGCCGCGCGCTTCATCGAGTGCATCCCCCAGGGCCTGTCCCCCGAGTGCACCGAGGGCCGCGAGGGCTACCTGCACCCCGTGCACCTGGTGGCCGACACCTCCACCGCCACCATCACCTACATCGTGCGCGACTTCACCGTCGAAGGCCTCGAGCGCCTCGAAGCCTACCTCCACCTGCTGGCGGAGTCCCTGCAGCGCGAGTTCGAGGGCTCCAAGATCGAAGTGCAGATCAAGGAGCAGTACCGCAACATGATCTACCACCTCGACGTCGAACCCCGGGCCATCGAGTTCGCCATGAAGGCCGTCAACATGACCGGCATCGAGGCTCGCCTGCTGTCCATCCGCGGCGGCACCGACGGCGCTCGCCTCTCCGCCCTGGGCCTGCCCACCCCCAACATCTTCGCGGGTGGGGTCAACTTCCACTCCAAGTTCGAGTGGGTGGCCGTGCGAGCCATGGAGATGGCAGTTTTGAGCGCCATTAAAATCGCTCAGGTGTGGGCTGAAGAGG
>CALDOK010000296.1 GCA_937912125.1 uncultured Pseudomonadota bacterium
GGCCTGGGTGTGCCGGACCTGCCCGCCGAGATCATGGCCGCGCTCAACGCCCAGTGGCCCGGCTTCCTGGTGCAGGAGTCCGAGCGTGAGGGCGCCAACTGGGAGGTGGAGATCCGCGCGGCGGACGGCAGCGAGCACGAAGTCCTGCTGGACCCCAGCGGCACGGTGCTGCTGGCCTTCGCCAAGGCCGAGGAGCAGGAGATCCCCGTGGCAGACCTGCCAGCGGCGGTCACCGCGGCGGCCCAGGCCGGCTGGCCAGGCGCCACCCTGCTCGAGGCCGAGCGCAAGGGCGCAGCCTACGGGGTGGAGCTGCGAACCGCCGACAGCCAGCGGCTCGAGGCCCTGTTCCAGGCCGACGGCAGCCTGATCGCCAGCGCAGCCGAGGGCGAGGACGACGACGCGGACGACGCGGACGACGCGGAAGAGGACTGACGACGCCCGCGTCCCCGTCCGCGGCACGGCTTGGCGGTCTCAACCCTGGTGTCAGGGGGTCGCGCCGCCCGATGGCGTCGGCACCGTCCGGCGACCCTACCAGGGCGAGCTGCACCTCCGAGGGGGACAGGAGAACAGCGAGATCGAGCCCACGACCACCGTCCGCCCCGATGAGCAGGGCATCTTCACGCTGACGCTCGCCCCCGGCTGGTACTGCGTGCAGACCCCCGACCGCATGGACAGCCTCGAGCAGCGCCTCGAGACCGCGCGCGCCGCTCCCGTAGGACAGGAGCGCGATCTCGCCTGTGTGGAGCAGGACTGGCGAAACTGCCGCACGCTGCTCGAGGTCCCACCGGAGGGGGTCGAGGACGCCAACATCCACATCGTGGACCGCTGCGGCTGGTCCATCCCCTGCGCGATGCACCCCCTCGCCCCACCACCCAGCGCGGCGCCGGGGCGCTGACCCGCACACCGGTAGCCCCGCTCACCTGACGCTCACGCCTTCGGGGTGGAGCTTCTGAGGGAACCCAACAGTTCCCCGGAGGCGCCATGATCAGCGACGTGTTCACCCTCATGACGGCCATGCTCATGGTCTCGCCCTCCCACGCGGACCCAGGAGCCGAGCTGGCCGACCCCCGCCCACAGACCTCCCTGCTCACCCTCGGCGGTGGCTGCTTCTGGTGCCTCGAGGCCGTGTACGAAGACGTGCCCGGCGTGCTGGACGTGACCTCGGGCTACGCGGGAGGCCGCGTGGCCAACCCCAGCTACGAGCAAGTGGTCACCGGCCGCACAGGGCATGCCGAGGTGGTGCAGATCACCTACGATACCACACAGATCCAGCTGGACAAGCTGCTGGAGATCTTCTGGGTGATCCACGACCCCACCACCGCAGACCGCCAGGGCAACGACGTGGGCAGCCAGTACCGCTCCATCATCCTGGTCCGGGACGACGAACAAGCCCAGATCGCTCGCGCCAGCATCGCCCGGGAGGAGGCCGCCGGGACCTACCGGGGCGCCTTCAGCACCCAGGTCCTACCCCTCGACCGCTTCTGGCCCGCCGAGGACTACCACCAGGACTATTTTAGAAACAACCCCGACAAGCCCTACTGCGCCTTCGTCGTCTCTCCCAAGGTGATGAAGTACCGCGAGCACTTCGTGCAAGCCGAGCCGTGATGCACGCGGGCGGCCTGGCGGGGTAGGCTGAAGCGTCGCCACCCCGAGGCCACCATGGACCCCAACGAGATCGACTGGTCGGAGCTGATCACCCGCAGCCTGATGCAGCAGGTGGGCCGAGAGCCCACCCGCCAGGACATGGAGCGCCTGATCGCGGAGCTGCGGCAGGCCCGCGAAGACCCCGAAGGCGCGGGCATCGGCCGCCAGCTGCGCGCCATGGGCATGGCCGACCTGGACAACACGGTGGGCATGGCCTTCGTTCAGCAGGTCATCGACCTCACCCTGCAGCGCCTCGAGAGCATGGGCGTAGCCACGGCCACGCCAGCCACCGAGGCCCCCCAGCCCCTGGCCGAGGCCGTCGGCCTGGCGCGCATGCTGCTCGAGCCCTTCCTGAAGCCCGGCGCCGCTCACGACCAGCTGGCCGAGCAGCTCCGGCCACAGCCCGAGGACTACGCCAAGGTCTTCGAGCCGGCCTACGCGGGCGTGGTCCAGCAAGCCTACGAGCGCATCTGGGACGAGATGAAGCCGGTGCCGCGCCCCAACGCAGGCCAGCGCGAGCTGCTGCTGGCCGCGGCCGACTCCGCGCAGATCCGCGACCAGGGCGCCCCCGGCGCCTTCCCCGGAGGCTTCGAGCGCATCCGCCACACCCTGCGCCCCGGCCACGTCTGGCTGTGCTGGAAGTTCGTCAAGCAGGGCGAGCGGCTGGGCATGGCGTTCGACGGGCTGGTGCGCGTGGACGACCACTGGGCCTGGTTCCCCAAGTGCTGGAGAGTGCTGGGCAGCATCGACGCGTAGGGGGGCGACGCTCTGTCGCTCCCGCTCACTCGACGCGGCGACCCCTGATCACCCCAGAAACAAGGCCCGGCACGAGCGGCTGTGCTCCTCCCAGGCTGGCCAGCCGGCCGCCTCCATGCGCCCGTCCCCCCGGGCCTCGGGCTGCCGGGTGGGCTGGCAGATGCGGCGCCCGAGCACGGTGACGCCAGGGAAGCGGGCCTCGAGGGCCTCGGACAGCCCGTGGAAGGCCAGGGAGGTGCTGCGCGGATCGAGGGTGGGCCAGCCCGACAGCTGGGTGATCCCCTCGACCACCCGGAGCACCGCGTCGTCATGGTGCAGGTCGAGCACGCGCAGTCGGCGATCCCCATGGCTGGCCAGCCGACCGTCGTCCTTGCGGCGCCCACGCTGCTCCCGGAAGCGGGTGATCACCACCTCGCCCACCACCACCAAGCGCGGTGCAGAGGGGGGGACTTCGCGAACAGACAGGCCCGCGATGGCGCTGGTGTCGGGCTCCCAGCTGCTGCTGACCGCCCAACGCCAGGGCCCCTCCGCCGCCAGAGACAGGACCAGCCGGGCCGAAGGAAGATCCCGCAGCAGCCCCTCGTCCAGCACCACCGCGGGCAAGCCCAGGGCCTCGCGGTAGCGGGCGGCGAGGCCCTCGAGCTCGGCCTGATCCGCCGAGCGCAGGGCGGCTTGGGGGTGCCCCCGGACCGCCACCTGCCGGGCGGTGGCAAGATCGACGCCCAGCGCCTGGGCCACCTCGCGCAGGCGGGCATCGTCGCCAGGGGAGTCCACAACCAGGGCGTAGGGCTGGCGGAAGGGGGGCAGCACCAGCGGCGGCGGGCTCTCCCGCTCCCCTAGTTGCTCCACGAGCAGATCCAGGGTTTCTCGGGCCTGGCTCAGGACCCCCGCGGCTGCCCGGGGATCGTCCTCCCAGCTGCCCGCCAGGACCACCGCCTGGCTGAGCTGGACGTACAGCTCGTCGATGGAGGGAGGCGGGAGAACCGGAAGCTCCGGCGGTGCGCTCGCCTGGGCGGGCAGCGCCAGCGGCTCGACGGACGAGTCCAGGGCGGAGGGACCCGAAGATGCCGAGAGCCCCACGGGCGCGCGTACAGCGGGCGGTGCCTCGGAGGGCTCGAAGACGGTGGGCCGGGCCTCGACGGCGCCCAGGACCTCGCGCAGCTGCCGCATGTCGCCCTGCAGCATGGCCCGCTGGAAGGCCTCGTCCAGGTCCTTGGGCAGCTCCTTGCGTGGAGCCGGCGCTGGGGGGAGCGCCGAGGGCGAGGGCAGGTCGGCGCCGCAGTACAGGCAGGTGGCCCGATGCGGCGCGTTGGGGCGACCGCAGCTGGGACAGGGGACCGTGGGGGGCATCCCTGGCTCAGGCCTCGGCCACTTCGCCGGCCGCAATCTTCAGCTGGGCCTCTGTGACCAGGAACTGCACCTGGCCCGAGCCGGTGGGTACGTGCACCTCTGCGCTGAAGCGCTGGCCGGAGAAGGCCCCCAGTGAGATGGCGTCGGACTCGACCCGCAGCTGCCCCCGGCACTCAGGCCACTCGAAGCTGCGCTCGCCCTCGTCATCGAAGTAGGCCTGGATGGCCAGGCGCACCAGATCGTTCTGGTGCTGCTCCGTCATCCGGACGGGACAGGCCAGAAAGACGAAGCCCCAGCGCATGGGCATGAAGGAGGAGGGCAGACTCATGATGGCTCGAGGCTAGCCGCAAAGACGAGCATCGGCCACCCGCGAGCTCCGCCGGCTATGACGCCTGGCCCCCGCGGGGCTGATCGTCGGGATCCACATGCACCGTGGCCTCGACCCCCAGCTCCGCCAGCAGGGCGGCCTCGACGCGCTCCGAGACCGCGTGGGCCTCGCGCACGGGCATGGCGGCGTCCAGGTACAGGTGCAGGGTGAGCTCCTGGTGACCTCCGTAGCTGTGCAGGTGCAGGTGGTGGGGCTCGGCACCCTCGGGGGCCACCGCCGCGATCACCTCGAGCAGCCGCGCCTCGAACTGGGGGTCCGGCGCGCTGCCCATCAGCCGCTCCGCCGCGTCCTTGATGATGTCCCAGGCCGCGTGGAGGATCATGGCCGCCACCACCAGGCCCAGCAGGCCGTCCACCCACCAGAAGCGGGACCCCAGCAGCGCCCCAGCCACGATGACCGCCGAGGCGATGGCGTCGCTGCGATGGTGCCAGGCATCGGCCACCAGGGCCGGCGCGTCGATGCGGCGACCCACGTTCACGGACCAGCGCGCCAGGCCTTCCTTGAGCACCGCCGAGACGCTGAAGACCACGATGGCGAAGGTGGAGAAGCTGGCGGGCTCGTGGTCCAGCAGCCGCACGATGGCCTCACGGCCGAAGCCCAGGCCCACCAGCACCAGCAGGGTACCGATCATCACCGCGGCGATCAGCTCGGCGCGGCCGTGCCCGAAGGGGTGCTCCCGATCGGCGGGTCGGGCGCCCAGGCGGAAGCCCACCAGCACGATGACCGAGCTCAACGAGTCCGCCAGGGTGTGCCAGGCGTCGGCGATCATGGCCACGCTGCCCGTGATCATGCCGGCCCACATCTTGAGCCCGAACAACACGATGTTGAGCAGGATGGACACCCAGCCTACCAGGGCTCCCTCGCGTGCGCGCTCCACGGTGACCTCCAGGTCTCACTCGTTCCCAAAACGAGACATGGCGTGCCAAGCCGCCCCGCCCGCGCAGGGCGGAGGATGCGCCACTCCGTAGTCAGTAGCACGCCACCCTGCCCCGGCGGATGACCAGGGTCAGTGATAGGCTGCCTGCCGCAACCCATCACGAGGAGACCTCCCATGAAGGCCCACAAGCTGCTTCCCCTGGCCGCCCTGCTCACCTTCGGCTGCGGCGACGATCCCAAGGACGACACCGAGAACCCCGGCGAGACCGGCGACAGCGACACCACCGCCAGCATGTGCCCCGAGCTGGTCCCGGTGGCCTGCGAGGACGATCTGGTGCAGGACCTGCTCACCGACGACGGCGACGTCAGCGACGGTGCGGTCACCACCACCACCGACGGCGACGACTTCGTCACCGTGGTCGACGCCTCGGCCGGCGGCATGAACCAGGCCGCCAACAACCCCTGGGTCTACATCCGCTTCGACGCCGACGGCGCCAGCCGGGTGGACATCAGCGACGAGGACGCCCTCGAGAGCGCCGAGTGGCACATGGGCCTGCGGCGCTTCCTGCTGCGCATGAACAGCGGCGACGGCGGCCCCAGCTGCGTCGGCATCTCCAAGATGGCTGCCTACGACTACGCCGACCTCACCGAAGAGCCCAGCGGCGTCACCTACCAGCTCGAGGACTTCTACTCCGAGTCCTGTGAGCTGCAGATGGACGGCTACGGCATGTCCCCCACCTTCGCCACCTACGGCTGGTGGGCCTACAGCGCCTGCGTCGAGACCACCATGGTCCCCTTCCTGATCCAGCTGGACGACGGCCAGGTGCTCAAGTTGATGGTCGAGGCCTACTACGGCTCGGGCCAGGACGACTGCAACACCAGCGGCGCCGCGGGCTCGGACTCGGGCCTGCTCACGCTGCGCTGGTCCTTCCTGTAGGCCGCCATGATCGTCGCACTGCTCCTCGTCCTCGCCTCGCCGGCCTCGGCCATCGAGTGCCTGACGCCCCTGCTCGCCCAGCAGCGGGCGCTGTTCAACCCCATGCCTACCCGCCCCACCGAAGGGGGAATGTTCTCCTTCGAGGACGACGACGTGGTGGAGTACCTGGACAGCGAGGACGGCTCGGTGCGCGTGCACTACAGCGTGTCTGGCTCCAGCGTCACCATCCTGGACGACGACGACAGCGACGGACTGCCCGACTTCGCCCAGCTGGTGGCGGCCACCACCGCCGCCGTCTTCGACCACTACGAGAGCCTCGGCTTCCGCCGTCCCCTCGGCGAAGAAGAGATGGGCCTGGGCGAGGTGGGGGGCAGCTACGCCTTCGACGTCTACCTGGTGGACTTCGCGGGCCAGGGCGACGGCGCCTTCAGCGCCGACAGCTGCGACAGCCAGCCCAACGTGTGCTCCGGCTTCTTCATGATGGAGAACGACTTCGCCGGCTACGGCTACTCGAACCTCACCCAGGCCGTGAACACCCTGACCAGCCATGAGCTGTTCCACGCCGTGCAGGCCGCCTACGAGGCCGAGTCCCCGGTCTGGTGGTCCGAGGGCACCGCCACCCTGGCCGAGCGGCTCTTCGACCCGGACAGCGAAGACTTCATCCACCTGGCCGGCTACTACCTGGACGACACCGGGCGATCCCTGGACAACCCGCCCACAGGCCCGGTGCCCACCTTCGCCTACGCCACCGCCCTGTGGTGGGACTTCATGAACGTCCGCCTGGGCACCGACGCCATCGTGGCCCTGCAGCAGGCCCTCGAGTGGGACGGCGCCGACAAGGACACGCTCACCGAGATGCAGGCGGTGATCGAGGCCAACGGGTCGGACCTGGCCACCGAGTGGAGCACCTTCACCCAGTGGAACCTGGCCACCAAGTTCCGGGCCGGGGCCATGGAGAGCCACGAGTACGCCGCGGAGATCGGCCCCATCGACATCAGCGCCATGGGCGCCACCCTCGAGGACGACAACCGCTTCTACCCCCTGGCCGCCAGCTACTACCAGCTGCAGCACCCCGGCGGCGAGCTGTGGTTCAGCCACGACGACGACGCCACAGGCGTGATCTTCACCCTGCACCCGGTGGTCGACGGCACCGAGTCGGGGGCGGTGGAGCCCGCGCTGGTGGAGTGGACCCCCACCGAGCCGGCCTGGTTCCAGGTGGCCGAGGATCTCGACGCCGGCATCTACTGGCTGGTGGGCACCCAGGCCCGCATCAGCGACAGCTCCCAGAAGTTCCTGTTCTGCCTGGGCGACGCGGCCCAGGCCGAGATCTGCCTGGCCGCGCCCGGCGACACGGGCGCCACCGACGACACGGGCGACTCCGAGCCTCCCGGCAAGTGCGGCTGCACCTCCGCCCCCACGGCCCCCGTGGGCCTGGGCCTGCTGGCCATGCTCGGCCTGACCCTGGGGTGGCGCCGACGTGAGTGACGCAGCTGTGGTCCGCCTGGACAAGTGGATCTGGGCCGCCCGCTGCTTCAAGACCCGCTCCCAGGCCACCAAGGCCTGCGCCGCGGGACAGGTGACGGTGAACGGCGAGAAGGCTCGCGCGTCTCGCCCCGTGCGCCCCGACGATCTGGTAGAGGTCTGGCTCCAGACGCACAAGCGCATCCTGCGGGTGGTCGCCCTGGCAGACCGCCGCGGATCTGCCGAGGTGGCCGCCACCCTGTTCGACGACCTCACCCCCCCGCCCCCCGAGCGCCCCGTGCCGCCCGTGGAGCGAGAGCGCGGCGCCGGCAGGCCCACCAAGCGCGACCGCCGCAAGCTGGGCCGGCTGGCCTGGGAAGACTAGCGGCTCACGCCACCCAGCTGGACTTCTTGCCCACCGCCCCCAGGCGGATGGCGTCGTAGCCGAAGCGCTGGCGGACGGCGTCGATGGCGTCGCCAGGGCTGGGGCGGGTGGGATCGGCGAAGGGCAGGGCCAGCTGCTGGGAGGGGGCCACCAGGTTGGACAGCACCACACCCACCAGCCGCACCGAGCGGCGCTGGCGACCCTTGGCGGCCCGGTACAGCTCGAGCACCACCCGGTGGATCTCGTGCTCGCACCAGGTGGGGCCGACGGTGATGGAGCGGGAGATGGTCTCGAAGTCGGACCAGCGCAGCTTGAGGCCGATGGTGCGGGCGCGGACGTTCCGGCCCCGGGCGCGCCAGGCCACCCGCTCGCTCAGGGCGCGCAGCTGCACCTCGACGGCTACCGGGTCGGCGGCGTCCTGCATGAAGGTGCGCTCGTTGGAGATGCTGCCCACGTCGACGCCCTGGGGGTCGTGCTCGTGGAACGCGGGCCGGTCCCGGCCCAGGGGCTGGGCGCGGGCTGGATCGATGCCCTGGCGCACCGCGCAGACCGGGCCCTGGAAGCGCATGAGCACGGGCCCCGCAGGCAGATCCACCAGCTGGCCCAGAGTGTGCAGCCCCGCGGCGTTCAAGCGACGCTCAGCCACCGGCCCGATGCCGGGGAAGGCGCGCACGGGCATGTCCCGCACATAGGCCTGTTCCTGGCCCAGGGGCACCAGGAAGACCCCGGCGGGCTTGGCGTCGCGGCTGGCCATCTTGGCGATGGCCCGGGTGGCACCGATGCCCACCGACGCGGGCAGGCCCAGCTCGTCCTGGATCTGCTGGCGCAGGCCACGCACCGTGCGCAGCACCGCCGCGTCGTCGTCGCGGTCGCCCAGCCGGCGCAGCATGCGCTCGCAGCCGTACCAGTCCAGGTAGTACTCGTCGATGCTGGCGGTCTGGACCGACGGGCAGCCGCGCTCGAGGATCTCCTTGACCTTGCGGGAGTAGGGCGAGTAGACGCCGTGCCGGGTGGGCAGGAACACCGCGTGGGGCGCGCGCCGCTCGGCCTCGGCCATGGGCATGCCCGAGCGCACCCCGAAGGCCCGCACCTCGTAGCTGGCGGCGGTGACCACCCCCCGCTGGCCCTTGCGACCTCCCACCACCACGGGCTTTCCCTCGAGGGAGGGATCGAGCAGGCGCTCGACCGAGACGAAGAAGGTGTCCAGGTCGAGGCAGCAGAGACGGGCGGCCGGCGTACGGGGGACCATCGACTCTATTTGAACATATGTTCACCCCGCCCGCTACCCCCACAACGGTCAGGAACTGTCCGATCGGATCACTCGATCACGCTGACCCCATCCTGAGTGATCTCGAGCACCGCCGGTGAGCCCCCGTAGTACTCGGACATGCCCACGTCGATGCGCCAGATCTCGCCGTCGCAGGCCGGGTTGATCTCGTCCTGGATGGTGTGGCCCACCACCATGCGCGCGGCCCCGAGGGTGTCCAGCGCGGTGGTGAGCTGGGCGCACTCGAGGGTGCCGACATCCTCGCTGTAGGTGCGCGCCCACACCGGGCTGTCGCTCTGCAGGATCAACCCGGTCTCGGAGGTCTCCCCCCGCATCCAGGCCTGCACCTCGGCGTTGAAGGTCTCGACGCCGTAGCTGACGTGGTCCGGCAGCAGGCCCCCGTGTACGAACGCGGTCTCGCCCACCACCATCACGCCGTTGCGGCCCGCGAGCACCGCGGCGTAGGGACCGCCAGGCCGGAAGGCGGCCACCCGCCCGCGCTGCGCCTCGGTGTAGCTGGCCAGCTCGGCATCTTCGGGGTCGTACTCGGTGTCGTCGAAGCTGGCCCAGGCGTCTTCGTGCACGTAGCGCAGGTCCAGCTCGACGTTCATCACCTCGTGGTTGCCCCACAGGGCGTAGACCGCACCGCCGGCGGCCGCGGCCTGGTCGGCCAGGGCCTCGAACAGGTCCAGGATGGCGCGATCGTCGGGGCCGCGGTCGATCTGATCGCCGGTCTGCACCAGCACCAGCTCGCCCCCCGCCCAGGCGTCGTCGTCACCGATGGCGCCCGCCAGGCGCAGGGCCGCGCGGGTGGCCTCGAGGTCGCCGTGCACATCGCCCAGGGCCACCAGACGCGCTGGCACGTCGGTGATGAAGGTGGGGGGCGGGGTGGTCCGGGTGGGCCCGGGGCCGGTGTCGTCGGCCTTGGGGCCCGTGTCGGCCGGGGGGGTGCAGGCCAGGGAGAGCAGAACGAGGGGCAGGATGTGATGCATGGCGCGCTCCTGTTCTACCAACGCCACCGGGCGCCCAGGCTCACCAAGGGCCCGTACAGCTCGACCCACTCGTCGTTGGGCTGAGCCTGCAGCGATCCGTAGCCGGCGGCCACGGAGATCCCCAGGCTGCCCTTGTCGCCGTGGCCCCGCAGCCAGGTGGCCACGCCGCCCTCGACCCAGGTGACGCCGGAGCCGCCGGTGCCGAAGTCCGAGAACAGGTCGGTGCGGGAGCCCACGGGGACGTTCAGGGTCATGGCGATGCCGCCGTACTCGAAGGACTTGCCCGTGTCGGTGACGTCGTAGCAGTCCTCCCAGGTCATCTCGCCGTCGTAGTAGTAGTCGTAGCCATCGCAGGTCCCGTTCCAGGTGCTCTCTTGCTGCGGCACGAGCACGAAGGTGTTGCGGACGCTGAGGCTCAGGCCGTCCCGGGCGCCCAGCCGGGCCTCCTGGACCACCGAGAAGGCGTTGTCCACGTCGTCGAACTGCACCGCGCCCCAGCCGCCGCCGTCCTGAGCGTACTCGTAGCTGCGGCCCCAGCTGGACGGATCACCGTTGAGCATGGACCAGCCCGCGCCCAGGCCCACGCTGAAGTAGCGGGCGTCGTAGCCACCGCTCACCAGCCCGGCCACGGAGATGGGGTTGCCCTCACGGCTCCAGCCCAACCCCAGGGGCGCGACCCGCGCGGTGGCGTACCACGGCTTGTCGAAGACCCAGGTGGTCCACAGCTCGTTGATGAAGGCCACGCCCAGGGTGTCCAGGCCAAGCACGGGGCGCACCACCAGGCCGCTCTCCCGCAGGCCGCCCAGGCGCTCGGGGGCCATGGGGTAGCGCAGCCCGGCCTGGGACAGCTCCACCTGATCGCCGATGGCCACCCGACCGCCGCGGTCCAGGTCCACCAAGGCCCGGTCATCCTCGACCATGCGCACCCGGCCGGTGCCGCTGACACGCCCCACCTCCCGCAGCTCGGTGCCGGTGCCGCTCAAGCTGGGCACCTCCACCAGCTCGGTGCCCATGAAGCGCAGATCCGTGCCGGGGCTGATCCCCGCGCCGCGCCCGATGTCCACCACCACAGCACCCTGGCCGACGTTCAGGACGGCACCCAGGGTGGAGGAGGCGGGTGACTCTGCGACGGGGGCCGAGGGCTCGGCCGAGCTGCCCACGGAGAATCCGGCCTGCGGGGGTAGACCGAGATCGTAGGTCCCCAGGGGCACCGCCTTGACCTCGTGGACCACCACCCAGGGCGCTCCCTGGACCAGCACCAAGCCGGACGCCGAGGGCGCGGCCTGTTCGGGGCCCTGTCCCCATCCGCCGGGACCCAGCATCCAGCTCTGGATGACCCCGTCGGCCGTGAGAATCCACAGCCGCTCGCCCTGCTGCACCACACTGCGGGGCGCGTCGGGCAGCAGGGTGACCTGGACCTCACCGACCATCACCGGGTGAGTGGTGGGGGCGTCGAGCTCCTGTGCAGGCAGCGGAAGCGCGATCAAGGCGAGGGCGAAAAGACCGCTCATGGGTCACTCCTGGGAAGAGGATGAGGTGCCTCTATCCTCGCTCTCCACCGCAGGCGTGCAGCCGGTCGGCATGTGCAGGAGTGCGTCCATGACCTCTGGGTCTCCCAGGATCACCCAGGTGGCCGCGCAGGGCTCGAGCATGGCGGCGGCGGCGCGCTCGACGGCGTCGTGATCCACGCTCGCCAGATCGTCCAGCTCCCGCTGCCAGGCGGCAGGATCCAGGCCGAGCAAGGCCAGCTGCCCCATGCGCGCTGCGCTGCGCTCGAGGCTGTCGAGCTCCCGGGCAGCAGCGAAGAGGCGGGTGGCCCTGGCGCGCTGCAGCTCGGCGGGGTCGATGGCGTCCATGCCCGCCAGCTCCGCCTGCAAGGCGGTGAAGCCCGGCGCCGGGTCGCTGCCGCTCAGGCGGGTCTCGATGCGCAGGCGGGCGTGGCCGGGCTCGCGCACCAACCGGGCGGTGGCCTCGTAGACCAGGCCCAGCTCCTCGCGCAGCCGCCGGTCCAGCCGCGCGGTGGCCCCGCCCCCGAGCACGTCGGCCACCAGCTGGGCCTCGGCCCAGGAAACCCCCACAGGCACGGGAAAGGCTACCACCACCCGAGCCTGCTGGGCGCCGGGCTCGGCCAGGGGGATCACGGCGGGCCCCGGGCTGGGGCCGCGGGCCGGCTCCAGGCTGGGATCGGCCACGGGCGGCCCCAGCGAGCCCAGCCGCTGAGCCACCAGCTCCAGCTCGACGGGGCCCACGGGACCCAGCAGCACCAGCGTCGCTCCGCCCTGGCCGAGCAGGCGGGCATGCTGGAGCAGAAACGCCGAACGCCCCGGCCAGGCCTGGGTCGGCCGCCAGCGCGCCAGCAGGTGCTCGGGTGGGTAGAGCGCCTCGATCTCGCTCCGGCGCAGCCTGCCCGTGGCCGAGCCGAGCAAGCTCCGATGCGCTCGCCACGCGCTCTGCTGCGCGCGCCGAAGATCGCGCCGGGCCACTTCTGGCGCCACCAGCGCCCCGGCGATGAGATCCAGGGAGGCCTCGAGCCGCTCGGGCGGCGTGAGCAGCCGCAGCCGCAGGCCCGTGTCGACCTTGGCCAGCACCACCGAGGCCCCCAGGGGCTCGAGCTGGGCGTCGAGCCCACCCGGAGGAGCGCCACGCGCACCGTGATCCACCATGACCGGCAGCAAGCGCAGCGCCTGCTGCAGCTCGTGATCCACCTGGGCGGGGGGCAGGGTGAGCACCAGCTCGAGGGCGATCAGCGGAGCGCTGGGACGTGGCTCCATCCACAGCCGCGCCCCGCCGGGCAGGCTGTGCTCTGTGACCTCGGGCAGCGCCACGCGCTGCAGGCCCATCGCCGGGGGGAGCGCCAGGGCGGCGGGCGGCCCCACCGGTGGAGGCGGTGCAGGGCCCGCCTGATCCGTCTGCGCGGCCGAGACCGACAACAGCAGTGACAACACCAGCGCGATCACGGCAGCACCACGGGCTCGGAGCCCGGCAAGCCACGACGGCGCCCCGTCTCCGAGCTCACCGACAGCAGCACCCGCCCCTGAGCCTCCACCAGATCCCGGGCCACCCGCTGGATGTCCGCAGGCTGAACCGCCTGGTAGCGGGCCAGCAGCGCGGGGCTGCAGCCCGGCTCCAGGCCCATGGCGACACACTGAGCGAGCAGCGAGGCCCGCCCCTGCACGGGGTCCGCCGCCCGCAGCCACCGGTTCCGCCAGGCCCCCTGGGCGCGGGCAAGGCTCGCGTGCTCCGGTCCCTGCCGGGCCAGACGCGCGAGCTCTCTGTCTACGGCCCGCTGCAGCGGGGCAAGCCGACCGTCTTCGGCCTTCGCGGTGATCACGAAGCCGCCCCCCAGCTGCCAGCTGTCGCTCCAGGCGTGCAGCTCCGTGGCCCGCCCCCGCTCCACCAGGCGACCCAGCCGGCTGTCGTGGCTCAGCAGCCAGGCCAGCAGGGCCAGGGCAGGCTCGTCGGGATGGCCCACAGGCACGCCGCGCCAGCCCATGGACACGGTGGCAGCGCCCACGTCCGCGGGCAGCCACCAGCGCTGCTCGCCCACGAGGGCCGGGGCAGGCGCGGCGCCGCGCTCCGCCGCCGGACGTGCCGGGATGGCGCCGTAGCTGGAGCGCACCCAGGCCTCGGCCTGCGCCGGGTCCACGTCGCCGGCGATGGCCAACACGCAGCCCGAGGGGGCGTAGTGTCCATGGTGGAAAGCCCGCAGCGCAGCGGGGTCCAGCAGGCCGAGATCCCGCGCTCCCCTGGGGCCGGCCAGCCCCATCAGGTCACGGCCATAGGGGTGCTGCCCCGGGTACAGCAACGAGGCCAGCACCGCCGCGTCCTGCCCGTGTGGGGTCGAGAGGATGCCCGCGGCCTCGGCCTGCACCACCCGACGCTGGGTGGCCACCGCTGCGGGGTCCAGGCTGGGGGAGGCGAGGCGATCGGCCTCGAGCACCAGGGCGCGCTCGAGGGCGCCCGGCGGCACCGTGGTGGTGAAGCCGGTCCAGTCGTAGTGGGTCCAGGCGTTGGCGTCGCCGCCCAGGGCCTCGAGCTCCAGATCGAAGCCCTGCCCCGGCAGCCGCGCCGTGCCGGTGAACATCCCGTGCTCGAGCAGGTGAGCCGTGCCGCCCAGCCCCTCGAGATCGTCGCGCGCCCCCGCCGCCACCAGCAACTGGATGCTCACCAGCGGGGCCCGGGGCTCGGCATGCAGCACCACGCGCAGCCCGTTGTCCAAGGTGAAGGCGCGATGCTCGAAGACCAGCGGCTCGGCGGCCGAGGCCGACAGGGCCAGCAGCAGGGCCAGGGGCATCAGAACCTCTGCCCGCTCAAGGCCAGGAACAGGGCCAGGGCCCCCAGCACAACCAGGTGGAACAAGGCCAGGGGCAGGCACGCCACCAGCACAGCGCGCCACAGGCTGACCCCCAAGCCCCGGCGCAGGGCCAGCACTTGCAGCACAGCGCCCACATACACGCCCAGGCCCGCCACCGGCAGCAGCAGGTCGGCCCCCATGGCGTAGGAGCTCACCCGCAGCACCGCGGTGAACGAGCGAGCGCGGCCCTCGAGGACCCCCAGGCCCACCCACAGCAGCAGGGCCATGCCGACCCCCCGGTAGAATCCGACGAAGGGCAGCGCCGCCAACACCAGCAGCAGGGCGGGCAGGGCGCCCGGCAGATCGGACCAGGCCACCGCCACCATCACCACCCCGGCCCCCAAGGTGAAGCTGCTGGCGGCGAACGCCAGGGGCAGGGAGACGGAGCCCCGCCACGGCAAGGCGCGGAAGAAGCGACCAGGCTGAGTGACCAGCCGCGCCACGGTGTGCACGAAGGCCTTGCTCCAGCCCAGCCGCCCGCCCAGCTCCCAGGGCACCGGCAGGGTCCAGCTGTCGCCAGGGGGGCCCGCGCGCGGGCAGTCGGGGGCCTCGCAAGCCTGGGCCGCGCAGACCTCGCAGAGCTGATCACCGCAGCGCGAGCAGCGCTCGAGGGCGGGCTGCCTGGGATGGCGAGCACAGCGGGGGCCAGGGAGCCCGTCGCGCGCCGCGGGCAAGCGCTAGCCCTCGACGCCCAGGGCCGCAGCGATGCGCGCCCGCACCCGGGGCCGCTGACCCAGCTCGAGCTCCCAGCTCACCCGCCCTGGCTCGAAGAACAGGATCACGGTGCTGCCCATGTGGAAGCGGCCCAACTCGTCGCCGCGCTGGATGGTGGGAGGATCCGAGGGGCGCTCGTCGCGGGCCAGGCCGCCGGTGTTGGTGACCAGGTCGGTGTAGACCGCCGACATACGCCCCACGCCGAAGGCGCCCAGCATCACCACGGCCACCTGTCCCAGATCCGTGTCGATCCATGTGACCAAGCGCTCGTTGCGGGAGAAGATGCCGTCCACCATCTCCACGCAGGCCGCGAACACGGGAAAGAGCCGACCGGGCAGGTAGCTCCAGCGGACGATCCGGCCCGACACCGGGGCATGCACCCGGTGGTAGTCCGGAGGGGAGAGGTAGAGCACGGCGTAGTCGCCCCCCTCGAAGGGGTGGTCGCCCCCCAACATCTCGCGGATGCTGGCCTTGTGGGTGCCTCCCTGGGGGATGATGTCGCCCACCACCTTGCCGAAGGCCGCGACCTGGGCATCGGCAGGGGAAACCACCGCGTCCACGGCGTCGCAGAGGGGCCGGGCGCCGGGCTTCAGATCGCGCACGAAGAACTCGGCCAGGCTGGGATAGTCGTCGATGCCGCCCTGGGCCTCGCTCATGTCCACGCGGTAGTGCCCCACGAACCAACGCAACAGCCAGCGGTGCAGCAGCCGGGGCAGCCGGCGGCGGGTGAGCCAGCCCATGACCCGGGCCAGCCGCTCGCGGGGCAACACAGAGAGGACATTGACGATGAAGGCGTCGCGCATGGGGCATCCCGGTGGAGGCCCCAGGGTATTATCCGCCTGAGACCCCGGAGCCCCGCCTTCCATGTTCCTCTCCGACGTTACGGCCGATCTCGACGACACCTCGCCGGGCGAGCGGAGGCTTCTGCCATGAGCGATGCCCTGCGCGATGATCTGAGCAGGCTGCGGCAACAGCTCGAGCCCGTACAGGCCGACGCCGCTGAGCTGCCCTGGGCTACCGAGCGCCCCTGGCGGACGACCAGCCACGTGCGGACCGAGGGCGAGCTGATCCAGGTGGACCTGCACGACCTGAACGCCCGCTGCGCCCGGGCCGCCGTGCGGCAGGTGGAGCGAGCCATGGCCGACCTGCAGACCGGGGCGGTGGGCTTCATCACCGGCGTAGGCAGCCACAGCATCGGCCCCGGCGTGCTGGGCGAGGTGGTGGTCCGGGAGCTCCGGGCCATCGCCCCAAGGCACGGCTGGAGCTACCACCCCAACGGCCGCGGCGCCTTCATCCTGGTCACGGATCCCGCCCGCGCCCCAGCACAGGCCAGCGGCCGGCTCCCGCCACTGTTCTGGCTGGTGGCAGCGGTGTTCCTGGGCGCGGTGGCCGTGGTGGCCCCCATCACCCTCGTCCCCATGGCCCTGGTGGGGCTGGCGCTGCTGTGGCGCTGGTGGACCAGGCGCAGGAAGCGCTAGGCTGGAGTCACGATGAACGCCCGAGCCCTCTCCCCCTCGCTCACCCTGCTGGTCCTGCTGGCCGGCTGCCCGGCCCAGCGCGACGCCTGCGATGACCAGGATCAGGACGGTTACGGCGTAGGGCCCGACCGCCAGGCCTGCGCCTACTCCACGCTGGACTGCGACGACGCAGACCCCACGATCAACCCGGGCGCGGTGGAGCGCTGCGACGGCGTGGACGACGACTGCGACGGCAGCATCGACCCCAGCGACGCCCTGGGCGCAGCTCCATTCTGGCCCGACCGCGACGGCGACGGTCACGGCGACCCCGATCTCGCCACCACCGCCTGCGAGCAACCTTCGGGCTTCGTCGCCGACGATGGCGACTGCGACGACGACGACCCCGCGGTCCACCCCCTGGCCGACGAACGCTGCAACGGCGTGGACGACGACTGCGACGGCGCGGTGGACGACGAGGACGACGGGCTGGTGGACACGCTGGAGTGGTACCTGGACCAGGACGGGGACGGCTGGGGCGATCCCGATCAGAGCACCTCGGCCTGCGCGCAGCCCTCGGGCTTCGTCGCCGACGACACGGACTGCGATGACGGGGACAAGGAGGTCCACCCCGGCGGCTTCGACCGCACCAACAACCGGGACGACGACTGCGACGGCGACCTGGACATCGTCTGGCTCAGCGGCGCCCACGGCGGGCTGCTGGGCGCTCAGGAGGGCGATCACGCCGGATCGTCCATGGCCCGGGTGGGAGACTTCGACGGCGACGGCATCGCAGATCTGCTGGTGGGAGCCAACCAGGCGGACACCAGGGCCGTGGACAGCGGCGCGGCAACCCTGTTCTCGAGCGCGGCCTTGCCCACCGACGGCACCAGCGTGTCCATGGACGAAGCCAGCCTGGTGCTCGGCAGCGCCGACGCGGGGGCCGCGGTGGGCCAGGATCTGCACCTGCTGCCCGACGCGGACGGCGACGGGTTGGGCGACCTGCTGATCGGTGCCGAGGCCTGGGGCGGCACAGGGGCCGCCTTCGTGGTGCCCTCGAGCCACCGGGGCGAGCTGTCCATCGAAGAGGCAGCCCGCACCACCCTGGTGGGACAGGCGCTGGACCACGCGGGCCACGCCGTGGCCGGCGGCGACTTCGACGGCGACGGCGCGCCCGACGTGCTGGTCGGCGGCTGGAGCCACGCCGACCAGGCCGGCATCGCCTGGCTGGTGCATGACCCGCCCCAGGGCGTCCTGTCCCTGAGCGAGGCAGACACCGTGCTCGAGGGCGAGGGCGCCGGCCAGAGCGTGGGCTGGGACGTGGCCAGCGCCGGTGACGTGGACGGCGACGGCCTGTCCGACTGGATGGTGTCCGCCCCGTACGCCCACAGCCAGGAGACCGGTGAGGTCTACCTGTTCACGGCGGACGCCCGGGGGACCCTGGACGACAGCGACGCCGAAGCCACCATGTACGGCCGCTACGAGTACGACCACATCGGCCACGTCATCGAGGGCCGCGCCGACATCGACAACGACGGCTACGACGACATGCTGCTGGCCGCCCGGGACTATGGCGAGGAGCAGGGCAGGGTCTACGTGATGCTGGGGCCCAAGACCGGCAGCATGTGCGTCTGCGGAGGCTCCGATGGCAGCATCATCGGCGACGAAGATGGCGACCTGCTCGGGACCTCCCTGGCCATGGGCGACGTGAACCACGACGGCCTGGCCGACGCGCTGATCGGGGCGCCAGGGGTGGATCTGGGCGGAGCCAACAGCGGCGCGGCCTACCTGTGGCTGGGCCCCATGGGGGGCGGCACCCGCTACGCCGGAGACGCCGACGCCCGCCTGGTAGGGGACGGCGACGACCTGGCCGCCGGCTCCAGCGTGGCGCTGCTGCCCGACCTGACCGGCGACGGCCGCTACGAGCTGCTCGTCGGCTCAGAGCTGGACGACACACAGGGCGTCGACGCCGGGTCCGCGTGGCTGCTGCTGGCGCCGGATGTGCGGTGGTGACGAAGGCGCCGCGGCAGGCTACGCTCCCCGCGCTCGCCCCATTGGAGCCCATCATGGCCGAGAACGAAGCCGCACAGGTCCCCGAGAACCCCGCACCCGGCATCCTCCCCGCGGGCGCCGAGCCCCCCGCACCCCGCCTGGGCGACCTGGGCCTGGCCGTCTTCGGCGTGGTCTGGGCCATGGTGGTGATCGCGGTCGGGATGTGGATGCAGGGCTGATCCTGGCGAGGGGACATGGACCCGATCTTCCTCGCGGTCCTCGGCATCCTGGCGCCGTTCCTCGTGTTCGCTCTCTCGCACCTGGCGAAGGCGAGCGCTTCACTCCAGGCCGAGGGACAACAGCAGCTGACGGACGCCGCCAGGCCGAAGCTCCTGGCACCGCGCGGCTTCACGACGCCCGAGGGTGAGATCCTGGTGTCATGGCAGACCGGGCTGGGCGACCCCCACCAGGAGTACATGGAGGCCATACTGAGCCTGTCCACCTGGCTGCCCAGCCTGGAGCTGCGCTCCAAGAGCTCCATCCTGCAAGGCCCGAGCTTCGAGGGGCACTTCGTCCTGCGCAGGCAGCTCCCCGGGGCATCGCTCCTCTTGGAGGATCCCCAGCTGAGGCGGCTGCTGTTGGCCATCGCCCAGCGCCGCGACACCTGGAGTGGCACAGTCTCGTTCTTCATCCGGAGCGCGCCGGCGGGTTGCCGCGTGGTGCTCTACAAGGAAGGCCTGCTCTCCACAGAGACGGAGGTCGAGCAGCTCGCGGAGCAGTTCGGTGCCATTGGCCAGGCCGCTATCCGCTGCTGGGACGGCCCCTGGCTACGGGTAGCCGAGCGCTGGGCGCTGGGCACCATCCAGCGAGACGAACAGGGCCTGCGCACCCTGGCGGGCCCGGTGGGAGGCGTCGAGCTCCAGCTCCACGAGATCGCCTACCGGGGGGGGCCCGAGACGCTGCTGGTCCTGACCATGCCATCCCTCGAGCGCTTCCCCAGCCTGCGCGTGGCCCACCGAGACGACGCGCGGAAGCAGGGCTGGGGCGAACACTGCGGTCCCACGGGCAACCCCGTGCTGGACATGTGTGTGGCCGTGAGGGGTGCCCATCTGCCCGCCGTGCGGGCGCTGCTCGATGACGCCAGCCTCACCGAGCTGCTGCTGCCGGTGATCCATGGCCGCCAAGGCGAGCTGCTGGGTGAAGAACTACACGTCCCTTGCGGAGAGCTGCCTGGAGACCAACTCCCGAAGCTGATCGCCGAGGCTCTCGAGCTGGGCGAGGCCCTCGAGGCCAAGGCCGCACAGATCGCGGGTCAGTGTGCCGTGACTTCCACCGGGTGCCCGAAGTAGGCGGTCTCGAAGGCAGTGGACAGCTCGCGGAGCTTGGCGATGTTGGCCAGGTCGGTGCCCTGGCGGGCCTTCATGGTGGTCACCAGCAGCCCGTGCAGCAGCGCCAGCTTGTCCTGGTAGGCGGCCTGCTCGCCCTCGGCGGGCAGCTTCACCCGCTGGCTCAAGAAGTAGGCGGTGACGATGTCCACGATCTTGTCGGCGTGATCCTCCTTGTTCTCCACCCAGCGCACGATCTGGTTCAGATCGGGCTGCTCGGCGGCGGAGAGCTCGGCGATCATCTTCATGGACTTCTCCATGGTGCCGATGTGCTCGCGAAGGAGCAGGGCCCTGACCTGATCGTCGTAGATGCCACAGGGGATCTGGCAGTGGGCCTCGGCCTCGGCGGGCGCAGCGAGGGGGACGAGCAGCAGGGCGAGCATGGGGAGCAGGAAGCGGGCGCGCATGAAACTTCTCCGGTGGGATGTGGTCGTGCTCTCCATCACCACCGCCCGGGGTCTCGGCTCCCCCGGAACCCGGTCACCGTACGGACGCATACGCTGGCGCCGCCCGGTTAGGAGTGCGCACCCCTGCAGGAGCCCCACCCTATGAAGACGCGCATCACCGAGCTGTTCGGCATCCAGTACCCCGTGATCCTCTCAGGCATGTCCTGGGTGTCCACCCCCGAGCTGGTGGCGGCCGTCTCCGAGGCTGGCGGTCTGGGCATCCTGGCCACGGGCACCCTGACCCTCGCGCAGGTGCGCGAGGGCATCCGCCGCATCCGGGAGCTCACCGACAAGCCCTTCGGCGCCAACGTCACGCTCTACTTCCCCGGCGCCGAGCGCAACGCCGAGATCCTGATCGAGGAGCAGGTCCCCGTGGTCAACTACGCCATGGGCAAGGGCGACAAGATCTGCGAGGCGGTCCACGCCTACGGCGGCAAGGTGGTCGCCACCGTCACCAACGCCAAGCATGCCCTGGCGGCCCAGAAGGCCGGCGCCGACGCCCTGATCGTCACCGGCCACGAAGCCGCGGGCCACGGCGGCCGGGTCACCTCCCTGGTGCTGGTGCCCAGCATCGTGGATCAGGTGGAGATCCCCGTGATCGCCGCCGGCGGCTTCGCCGACCACCGGGGCTTCCAGGCCGCCCTGGCCCTGGGGGCCGAGGGCATCTCCATGGGCACCCGCTTCATGGCGTCGGTGGAGAGCCCGGTGCCCCAGGTGCTCAAGGACAAGGCCTCCCAGGCCCGCGTGGACCAGACCCTCTACTCTCCCAAGATCGACGGCATCCACGCCCGCATGATGGTCAGCCCGGGCTCCAAGCGCCTGGCCAGTCGGCCGCTCAACCCCCTGAACGCCCTGCTCAAGAGCCGCCGCATCGCCGAGATGATGGGCTTCTCCTGGCCCAAGCTGGCCGCGGGCATCATGCTCTCGGGCCCCGAGAACGCGTTCCGCATGGCGCGCATGGCCCTGGGCTTCGAGGCCTTCGAGAGGGGCATGATCGACGGCGACCTCGACCGCGGCGTGCTGCCCCTGGGTCAGGTGGCCGGCTTGATCCACGAGACCCTTCCCGTGGCGGACATCATCCGCGGCGTGGTTGGGGAAGATCCCCGCTAGGAGCTTCCATGTTCGCCAGCCTCGCCGCGCTCGTTCTGATGGCCGCCTCGGCGCAGGCCCAGGAGCCCCCGAACCCCGAGCTCGAGCTGCGCTGGAGCCCCGAGCTCTTCGAGATCCGCCTGCACCCACCTGCCGGCGAGCACATCAGCCCTGACACCGAAGCCACTCTGGTCCTCGATGTCGCTGGCCAGCGCTGGGACCTCGCGGGCCCTGCAGTGGATCTCGAGCAGGGCTGGTCGCTGCCATCCCTGGTGGGTCCGCCCGCGGTGATCCACGGCAGCCTCCACGCCGCCCTGTGCACCGACGACGGCAGCCAGTGCCGCCCGGTGTACCTGGACATGGAGCAGACCCTGCCCAAGCGCCGCGGCAAGCTGCGCTGGACCCCGGCCCCGGCCCAGCCCCCGGCCCCCGAGCACCTCGGCGCCCCGGTGCTCGGCTACGACGAGGCCCTGGACCTGTCGACCGACGACGGAAAGCCTCTGCTGCTCGACTTCTCCGCCCAGTGGTGCCCCCCCTGCCAGACCCTGGCCGCCGAGGTGCTGCACGCCCCTCAGCACGAGGCCACCCTGGCCAGCCTGCACCTGGTGGTGCTGGACGCCGACGACCCCGCCAGCTGGGCCACCAAGGACCGCTACGCCGTGGGGGGCTACCCCACCGTGATCGTCACGGACCCCGAAGGCTACGAGCTGGCCCGCCTGACTGGCTACCCTGGCCAGGATGCGTTCCTGGGCTGGCTGGCCGGGGCCGCCGCCCACAAGGACACCCTGGGGGCGCGCCTGCGGGCCCTGCGCGCCGCCGATCTCGAGCTGCACGAAGCCGCCCAGCTCGCCCTGGATCTGGTGCGGGCCGACCGCCCCGCCCAGGCCTGGGAGGCCCTCGCGCGCTCCGACGACAGCGAGCCCGCCCTGCGGGCCATCCTGGCCCTCGAGAGCCACCCCGACGCCCTGAAGTGGCTGGTCGAGCACCGCATGGACGACGCCCGCTCCTGGATCTGGGACGGCATGGACGCCATGAAGGCCGACCCGGCCCTGGCCACCGAGCTGCGACCGGCCCTCGAGGCCGCCATCGGCACCAGCGACCCCGAGCAGGGCGCCGAGATCGCCGCGCTGCTGGCCGAGATCGCGCCGCCCGACGAGGCGCCGGCCCTGTACCTCCAGGCCGCCGAGCTGCTGGGCGAGGCCGAGCACGAAGACCCCGCCCACAACCGCGGCACCTGGGCCGAGCGGGCCTTGTATTACGAGCAAGCGGGACGGTTCGAGGCCGCCCTTGGAGTGCTCGACACCGCCATCTTCCACTACCCGGAAGAGTTCGGCTACCACAGCAGCAAGGGCCGGGTGCTGCAGAACCTGGGCCGCCTGGACCAGGCCGAGGTCGAGCTGCGCACCGCCCTGGAGCACGCCTACGGCGACCAGCGCCTGCGAGCCGTGACCCGCCTGGCCGGCATCCTGCTCGAAGAGGGCCGCCCCGATCTGGGCATCGAGTCCATCGACGCCGTCCTGGCGGACTTCCCCGTGCCCGACAAGGGGCTCGAGGTCCGCACCCATCGCTACATCGGCCAGGTCGAGGCCATGCGCGGACAGCTGACCGCCGCGATGGAGACCCCATGACCCGCGAGACCTTCGTCCAGCACGCCCTGCTCACCACCTCACCGGCCTGACCAGCGCGCTGTTCTGGAAGCGCGCTCCATAGACCCCAGGGCTGGAGTCCCTGGCCCAAGGGCACTAAGCTCATCGTGGAGCCACCGCACCATGCCCATCCGCCCCCGCACCCTGGCCAATGGCCGCTACACCCTGGACGCCGAGGTGGGCGTCGGCGGCATGGGTGCCGTGTTCAGGGCCATCGATCACCGCGACGACGCCGTGCGGGCCATCAAGCTGCTCTCGCCGGGGCTGGCGCGCTCCACCATGGTGCGCGAACGTTTTCGCCGCGAGGCCGCCATCCTGGCCCGGCTGCAGCACCCCAACATCGTCAAGGTCCACGCCTTCGAGGACGAAGGCGGCGTGGCCTACCTGGTGATGGACTACGTCGACGGCGGCTCGCTCAAGGACTGGGTCGTGCGCAACGGGCCCATGCCCGCCCGCATGGCCTGCGAGATCCTGCTGGACGTCTGCTCCGCCCTCGAGGCCACCCACGCCGCGGGCATGGTGCACCGGGACGTCAAGCCGGCCAACCTGCTCATCGCCAGCGACGCCAGCTGCCGGGTAGTGGACTTCGGGATCGCCCGGCTGGACACGCCCTCGAACCTCACCCGCCAGGGCGTGAAGATGGGCACCATCGGCTTCATGGCCCCCGAGCAGCAGGTCAGCGCCCACGACGTGGACCACCGGGCCGACATCTTTGGCCTGGGCGCCACCCTGTACGCCCTGCTCACCGGCCAAGTGCCCGCCGACATGCAGCGAGCCCTCGAGCACCACTACGACCTGCTGCCCGATCCGGTGGCCTACCTGATCACCAAGGCCACATTCCCCCTGCCCGAGCAACGCTACGACAGCATCCAGGCCCTGGCCCGGGTGCTCGAGAGCGCCACCGAGCGCCTGCCCCCCATCCCCGCGCGCACGCCGTCCCTGTACGAGCCGGTACACAGCGCCACCGCCAGCCAGGTCACAGGGCCGACCATCGTGTTCGAAGACTAGGTGCGTCATGGCGGCAGGACATGAAGTCCCACCGGCACAGCCCCTACAACAACGCCAGCTGCTTGGTCAGGTAGACGATGTGGCCCATCTCTTCGGAGATCAGCCGGTCGACCTTCTCGGGCGCCATGTGGGCAGGCACCACGGCCTTCATGCCCAGGAAGAACATGATGGAGTCACGCTCGAACTGCAGAGCCAGCTCGAGGACGCCGCGGGGACCGTCGGTGGCGTCTACCATGTCCTCGACGTCGAGATCGCGGCGGAAGACATGCTGCTCGGCCATGGCCTGCAGGTAGAGCTCGGCGTCACCTGAGGGGTCGTACACGGTGGGCTCGGCCGCGCCCGCGTCCACCAGCTTGTCGCGCAGCCGCTGGAACAGGCGCTCGTGGCCGTCTTCCCACTGGGCCAGCTCCTGGAAGAGGTCCTTGGCCCTGGGGACAGTGGTGACCTCGGCGGCCCGACGGTAGAAGCGAGCGCCGTTGCGCTCGATCTCTTCGGCCATCGCAAAGATCTCGTCCAGGTTGAAGGTGTAGGCCATGGGACTCTCCTGAGCATTGCAGCAGAGCCTCTCATAGCCAGCCAAGCGACCGGGCGGAATAGCGGGATAGCTCAGTGGTGCTCAACGTCACCGAGGAAGTCCCATGGGATCCTACGAAACCCTCACCGTAGAGAGACGGGATCACCTGGTCCTGGTCTCCTTGAACCGCCCCACCAAGCTCAACGCCTTTGACCTGGCGATGCTCCGGGAGCTGTCCGAGGCCTACACGGCCTACGAGCAGGACCCGGACCTGTGGTGCCTGCTGCTCACAGCCTGCGGGGACCACTTCACCACCGGCCTGGATCTGGCCGAGGTCGGCCCAGCGGTCGCCAAGGGCCAGCCGCTGTTTCCCGAGGGCGGTGTCGATCCCCTGGACCTGATGGACCCCCGCCGCACCAAGCCCGTGGTCACGGCCGTACACGGCTGGTGCCTGACCATCGGGGTGGAGCTGTGCCTGGCCTCCGACATCCGGGTGGCCGCCATGGGCACACGCTTCAAGCAGATGGAAGTCCAGCGGGGCATCATGCCTTTTGGCGGCGGCACCCTGCGCTGGCCCCAGGTCGCCGGTTGGGGCGACGCCATGCGCTGGCTGCTCACCGGCGACGAATTCGACGCCGCCGAGGCCCACCGCATCGGGCTGGTGCAGGAGGTGGTCGAGGGGGATCTGCTGTTCGAGCGCGCCCTGAGGATCGCCCAGCGCGTGGCAGCCCAGGCGCCCCTGGCGGTGCAGGCCACCCGCGCCTCGGCCATGCTGGCCCTCGAGCAAGGCCACCCGGCCGCCAAGGACGCCCTGCTGGGCCAGGCCCGCGGGCTGTTCGCCACCGACGACGCCCACGAAGGCGTGATGTCCTTCGTCCAGCGCCGGCCCGCGAAGTTCCAGGGGCGCTAGCCGCGGCCTCGGCTGCTACCTTGTCAGCGGAGGAAGCCATGAAGCGCTACGCACTGCCCATCCTGATGGCCCTGATCGCCTGCTACCCCCCGGGCGAGAAGGACATCGACGACACCGCGCCCCCCGAGGGCGACACCGACACCGACGCCGACGCAGACGCCGATGCCGACGCAGACGCAGACGCAGACGCAGACGCAGACACGGACGCTGACACCGACTACGACCCTCCTGACTGGTGTGAGCCGGCCCAACCCGGCGTGCTGCAGCACATCACCACCCACCCCACCCCGCCCTACTGGGTCTGGCACCCCGACACCGACTCGCTGCAGGTGCCCACGGTGCTGTTCATGCCCGGCGGCAACGGCAGCGACGGGGCCGGCCAGGGCACCTTCAACGGCTGGTTCGACGGCGGTGCGGCCCTGCCCGAGCTGCGCCTGGTGTTGATCACCGCCACCGACGGCGACCTGACCGACGAGTGGGACCGGGTCGTGCCTGTGGTGGAAGAGGTGCTGGCCTGCTACGGCGGCGACCCGGACAAGGTCCACATCGCGGGCACCTCCAACGGCGGCATGGGGGCCTACGAGGTGATGATCGACCACCCCGAGCGCTTCGCCACCCTCACCGGCGCCCCCGGGCTGTGGATGTACTGGAACCCCACCAGCGTGCAGGCGGCCCTCCAAGGCAAGTCGGTGCTCAACGGCGTGGGTGAGAACGACAGCTCCTGGTACAGCTACGTGGAACAGACCCACGAGCGGCTGGTCGACCTGGGCATCGACTCGCGCTTCGAGGTCTTCCCAGGCCAAGGCCACGTGCCCAACGCCAGCTTCGACCCATCGGTGCTCACGGACTTCTGGATGGAACACAGCGAATGAAGGCCACCGCATGGGCCGGCTGCTCCTGGGGCACCGCGCTGCCGATCGGGGCGCTGTTCGGCACAACGCCCGGCGGTCCCCTGGGGCTGCTGGCGTTCTTGCTGATCATGTTCGTGCCTCAGTTCGAGACCATGTTCGCCGAGTTCGGCGCCAGCCTGCCCATCCCC
>CALDOK010000297.1 GCA_937912125.1 uncultured Pseudomonadota bacterium
CCGCCGTGGGCGTCGGAGTCGTAGCCGTCGCCGTCGGCGTCGTAGTCGTTGGCGCCGTCGCAGTTGGAGTCCACGCCGTCGTACCAGGTCTCGGTGGCGCCCGGGTTGACCGATGCGTCGCTGTCATCGCAGTCGGCACCACCGTGGGCGTCGCTGTCGTAGCCGTCGCCGTCCTGGTCGTAGTCGCTGGCGCCGTCGCAGTCGGAGTCCACGCCGTCGTACCAGGCGTCGGTGGCGCCGGGGTGTACCGACGCGGCGGTGTCGTCGCAGTCCGAGCCGCCGTGGTCGGCGCTGTCGTAGCCGTCGCCATCCTGGTCGTAGTCGCTGGCACCGTCGCAGTCGCTGTCGATGCCGTCGTACCAGGCGTCGCTGGCGCTCGGGTTGATCGCCGCGTCGCCGTCGTCGCAGTCGGCGCCGCCGTGGGCGTCGGAGAGGTAGCCGTCGCCGTCCTGGTCGTAGTCGCTGGCGCCGTCGCAGTCGCTGTCCACGCCGTCGTACCAGGTCTCGGTGGCGGCCGGGTTGACCGCAACGTCGGTGTCGTCGCAGTCGCCGCCGCCGTAGGCGTCGCTGTCGTAGCCGTCGCCGTCGGCGTCGAAGTCGCTGGCGCCGTCGCAGTCGGAGTCCACGCCATCGTAGAAGCGGTCGTATGCGCCGGCGTAGACGTCGGCGTCCCCGTCGTCGCAGTCGTCGCCCCCGTAGGCGTCGCTGTCATGGCCGTCGCCGTCCTGGTCGTAGTCGCTGTCGCCGTCGCAGTCGCCGTCCACGCCGTCGTACCAGACCTCGCTGGCGTCGGGGCTGATGGCGGCGTCGGTGTCGTCGCAGTCGGCCCCCCCGTAGGCGTCGTTGGCCCAGCCGTCGCCGTCCTGGTCGTAGTCGTTGGCGCCGTCGCAGTTGGAGTCCACACCGTCGTACCAGCTGTCGCTGGCGCCCGGGTTGGTGGCCGCGTCGCCGTCGTCGCAGTCGTCGCCGCCGTAGGCGTCGCTGTCGTAGCCGTCGCCGTCAGCGTCGAAGTCCGAGTCCCCGGCGCAGTCGGAGTCCACGCCGTCGTAGTACGCATCGGTAGCGGCGGGGTGGATGGCGCCGTCGGTGTCGTCGCAGTCGGCACCGCCGTAGGCGTCGCTGTCGTAGCCGTCCTCGTCGGCATCGTAGTCCGACGCGCCGTCGCAGTCCTGGTCCACGCCGTCGTAGTAGACCTCGGCGGCCCCTGGGTGGATGGTGGCGTCGGTGTCGTCGCAGTCGCCGTCGTCGGGGCTGTAGCCGTCGCCGTCGTAGTCGTAGCAGGGGATGTCGCCGCCGCCGGAGACGGTCAGGGAGAAGGGAGAGGTCTCGAAGTCGGCGTCGCCGTTGAGTGCGCCGTCCCAGCCGCTGCCGGTGACGTCGGTGGCGCTCGTGGAGCCCGCGGCATCGTCCATGTCGTAGTAGGCGTACAGGCCGGTCTCGGTGCCGGTGAGCGCGTAGTCCTTGAGACACTGGATGTCGGCCTGGGGCTGGGCCGTGCTCCAGACCCGCACCTCGTCCAGGTAGCCGTCGAAGAAGTCGGAGGCCCAGTAGCCGGGGGAGTCCTGATCACCGCCCAGCACCCAGGTCTCGGTGCCGAAGCTGGGGGTCTCGCCGTGCAGCAGGCTCTGGACCTGCACGCCGTCGACGTAGAGCAGGCTCATGCCCCCGGTGACCACGACCGCGATGTGGTAGCTGTCGCCCACCGAGGCCGCGTCGGCCCAGCACAGGGTGTTGTACTCGTCGCAGGTGTCGCCCTCCCAGTAGCCGGAGTCCTCGACCTCGACCTGCCAGTAGCCGTTGACGTAGCCGGCGTAGAGGGAGTTGTAGGAGGTGGTCTCGTCCACGACCTCGACGAAGGTCTCGTAGCCGGTGGCGGGGTCCACGTCCTCGAGCTGCAGCCAGCCCTCGACGGTGAAGTCGGTGCCAGGATCCAGGGTGCCCAGCTCCACCCAGTCCAGGCTGCCGTCCAAGCGGACGGCGTTGCCCGAGGCCACCGCGGCGCCTGGGAGCAGCAGGGAGATGAACAGGCCGAGGGATAGCGCACGCATTTCGGACTCCTTCGCGATGACCCCCACAGGGTAGCACCGGATCGGAAGGGTTCAGTATTGCAGTCGTCTCTCAGAGCGCGTAGACCTCGCGGAAGCACGCGATGAGGGCGTCCGGTCCCAGGTGCTCGAGGATGGTGTAGCGCTCGCGCTTGACCCCGACGCTGGCCGTGATGGCGCGCTCGATCCGATCCGCCGTCAGCCCGAAGTGTTCGAGTCCTGCGGCATCCACCGGGAGGCCGATGCGCCCGAAGCTGGCGCGCATGGGCTCGAGCCACTGCCCGTGGGCGCTGGCCGAGATCAAGGTGCCCACCGCCACCAGGATGCCGTGGGTGGCGCGATGATCGAAGCCCAGGACGTTCTGATACGCGTGATACAGCTTGTGCTCGAAGCCCGAGGCAGGTCGGGAGGACTCCACCCGGGCCATGGCCTCACCCGAGGACACCAGCCCTGAGGCCAGGGTGAGCACCAGGTCGTCGTCGTCCAAGGCCGCCCCTTGCTCGAGCCGGTACAGCACCACCTCGCCGGCGCTGCGAGCGTGCAGCAGGGCCAGGTAGTCGAGGTGGTCTTTGCCGTGGGCCGCGGCGAGCTCCCAGTCCAGGGTGGAGGTGAGGTTGGACACGCCATCGCCGATACCGCTCAGCATCATGCGCTCGAAGAAGCCCCGGGCCGCCTCGCTGCGGGGCTTGATGCGGCCCAGGTCGATGAGCACCCCCAGGGGGGTGTTGGCCCGCACCGTGACGTTGGCCGAAGGCTTGCCCTCGGGGGGCCGGATGACGGCGAAGGGGGAGGCGATGCCGTCGTTGGCCAGGGAGGTGGGCACCGTGACGCAGGGCACGTGCAGCTGGAAGGCGATGAGCTTGGCCATGTCGATGACCGTGCCCCCGCCTACCCCGAAGACCACCGACGGCACCTTGGCGCCGTAGAGTCTGCGCTCCCAGGGCCACTCTTCGTCGGACCACAGCCGCGGGTTGTAGCTCATCTGCTCGATGACACGGGCCCCGTGGTGGTACTCGTTGCTGCCCACCAGGGCCTTGCGCGGGCCCAGCCCCGCTGCCTCGAAGCCGTCGTACAGCTCACCCCCGGCGATGTCCCAGGTGACAGGATCGCTGATCACCAGCGGACGGCGCAGCCGGCCCAGGTCCACGAACTCTCCCAAGGCGTCGATGAGGGAAGGGATGCGGTGCTCGATGGAGACGAACCGCGGGATCACCAGCGCGTTGGGCCGCTTGGGCTGGAAGCCGGTGTAGACGCCGGAGATGCGGTTGACGCCCTGGTCGAGCAGCTTGGCCAACAGGTCGTTCATGGGGGCTCCTGCGCGAGGGTCCTGGGGGTGGCTAACCGGCCAGCCCCAGCAACCCATCCAGCTCCAGCGAGGCCCGGCGTGCCGTCTCCAGGCCCTCGCCGCGCTCCTCGCGGTAGTCCTTGACGATGTCTTCGGTGCCCGACGGGCGCTTGAGCACCCACACGCCGCCCTCGAGGACGACCTTGACGCCGTCACCCACCACGGTGCGCTCGATGGCGCGGCCGGCCACGCGCTGGCCGGCCAGGCGGCGCTCGACCAGGGCGGGGTCGGCCGCCAGGGCCTGGAGCCTGGCCTTGTGGGAGGGCTCGGCGGGCATGTCCACCCGCTCGTACTGGTGGGCCCCGAAGCGCTCCACCAGCTTCGAGTATTGGCCGGCGATGTCCAGCCCCGTGCGCGTGATGGACTCCATCATCAGCAGCACCGCGGCGATGCCGTCCTTCTCGGTGACCCAGGGGGAGCCGTCCATGCGCGGCAGGGACAGGCCCGCGCTCTCCTCGCCCGCCAGGACGTACTGGCCCTGCTGCAGGCCGGCCACATACCACTTGAAGCCGACGTTCACCTCGTACGAGGGTCGGGCGTGGCTGGCGGCGATGAGGTCGAGCATGTGGGTGGTGCCGATGGTGCGGCCGATGCCCATGGCGGCGGGCAGGTCGCGGTGCTGGCAGAGGTAGTCGAACAGCACACACAGCACGTGGTTGGGGTTCAGGCTGCCGCCGCTGTCCTCGCCGCCGAAGCGGTCGGCGTCGTTGTCGTTGGCGCCGATGAACGGGGCGTCGGCTCGCTGGCGCATGCCCTGCACGGCCTTCATCACCCAGGCGCTCGAGGGGTCGCCTCGCAGGGCGCCGTCCCAGTCGCGGGTGCGGTTCCGCCCGCTGGGATCGGGTTGGTCGTTGAAGACTCGGATGTCGGTGCCGTGGGCCGCGTTGATGGCGTCGTAGTAGCCGTGGGCCGCGCCCCCCAGGGAGGTGGCGGCGAAGCGCTGGCCCTTCAGCACTGCGAAGTCCACCACGGTGGCCAGGTCCCGCACGTAGGGGGTGACCAGATCCCGGTACACCACCAGCCCCGCGGCCTCGGCGGCCTCGAAGTCCATGCGTCGGATGCTGTCGGCGCCGTCCAGCAGGGCGTTGGCCCGGGCGTCGATGGGGGCTGTGCGGGTGTTGGGGCCGCCGTCCAGCCCGTTGCTCTTGAAGCCGGCTTGCTCGGGAGGGTTGTGGGACGCGGTGATGATGGCACCCTCGAGGTTCTCGCCCCGGGCATTGCCGGACCGGATGGTGTGGGAGACCACGGGGGTAGGGGTGGCTCGGTGGCCGGCGTGCAGGATCACCGGCACGCCGTTGCCGGCGAAGACCTCCACCGCGGTGCGCAGGGCGAAGTCCGAGCCGTGGCGCACGTCCTTGCCGATCACGATGGCGCCGGGGGGACGGCCGCCCAGGTTGACCGCAGGGTCGTCGCTGGCGGCCGGGCCGAAGGTGCCGCGGGCTGCGCGGATGTCCACCAAGGCTTGGGTCATGGCGGCGACGTGCGCCTCAGCGAAGCCTGCGCCGGTGACGCCACGGTGGCCGGAGGTGCCGTTCTTGACCGGCGCGAGCGGGCCCTGGGGGTGGTGGTAGGCCTGCTCGAGGGCGGCGCGGGGGGTGAGGTCCGAGGGGTCGGGAAGGGTACCGGCGAGGGGATGGTGGGACATGGCTTGTTATGGCTCCAACAGCTCTGCGAGGGTCTCGAGGTCTTCGATGTCGATGATCTGGGTGGAGATGGCCCAGTTGAACCCGGCCCGAGACATGGCGCCCAGGTCGCGGTCCCGCCGATCCGCCCGCTGGTGCTCGGGCCGGTAGGGGCCCAGGCGGCGGCGGCGGGCATAGGTGGCCGCGGACTCGACCACGGGGTCCATCTCGCGGGTCTCCACGAGGGCCTCGACCACTCGCTTGGCGAGCTCGGGGTCGATGCCCTTCTGGGTGAGCTCGCCCTGGATCTTCCATGGGGGCTTGCCACGGGCGAACAGACGCTTGGCCTTGGACTGCGCCCACGCCTCGTCGTCCACCAGCTTGCCATGCTGGAACCGTTCGACGATCTGGTCGATCCACTGGGCCGCCTGGGAGCGATCGGTGGGGTGGTGCTCCCCGACGCGGTCCACCTTGCGCCACAGGGCGCGCCGGAGGGCCTTGCTGGTGCCCCCGTAGCGCTCGACGTACCACAGGCCGGTGGCCTCGAGGTTGGACTTGGTGAGCGGGGGAGGGGGCTTGGAGGAGCGTTTATACATGGTTGCCCAAGTTTCCCACCAGCGCACCCGCGGCAAGCGCCACGCCAGCTTTGCTCGGGTTCCGATGGACGATCCAGGCCTCGCGGCGCTGGGGTCAGTCCTTGCCCGGTGAGCGGTACTCCATGATCAGGCGACCCCCCAGCCCGTTGTACAGGTTGTTGGTGACGCTGGCCACGTTGGCCGCGTACCAGCCCTGCACGCCGATGTGGGCCCCGGGCAAGGTGACGCCCAGGTCCACCACGGGGATGACCGCCATGGTGCCCATCTCGTAGACCGGGACCTCGCTGTTGGAGAAGCCGTTGTTGGTGATCTGGGGCGCCAGGGTGAAGCCGATGGCCGAGTCGAAGGCCTGGTGGCGGATCTGCAGGGCGTTGGTCCAGCGCACCTGCCAGGGGTGGCAGACCCCGGTCTCCTGGAGCGTGTACAGTTCCGCGCCGTCGCCCAGCACGTAGTAGTCCTGCCACTGGCCAGGGCCGGTGTACTCGTAGCGGGCGTAGGGCAGCTGGGTCCACAGCAGCTCGAGGGTGCCGCCGAAGCCCACGGCGCCGAACATGTAGCCCGCCGTGAGGTGGGGCCCGATGGTCATGGTGGAGGCGTTGGCGGACAGGGGCAGCACGCCAAGGGAGCTGCGCCCGGCCCAGTTGCTGTGGGCGTAGTCGAAGCTCGCGCCGAGCTCGAGGAAGTCGGTGACCCCGTAGCGCAGGTGGCCGCCCACGCTGATGGGGGACATGGCGAGGCCGGGGTCGTTCTCCATGGGGAACCAGCCGGTGAGGTCTTCGTCGTCGAAGAGCCACTCCCGGGTCCAGTAGGTGGACACGGCGCCCGCAACGGCCACCTGGCCCTCCTCGATGGGGGCTCCCACCGCGGTGCTGGGGGAGGCCGCGGGAGGCATCAGGGTCTGACGGTAGCGGGTGAGGGGCGAGCAGGCGCTGGCCAAGAGGGCCGCGGCCAGCACTGGGATAGCTCGTTGCATGGTCTCCTCCAGGCCCTGACGACCCGTAGCGAGTATGACACCGAACCCGGCCTGTCGCGTTACCAGCCGCAGCACTCTGCTCTGCACCAGGAGCCTGCCATGTCGAGTCCTCTTCCCCGCGTGCTGGCCTACACCGACGGCGGCTGCCGGGGCAATCCCGGCCCCGGCTCCTGGGCGTTTCTGCTGGTGGACCTGGCCAGCGGCGGTGCCCTCGAGCGGGCGGGCGGCGAGCCTCACACCACCAACAACCGCATGGAGTACCTCGCGGCCATCCGAGCCCTCGAGTCCCTGAAGGTGCGCAGCGAGGTGGAGATCCGCACCGACAGCAGGCTGCTGGTCAACACCGCGACCACCTGGATGAAGGGCTGGAAGGCCAAGGGCTGGAAGAAGAAGGGCGGCCCCATCAAGAACCTCGACCTGGTACAGCGGCTGGACGTTCTCCTGGTCGAGCACACGGTGCGCTGGACCTGGGTGCGCGGCCACGCGGGTGACCCTGGCAACGAGCGGGTGGATGAGCTGGCCAACATCTCCATGGACAGCCTGCAGGCCGGCGCCAGCCCGGACCTCGAGCAGCGCCACGCGCGCTGTCCCATCGCTCTGGTCTGATCTTCCGCGGCTCCCCCGGGGCGAGCATTGTGGCGGTGTGTGGTGCGTCTGGGCCGGCGCCCTGGCCTGCCTGCCCCAGACCTGATCCCCAGCCCCTTGCGTGGGCTGGGTGGGTCCGGTATTCCGTCGATCCCCAGAGCCTCCGAGGTCCCCATGCCACAGCTCCTGCACATCGATCCCGACGAGCTGGTGCTCGACAGCTTCCGGCTGGGCAAGGCCATCTTCGAGTCTGGCTTCCGGCCCAAGCACATGATCTCCGTGTGGCGGGGCGGCACCCCCATCGGGCTGGGGGTCGATGCCTACTTCCGCTTCCAGGGCCAGCAGGTGCACCACACCTCCATCGCCACCCAGTCCTACACGGGCATCGGCGAGCACACCGACGTGGTGGTCAAGGGCCTCGAGCACCTCACCCGCTCGGTGTGCCCCGAAGACGGCCTGCTGATCATCGACGATGTCTATGAGAGCGGCGAGACCATCCGCAGCATCGTGGAGAGCCTGCGGGCGCGGGCCCGTCGCAACACCCCTGTGGACATCCGGGTGGCCACGGTGCACCGCAAGAAGGAGAAGCACACCTTCACCGGCCTGCCGCTCACCTACCTCCACGACATCGCTGGCGACGTGTGGATCGACTACCCCCACGAGCTGGCCGATCTGGTGGACCTGGCGGACCCCGACGACACCCGCATCCGCGAGAAGAGCCCCGAGGTGTGGAACATCCTGCACGACCAGGACGACCACCAGCCCAGCGTCGTCACCGGCGACTGCCGCTACCTGCCGGCCCGCGAGCTGCTGCTGGACGCCGTGCGGCTGGGGGTCAAGATGGTCAAGTCCGGCTATCGGCCAGACTTCCTGGTGGCCCTGTGGCCGGGCGGTGTCTGGGCGGGCCTGGGCATCCACGAGGTCTACAAGTACTTCTCGAAGAAGCAGGGCTGGGACTGGTCCGGCCCCGACCACGTGCCAGTCAACACCACCCGCACCCACCTGTCCTACCGCACCCACGTCATCGGCCTGGACTACCTGGCCGAGCACGTCCAGCATGAGCACAACGTGCTGCTGGTGGACACGGTGTTCCGCAGCGGCCGCACCCACGCCGACCTGGCTGCCAGCCTCAAGGACCTGATGCGCCGCAACATCAGCCTGAGAAAGCTACAGGTGGCATCGGTCTACTACACCCCCAGCGAGCAGCGCACCTGGACCCAGCAGCCCCTGCGCACCGAGCCCGACTTCTACCTGCGCCAGGTGCCAGAGCAGCTGATCTACCCCCATGCCCCATACCGCTTCGTGCGACCCCGGCTGCAGCTGCAGGAGCATGCCCCGGCGCTGGCCGAGGTGTTGTTCGGGTGATGCGGTAACGATCACCCCCGTCGCGGGCTCTCCCCACCTAGGAGGCCTGCCATGATCGCTCTGTACATCCTCGGCTCTCTCATCATCGCCTTCGTGCTCTTCGTCGTGGGCATGCGCGTGTTCATGGTGATGCGCATCAAGCGCCGGGAGGGCAAGCCCGTGCCTGAGCTGCCTGGCAAGCTGGGCCGGGCAGCGCGGGGCCGCGGGCTGTCGATGTTCTACTTCTACAGCCCGCAGTGTGGGCCTTGTAAGGCCATGACGCCTGTGGTGAAGTCCATGCGCGGCGACGTCTTCGCGGTGGACATCACCAAGGACATGGACGTCGCCCGCAAGTTCGGCGTGATGGCCACACCCACCACCGTGCTCGTGAAGCAGGGCGTGGTCCAGCAGATCCTGGTGGGCCCCCAGCCCGAGCCGACCCTCAGGGCGCTGATGGCCTAGGCGGCGTGGCTGGACCGCTGCCGCTGAGCCGTCAGTAGGTCAGGATCATCCCGCCGATGCTCAGCCCGGCGCCGGTGCCCAGGAACAGCACGCGGTGGCCGCGCTGCAGCCGGCCGGTGGTGATGGCTTCGTACAGGGCGCCCGGGATGCTGGCGGCGACGCAGTTGCCGTAGAGCTCGAGGATGCTGACCAGCTTGTCCTCGCCAAAGCCGAAGTGACGCGCCATCAGGCGCAGTCCCAGCAGGCTGGCCTGGTGGGGGATCACCAGGTCGATGTCGCCCAGGCCGCTCGAGAGGCCTGGAGAGAGGCGCTCGAGGAACTCTCCGCCGTGCTTGATGGACAGGCGAGCCACCTTGCGGCCCTGCATGTGGAACAGGTTGTCCTCGGGCCGGGTGGCGGGATCGTTGGGGTGCTTGCCCGTACCGCCGCCCGGGATGTGGGTGAGATCGGCGCCCACCCCGAAGGTCTCGAGGCGCGAGCTGTGCACGCAGCTGCCGGACTCGGTGCTGGCGCGGCCCACCACCACCGCCGCGGCCATGTCGCCGAACAGGGTGCAGGCCTCGGGCTCGGTGAAGTCCAGCGCGCAGCTGGAGATGTCCGACGAGACCACCAGGATGCGCTGGTGCGCGCCGGTGGCCAGCAGGTGGGAGGCTACATCCAGCCCCACCATGAAGCTCAGGCAGGTGGCATGCACGCTGAAGCAGGGCACGCCGGACTCGCCCAGATCGAGCTCGCGCTGGATGAGCGCGGCGCCGTCGGGGATGGCCTGTTCCTGGGTGCCCGAAGCGTTGATGATCAGATCGAGATCCGTGGTCTCGAGGCCGGCGTTGGCCAGGGCTTCCCGGGCGGCCAGGGCGCCCATCTGGCTGGCGGTCTCGTGGGTGACCCAGCGGCGCTCGCGCACGCCTTGGTTGCGCAGGATCCAGTCGGCCTCGATGCCGATGCGGTCGGCCAGCTGCTGGGCGGTGACCACCCGGGAGGGGACGTAGCGTCCTACGCCCAGGATCTGGAGGGGTCGTGGTTTGGACTCGTGCATGAGCATGCTGCTCTCTCGGGAGTGCCTGTGGCGGCTGCGGGCTAGTGCTAACGCTGGCCTAGGACGTGATGCCCTCGGCTGCGGTCAACGTCCAGTCAGAATTTGTCGGTCTGCGAACCCGTGCTGGAGCGGATCGCGGCGTCTCTCGGGCACTCGGGGCGAGCGGTGGAAGATTCACCGAGCGGTGCTTTTTTGGCCGCTGCGGAGGATCCATGCCAGTCCTGCGGCGGCCAGGCAGAGCAGGCCCAGACCCCGCGGAGCTCGGCCGAGCACCAGATCGCCGATGCCGAACAGCGCCCCGTAGACCACCGTCAGGCCCGCCACGACCCGCAGCAGCGCTGGCAGGAGAGGGTCGGCGGGGCTGCTGCGCCAGGCCGCCCAGCCGGGCCCCCCCGGGCGCACGCGGGCGGCGAAGCTGCGCAGCACCTGAGGATCGTTCCGGGGACCGAAGAGGGCGACGGGCACCCAGCTGGCCAGGCTGCCCCCGGCGATGATCAGGATCTGGGCCCAGCTGGGAACCTCCACCATGAACATGGGGTTTGGGCCTCCGAACAGGGTGGGGGTGGCGAAGAGCAGCAGGCCCATGGCCAGCACCGTGGTGACCCCCAGGGCTGCGAACTCCGCCTGTGGGGTCACCCGCGACCAGTACCAGCGGGCCGCGGTGACCGAGCCCAGGCCGGCGCCGAGGTTGATGATGAACACCCACACCGAGGCGATGTTCTGGACGAACAGCGCGGTGATCCCAGCCAGCACCGCCATGAGCAGGATGGCCAGGCGGCTGATCAGCACGGCCTCTCGCGGCTCGGCGTGGGGGCGCAGGAAGCGCAGGTAGACGTCCTGGACCAGGTAGGAAGCGCCCCAGTTGGTGTGGGTGTCGATGGTGCTCATGAAGGCGGCCAGCAGGCTGGCGATGACGATCCCCAGCAGGCCCGGCGGCAGGTAGTGCCCCATGGCCATGGGGTAGCCCAGCTCCGGGTCCTCCAGGCCGGGGAACACCACCAGCGCCGCGAGCCCCACGATGAACCAGGGCCAGGGGCGCAAGGCGTTGTGGGCCACCGCGAACCAAAGGCTGGCGGCCTGGGCGTGGCCCTCGTCCTTGCAGGCCGCCAGGCGCTGCACGACGTAGCCGTTGCCTTCGGCCTGGCGCCACCAGCCCGCGATCATCAGGGCCGCGAAGAACAGGATCGGCATCTGGGGATGGTCGATGCCCGGGAAGAACGCGAGCACGTCCTGCAGGCTTCGTTCGCTCCCGTCGAGGGTCTGGCTCAGGGCGCCCAGCAGGCCGCTGCCAGCCTCTCCGGGGGAGGCGGGGGCCGCGCCCATGCCCCCGAAGGCGTCCAGGGCGAACCAGGCCAGGGCCACGGCGCCGGCCATGCCCAGCACGAACTGGATCAGATCGGTGGCCACCACCGACCGAAAGCCCCCGAGGATCGTATACGCCACCGCGACGAACACGCAGACCACGATCACGGCAGCGGGAGGCCAGTCGAAGAAGGCGCTCGAGATCTTGACCATGGCGGCGATGACCCAGGCCATGGTGATGCAGTTGATGAACAGGCCGAAGTAGACCGCCTTGAAGCCCCGCAAGGCCGCCGCCCAGGGGCCCGAGTAGCGCAGCTCGGTGATCTCCGCGTCGGTGATGACCCCCGAGCGACGCCACATGCGGGCGAACAGAAAGGTGGCCACCACGTGGGCGATGGCCCAGGACCACCAGATCCAGTTTCCGGCGATGCCGCCGGCGGCCACGATGCCGGTGACCGCCAGGGGGGTGTCGGCGGCGAAGGTGGTGGCCACGATGGAGGTGCCGGCGATCCACCAGGGCAGATCGCGACCCCCGACGAAGAAGCTGTCCACCGAGCTGGATGCTTTGCGGCTGAACCATGAGCCCAGGGCCAGGGCGACGACGACGTACAGGCCGATGATGACCCAGTCGATGGCGTGGATGGTCGGATGCATGGGACCTGCTATCAAGGTTTCGCCGCCCACAGCCACGGGTGAGCCCCCTTCGTGACCGCTGGGCCGGGAGCGTCGGGGCCCCCGGGGAGGCGGGCCGCGTGGGATGCCGCGGGAACACCGGATACACCCCGTGGGAACCTCACTGGAGTCGCCCATGCAGAGCCTGCTGTCCGAGCTGATGGCCTTGGTGCTGCTGGTGCCCTCCATCGGCATCCTGCACGAGCTGGGCCACGCGGCCTCGGCACCTCTGGCCGGGTACCGGGTGACCAGCCTGGGGCTCGGGCTGGGCAGGCCCCTGGTTCGGCGTATGGATACGCGGGGTCAAGTGCTCTGGCTCGGGCGCTGGCCCATCGCCGGGGGCGCCTGCGTGGCGGTGCCCGGCAGCCTCTCGGCCAGGCCTGCGGTCTACCACATGGGGGGGCTGGCCATGCAGGCGCTGCTGGCCCTGGCGTTGCACTCCCTGCAAGACCTCCACTGGGTGCTGGCGCGGGCCGAGACCTTCAACCTGCTGGTGCTGGCATGGAACGTCCTGCCGTGGCGCTGGCGGGGGCTGGCCTCGGATGGCTGGTACCTGGTGTCCAGCCTGGCGCCGGGGCGTGCGCAGATGCCTGTGATGGGACGCCGCCCGGTGCTCGAGCGCCTGGCTCGCTTCGAGGACAACCTGGGTTCGCCCTTGGGCAGCTGGTATGCGCGCCTGGGGCTCGCCTGGCTGGACGTGCTGGTTGGGCGCCCCGAGCGCGCCGACGACCAACTCCGCTTGCCGGACCCTCTGGGGCTGGGCCCTGATGACCGCGGCATGCGCGCCCTGCAGGGCTACGTGCTGGTGGCGTGGCATCGAGCCTCCGGTCGCCATGAGCTGGCCTTGGAGGAGGCGCGGGCCTGGCGGGCCAAGCTGGGATCGACGGTGCCCGACACTGCCGAGGATCTGAGCACCATCACCGTGGCCCAGGCGCTGGTGGGCTGCGGTCAGCCTGGTGAGGCGCGCAAGGTGTTGGCGTCGCTGGCTGGGGTGACGGGCATCGCTGGGCGTGAGGCCACGGCCATCTTGCTGGCGGCATGCCTGGCCGAGGACGACCGCGCGGGCCTGCGGCGAGCGGCCTGGCGCCTGGTAGAGAGGCTGCCTGGGCCCTTCTTCGATCCGGTGCAGGTGGTGCGGTGTCTCGCGGCCGCTGCAGCGCGCCTGCCCGGGGACGATCCGACCCGCGCCCACCTGGCCCGGGAGAGCGAGCGGGCCCAGGTGCGACTGCTGGCTTGGGCGGATCCCGCAGATCGTGCCGCCCTCGCGGCCCGGCTGAGCGCCAGCGGGGAACGCTGAGGGGTCAGGGGGATGCGGGCGAGGCCTCATCGAAGCTGGCCAGGCAGTCGACCAGCTGCGCGGCGGCTGCAGCGTGTCCGGCCGGAGACCAGTGGCCGTCGAAGAACAGGTAGGGCTCCTCGCCGCGCCGCTGGGATGATCTGAGCCCGGGTGTCAGGTCGCAGGCCTCGATGCCCTCCTCGGCGAGGAACTGGAGCACGGCCAGCTGAGGCGCTTCCAGGCTGGGGCTCAGATCGCCCATGCCGAACTGGCGCAGGGTGGCCTGAAAGCGGCTGGCGTCCACTGCGTAGATGGGGGGCGCCACCGCCACCAGCAGCGGCTGCCCTGCCGCCTCGCTTCGTTCGCGGAGCTTGGTCAAGGCCGCCCGCGTGGGCCCCATGGCCTGGGCGAGCTGCGGGCCTCCCTGCTCGGTGAAGAGCACGAGGGAGGCGGTCATGTCCTCCCATCCTGCGGGGTCGAGGCTGCTCGGCCCTATGCGCTGGAGCAGCAGGCGCAGCTGACCCAGCAGCATCGACCGCTGGGTGAAGCTCGCCAGCAGGGCCTTGGCGGCGGGTATCTTCACAGGCCGGAGCTGGTAATCCGGCGGCGGGCTGGGCAGGGTCCTGGGTTCGGCGCGGGCGTTGTCCCCGATGTCGTTGCCCGTGTAGAACACCAGGATCGTACCGTAGACCTCGAGCTTGGTGCTCAGCAAGCTGTGGCGGGCCAGGGCGTCCAAGGTGTCGAAGCCGGTCATCCCACCGTTCAGCACCGGCTGGTCCAGCGCCCGGCTCACCGCCGCAGAGATGGTCTGCTCTTCGGTGACCTGCAGGCCCATGACGAAGGAGTCCCCCAGCATCAACCAGCGTCGCTCCGCTGCTTGGGGATCGCACTCGGGTCCTCGCAAGCCCAGGCTGTTGATCCGCACAGGGATGGTGCCCATGGGGTGGGCCACCTGGCCCTCGAAGCCGGGCGTGGCGATGACGCCGTAATTCCGGTCCCAGGAGAAGAGCCCCGGCACATCGGCGGAGCTGATCCCCAGGGTGAGGGGAGCGCTGTCGGGAAGAGGCACGAGGCGCGCGGTGACCTCACCCAAGCCGAGGGCCAGGACGCAGCCGCCCAGGAGCAGGCCGAAGCGCGCGGCGAGGATTCGGGGTGTCGTTCGCATGGTGGAGCGGGGAGTGTATCCCCTGCCCGTGGGTTCGCTTCTGGAATCCTGATGGAGCACGCCGGGCTATGACTATGGACCGCTCGATCGCAGCACGTCCCCGTGGCAGCGCGGTCTCGCGGCAGGCCTCACAGAGTTGTCGGAGGGCGCTTGAACGCCATCTTCTTCGGTATCGTTCTCGTCGCATTCATCGCCGGCGCCATCAACGGGACCATGGGTGAGATCACCCTGGGCGCCGTGGACTCCGCCAAGTCGGCGGTCACGCTGGCCATCGGGCTGGTGGGGATCATGTCCCTGTTCCTTGGGCTGATGCAGGTGATGCAGGAAGCCGGCGCCCTGCGGGTCATCGCGCGCATCATCCGGCCCGTGATGGTGCGCCTGTTCCCCAACGTGCCCGAAGACCACCCGGCCATGGGCGCCATGATCATGAACCTGGCGGCCAACGCCCTGGGCCTGGCCAACGCCGCCACCCCCTTCGGCATCAAGGCCATGCAGGAGCTCGAGAAGCTCAACGGCGAGAAGGGCACCGCCACCAACGCCATGGTCCTGTTCCTGGCCATCAACACCAGCGCGGTCACCCTGCTGCCCACCGGGGTCATCGGCCTGCGTGCGGCCATGGGCTCGACGGATCCGGCGGCGATCCTGCCCTCCACCCTGTTCGCTTCGGCCTGCGCCACCGTGGTCGGCGTCACCGTGTGCAAGCTGCTCGAGCGGGTGCCCTACTTCGCCAAGACCGCGCCCCCCATGAACCGGGACGGCCTGGAGCTGAAGCAGAAGGTCGAGGGTGACCTTTCCCAGGATGGGTCTGGCAGCATGTGGCCCTTCGTGCTGGTGGTCAAGGGCATGATCCTGCTGGTGGTCCTGGCCATCATCGGGGGCCAGGCCGTCTCGAACTGGATCATCCCCACCCTGATCGTCGGCATGCTGGCCGTGGGCGTGATCCGGGGAATCAAGGTCTACGAGGTGTTCATCGAGGGCGCCAAGGATGGCTTCAACGTGGCGCTAAGGATCATCCCCTACCTGGTGGCCATCCTGGTGGCGGTGGGCATGTTCCGCGCCAGCGGCGCGCTGGGCACCATGGTGCACTACCTGGGCATCGTCACCGAGCCCCTGGGGATGCCGGGCGAGGCGCTGCCCATGGCCTTGCTGCGCCCCCTGTCCGGCTCGGGCGCCTACGGCGTGATGGCCTCCACCATGGAAGCCGCGGGGCCCGATTCCTACGTGGGCTACCTGGTCTCCACGCTGCAGGGCAGCACCGAGACCACCTTCTACGTGTTGGCGGTCTACTTCGGATCGGTGGGCGTCTCTCGCCTGCGGCACAGCATGTTCGCGGCTTTGGCCGCGGATCTGGCAGGGGTCATCGGGGCTGTCGCCATCTGCCGCCTGCTCTTCGGCTAGCCTGCTCTGCGGTTGCTGTCCTGCAGCATCGCCCCTTGACGCGCCGCAGCATCGTCGCTATGTTGCTGTGCAACAAGGAGGCTCCCATGAAGCCAGCGAGCGACGCGTGGACCCGGGCTCTCGAGACCTGGCAGGGGATGGTTCCCCCGCTGCTGGACCCCACCGTGGTGGCCCCGGGGCTGGCCGCTGGGATGGTGCTCGATCTTCAGCGCGCCGCCCTGGCTGGCTTCGGTCAGAGCTGCTCTCAGGCCAACGAGCTGCGAGCCATGGCGCTGGGCTGGTCCTCCCGCTCGGCAGGGCGCGAGGGTGAGCAGGGCGGAGGCTCGACGCGATGAGCTGGGATCGTCGCCTCTGTCCCGTCGATCATCCGGCCCGCTGGGGGGCCTACACACCGGATCGGCCCGCGGTGTCCTTTGCGCAGACCAGCTGGAGCTGGGCGGAGCTGGACGCACGCGCAGCCCGCACCGCCCGCTGGCTGGTGGACGATCTTGGCCTCGAGCCCGGCGACCGGGTCGCGCTGTTGGCCCACAACCACCCCTGCTTCTTCGAGCTGCTCTTCGCCTGTGTGCGCGCAGGCGTGGTGCTGGCTCCCTTGAACTTCCGCCTGGCCCCGGCCGAGCTGGACGCCCTGCTGGCGCTCTGCGGTGCCCAGGCACTGCTGGTGGACGAGGTCAACCGGTCCGTGTTGCCGAGCATGGAGCACCCCCTGGCGCGGCAGGCCCTGGCCCTCGAGAAGCTCGAGGCCCAACCGACGGACGCGCCGAGCCTGCCCACCCGGCGCGCCCTGGCCCCCCTGGGCATGGAAGATCCCGCGCTGCTGCTGTTCACCAGCGGCACCACCGGCCTGCCCAAGGCCGCGGTGCTGCCCGTGAGGCAGCTGTTCTGGAACGCGGTGAACACGCAGCTGGCCTTCGATCTGGTGGGTGACGACGCCACGGTGCTCTACACCCCACTGTTCCACACCGGCGCCATCAACGTGCTGGCCATGCCCCTGCTGCAGTGCGGTGGGCACGTGGTGGTTCTCGGGGCCTTCGACGCGGGCGAGGTGCTGCGCGAGGTGGAGCGCAGGGCCATCACCACCATCTTCGGAGTGCCCACCACTCTGCAGTTGCTGCGGGAACATCCCGACTTCGACGCCCGGGACATGAGCTCCATCCGGCTGTGCCTCTGCGGCGGTGCCCCCCTGACGGTGGCTCTGATCCGCCAGTATCAAGAGCGGGGTGTCCTGCTCACCCAGGGCTTCGGCATGACCGAGGTGGGGCCGAACTGCTTCTTCCTGCCCCCCGACCAGGCCCTGGCACGGGCCGGCTCGGTGGGGATGCCCATGCCCTACAGCCAGGCCCGCGTCGTCGTGGACGGCCGCGACGCGGAGCCGGACGAGGTGGGTGAGCTGTGGCTGGCGGGCCCCCACGTCTGCCTGGGCTACCACGCCAACCCCCAGGCCAGCGCGGCCACCATGCAGGACGGCTGGTTCCGCACCGGAGACCTGATGCGTCGGGACCGGGATGGGTTCTTCTTTGTGGCCGGCCGCGAGAAGGAGATGTTCATCTCCGGTGGTGAGAATGTGTACCCGGCCGAGGTGGAGGTGGCCCTGGGCGCCCACCCGGCGGTGGCCGAGTGCGCCGTGGTGGCCATGCCCGACAGCCGCTGGGGCGAGGTGGGCTGCGCCTTCGTGGTGCCCCGCAACGGGGCCCTGGATTCGGACTCCCTGAAGCGCTGGCTGCGCGACCGGCTGGCCCACTACAAGGTGCCCAAGGTCTTCGTGCCCTTGGACGACCTGCCCCGCAACGCCAGCGGCAAGGCCAGCAAGCCCGCGCTGGCCCAGGAGGCGCAGCGCCATGCCTCGTGAACCCATCGGCATGCGAGCCTTCGCCACCTACGTCCCCCAGGGGCGGCGGAGCGCCGAGGAGATCGCGGCGCTGACCGGCGGCGCCTGGACCGCCCAGGCCGTGCGCGACAAGCTGGGCATCGAGCAGATCGCCATCGCTGGCGACGACGACGGCGTGCAGGAGATGGGGGCCAAGGCCGCCGAGCGCTGCCTGGCCAAGGCGGGGGTGGACCCCCAGGAGGTGGACGCCATCCTGTGCATCGGCGATGAGCTGCGCGAGTACCCCATGACCACCTCCGGCATCTGGATCCAGCAGCGCATCGGCGCCCGCCGGGCCTGGGCCCTGGACGTGATGCAGAAGTGCTCGAGCTTCCCAGCTGGGCTGCGCCTGGCCCGGGCCCTGCTCCGCGCCGAGCCCCAGCTGCGGCGGGTGTTGCTGTGCGGCGGCTACCGCAACGGCGACCTCATCGACTACACCAACCCTCGGGTCAGCTTCATGTACAACCTGGCCCCGGGGGGCGGCGCTGCCCTGCTGGAGCGCGGCTGCGAGCGCAACGAATTGCTGGGGGTGTCGCTGATCACCGACGGCGAGCTGAGTCGGCACGTCCTGGCCCACCACGGTGGCACCGCCAGCCCGGTCACCGCGGACACCCTGACCGCGGCCCAGCGCTGTCTGGACGTGACGGACCAGCCGGGCATGCGCCGCCTGCTGGGCGAGCGCTCCCACCCCAACTTCATGCGGGTGATCCGGGAGTCCGTCGAAGAGGCGGGTCTGGACCTGCACGACATCGACTACCTGGCGCTGCTGCACATGAAGCGCTCCGGGCATGCCGCCATCCTGGATGCCCTCGGCCTGAGGCACGAGCAGAGCACCTACCTGAGCCACTACGGCCACATTGGGCAGTTCGACCAGCTGCTGTCCATGGAGCTGGCCGAAGCGGAGGGTCGCCTGCGGGATGGCGACCTCGTGGCCGCCGTTGGCGCGGGCATCGGCTACTCCTGGGGCGCCGCGGCCTTCCGCTGGGGAGGTGGCCAGTGAGCGTCGCCGCGGCCTGGAGCCGCGCTGGCTTGGATGCCTGGGCCGATCTGCAGCGCCGCGCCTCCAAGAGCTTCGATGTGCTCCACCCCCACCAGGCACCAGCGCCCCGCTGGGCCACCGAGGGCCGGACCCAGGCCCTGGCCGACAGCGTGCACCTGCGCAGCTACGGCGAGCAGGGGGCCGACAGCCCCGCTGTCCTGGTGGTCACCCCCCAGGTGAACCACAGCTATATCGCCGACTTTGCGCCGGACCAGAGCCTGGTGCGCTGCCTGCTGGCCAGCGGCATCACCCGGGTGGGGGTGACCGACTGGCAGCCGCCGCCGGATCGGCCCTACGGCATCTCGGACTCCATCGAGGACATCCTGCACTGCCTGGACAGCCTGGGGGGGGCGGTGCACCTGGTGGGCCTGTGCCAGGGTGGCTGGCAGAGCGCCATCACAGCCGCGCTGCACCCCGAGCGTGTGGCCAGCCTGACCATCGCCGCCGCTCCCATCGACGCCCACGCGGGCCAGACAGCCCTGCATGCCTTCTCCCTGGGGTTGCCGCTGGGCTTCTTCGAGGGCGCGGTCGCGGCAGGAGGCGGTCGGGCGTCTGGGCGTATGCTGGCGGCCGGCTTCGACCTGCTGCGACCCTTCGAGCGCTTCGTCTTCACCCCCTCGTCGTTGTTCTGGAACGCCGACGACCCCCAGTTCCTGGGGCGCTTCGAGGCCCTGCGCAACTGGTACCGGCTCAACAAGGACATCGCGGGGGAGCTGTACCTGGAGGTGGTGCGCGATCTGTTCCAGCGCAACCTGCTGGTGCAGAACAAGCTGGAGCTTGCTGGCCGGCGGGTTCACCTGCCGGACATCCGCTGCCCGGTCCGGCTGCTGGCCGGCTCCCGCGATCACATCACGCCGCCCGAGCAGGTGTGGGCCCTCGAGCGCCACCTGCAGCCTGGCCAGTCCCGTCGCTGGCTGGTGGACGCGGGGCACATCGGGGTGTTCGCGGGACGCGGGGCCTTACGCTCGGCCTGGCCGGAGATCGCGGCTTCGTGGGGCGAGCTCAGGAGCGCTTGAAGGCCCAGCTGCGCTCGCCAGGATCGGGGCCCCACTCCAAACCCTTGCACCAGGGCGCGGACTCGGGCTGGAGGATGTAGGGCAGCACCACGTGGCGCACCTGGATGCGCTTGGGCTCCCAGTCCACCACCACGAACTGAGGAGCGCCGAAGGGGACGCCCAGGGCGCCGGCGTTGACGCAGACCACGCCGTCGATCTTCGCGCAGGAGGGCGACTCGTGGATGTGCCCGCAGGCCATCAGCTCGAAGCGTCGCTCCTGGAGGAGCTCGCGCATGGCCTGAGAGCCGACGTGCTCACCGCGGGTGGTGGGATCCAGGGGCGTGTCCAGGGGAGGGCAGTGGGCCAGCAGGATGTCGGCCCGCTCCCGGGGACGCTGGCGGAGCATGTCCTCGCTCCACTCGTAGGGGAAGCCCCACTGGTTGGGGCCCGAGCCGCCGATCCCCCAGACCCTCAACCCCGCCACCTCGAGGACGCGGTGGTCCACGTTGCGGGCCAGGGCGTGGTCGGGGAGGTCGGGCAGGTCGTGGTTGCCAGGCACGTAGAGGATGGGGAGGTCCAGCTGGCTGACCCGCTCGAGGACCGCCATCGCGGTGTCCAGCAGGTTGCGCTCCGACCCGAGGTCTCCGACCATGAGCACCGCGTCCGGGTGCGCGTTGTACACTTGGGGCAGCACCAGATCGAGCTTCTCCTGGGCTCCGTGAACGTCGCCGATGATGGCCAGGCGCGGCATCGCTCCTCCTGAGGAGCCTGAGGTTCACACTGGCGACGCTTAGTCCAGTGCGGCGAAGATGGAGAGCGGCAGCCCGACGCGGTCGGCCCAGGCGGCCTCGTTGTGCAGCGCCCCCGGCTCCCACCAGTGCCAGAGGTCCTGCTCGTGGGTGTAGCCCTGGCCCACCAGGGTGTCGGCCAGCTGCGCGGTCTCGCAGTAGTTGTCACTGGAGCTGGGGTCGTCGTCCATGGTGCCGTCGCCGTCGCTGTCGAAGCAGCTGCCGCTGCCGCCGGAGTCCAGGTAGATGACGGTGTCGCGGTGTCCCGCGGCGGCATAACGCTGGATCATGGTCTCGTTGGCGGCGCCGATGCTGCCCCAACCCAGGGTGCCTGACATGCTGGCCGTGAAGGCGTACTCGCCGGGGTAGCGGTCGGCGATGTGCAGCGAGATCAGGCCTCCGAGGGAGGAGCCGAGCAGGCCGTGCAGGGACGCGTCGCCGTACTGCTCGGCGGCCCAGGGGCGCAGCTGCTCGTGCACGAAGGCGGCGTAGGTGTCGCCCCAGCCGCCGTAGACGCTGCCGTGGATGAGATCCTGGACGTGGGTGTACTCCTCCATGCGATCGGAGGTGTTGTCGTTGGCCACCACCAACATGCCGTCGGGGAGCGCCTCTTGCAGGCGCCAGCCACCCCACATGGCCTGGGGATCGAAGAGGTTTTGGCCGTCGTGGGCGTACAGCACGCGGTCGAAGGTCCCCCCGGTGGGCACCCACACCCGGACGGTGCGGGTGCGCAGATCCTGGGCTTCGAACGCCGGCCAGCGCTCGAGGTGGGCCTGGCGAGCCCGCACCAGGCTGAGCTCGCCGAAGCTGTCGAACAGGTAGCGGCGCGCCCAGGGGTCGGCGCTCCAGCTGGCGCCGCCGTCGGTGAACTTGTAGCCGGCGTCGCTGGGGGAGGGGATGTCCAGCTCGACCCAGGACAGCGAGCCGTGGGCGGCCATGGACTGACCGGCCCAGTCGTCGAAGTCACCGGCGACGTTCCACGCGCCCCCGCCACAGTCGCAGGCGAAGAGGTAGCTGCCGGAGGTGGTCTCGATGGGCCAGCCGCAGGAGCTGGCGACGCTGGCGAGCAGCGCCTGGACCTGGCCGCGGCTGGGGGCCGCGCCTGCCAGCATGTCGCGCAGGGTCGCTTCGTCCTGAGCGCAGGCGTCCGTGGGGTGGGTCTCGCCGGTGTCGCCGGGACCTGTGTCGCCAGGGCCGGTGTCCACCGGACCCGCGGTGTCATCCACGGGCAGGGGCTCCAGCTTGGAGGGGCAGCCGGCCAGCAGGAACAATGCCAGAGCCAGCCTCACGCGCAGCTGTCCTCTCCGCCGTCCACGCGGATGCAGTTGCCGGTCATCCAGTGCGTGCCGGGCCGAGCCAGCTCGAGCAGGCAGTGCCCGATGTCCTCGGGCAGGGTGAGCCGACCCGAGGGGTTGCGCGCCTGCGCCATGTCGATCATGGCCTGGTGGCCGGGGATGGCATGCAGGGCTGGGGTGCGGGTGACCCCCGCCATGATGGAGTTGACGGTGACCCCCCGGGGCGCGAGCTCGAGGGCCAGCTGGCGCACGATGGCGTCCAGGGCGGCCTTGGCCGCCGCGACCGGGCCGTAGTCGGGCCAGGCGCGGTGGGTGCCAGCGGAGGTCATGGCGAAGACGCGGGCGCCGGCCTCGGGGGCCTGGCTGGCGCTGGGGGCCGGGCGGGAGGCCGTGGGCGTCTGCCCCAGCAGATCGGCCAGGACCAGATCGCGCACCCACCAGGCCAGGCTGGCCGCCATGACCTCGAAGGTCATGGACAGCTGCCGCTCACGCAGGGGCTTGGAGCCGGCGCCGGGGGCGAAGGGCCCGAGGCTGCCGAACGCCAGGGAGTGGATCAGCACATCGATGCGGCCCGCGCTGGGCTCGAGCTCGGCCCGCAGGCTCTGGACCACCTGCTGGCGTTGCTCGGGATCGGCGGCGTTGCCGTTGTAGAAGCGCACCGCGGCGCCACAGGCCTCGAGCTCCTGGATGAGCTGCTGGACCATGGGCATGGCGGGCCGCCGGTCCAGGTGTACACCCAGGATGTCGTACCCGTGGCGGGCGAACACCCGAGCACAGCCCGCGCCGATGCCCGACGAGGCGCCCAAGACCAGCAGCCGCGGCCGCGCCGGCGTCATCCAGCGGCGCCCTTCTCCAGCTCGGCGGGGGCGGCTTCGGGGGCGGCGGGGGCGGCCTCGGGGGCGGCGGGGACGCCGAGCTCGACGGGGACGACGGGGGCCTGCTTGTAGGTCTCGACCACCACGGCGGCCTCGCGCAGCTCTTCCAGGTACTCCTGGCGGATGGTCTGCTCGAGCTCGGTGCTGATCTGATCCTTGACCTCGTCCAGCGGCTTGCTGTCGCGGCGGTCCAGGACCTTGAAGATGTGGATGGTCTGGCCCATGGCCATAGGACCGACCAGGGCGTCCTTGGTCGCGGCCTGCAGCTCGGCGCGGATGGGGGGCGCCAGCATCTTGGGCTCGAGCCAGCCGATCTCGCCGCCCTTGGCGGCGGTCATGCTGTCCTTGCTGTTGGCCTGGGCCAGCGCGGCGAAGTCACCACCGGCGTCGAGCTCGGCCTTGATGGCCTCGGCCTGGGCCATGTCGGTGAACATGATGTGGGCCAGCTGGAACTCGGGCTGGGCGAACTGGACCTGGTGCTCGTCGTACCAGGCCTGGATGCGCTGGTCGGTGAGGCGCTCGGCCACGATGTCGCGAACCATGGCCTCGGCCAGGGCGGTGCGGACGGCCATGGCCATGTCCTGCTGCACCAGGGGCTTGGTGTGTACGCCGGTCTCGATGGCCTTCTGGTAGAGCAGCTCGCTGGCCACCAGGGACTCGACCAAGGGAGAGGAGTCGCCCATGGCCTCGATCTGGGCCTTGACCTGGGGGGGCAGGCTGCGCATCACGGTGTCCACCATGTCGGCGCTGATCTTGGTGCCATTGACCGTGGCGATGGACTCGGTGTTCGTGCTGGGGAACACGCCGGGCGTGGTGGGCTGGGGCTGGCAGGCGCTGAGGCCCAGGGCGAGCAGGCCGGCGACGAGGGACATGGAGCTGCGGTACATGGATTCTCCGTTGGACGGTCGGGTTCGATTCGTCCCGACCAAGGCGCCGGGTACTTACCGCCCTGTCGCGCCCTGGGCAATCGTCCAGATCCACGCCCGCACGCTGGCCGGCGCGCGTGCTGGAAGAGACCCCTGGGCCGGCAGAACCGCGGACCGGGCCGCTACTCCTCGTAGCAGCCGCGCTGGCCGCTGTTTGTGATGGCCTCGCCTTCGTTCTCGGCGACCACGGCGTCGGGCCAGAGGATGGAGCCCACGAACCAGCGGTCGTCGTACTCCATGACCTCGCTGACCTCGTAGGCCACTGTGCCTTCGAGGTAGACCCGCACGGTGGCCACCACCGCCCCCGCGCCGCTGTCCCGGAAGTAGTGGACGTGCATGTCGTAGTTGCCGGCGGCCGGGGCGTTGATGTTGATGTTCTCGGGCCCGTAGCCAGTGACGTCGTCCAGATCGAGGGAGGGGTTGTCGGAGCCGACATCCTCGACCCCCCAGTCGGGGTTGACGTTGCAGTAGTTGCAGTCGGTGGGCTTCAGGAAGATGGGCGTGCCCTCTTGCGCCAGGTGCAGGTCCAGGTCCGAGTTGGGGGAGTCCCAGAACATCTCGACGTGGACGCTGTCGGAGGGCAGCACGTTGACATTGTGCTTGGCAGGGGCCGACGCCACCCCGGCCTCGTTGACCACCACCAGCTGCACCTGGTACTCGCCGGCCAGGTCCACATACAGCTCGGTGAAGTCGTCCACCGCGCTCGAGATGTGGCCGCCCGATCCGACGGGCCAGTCCGTGAGGTTCCAGTTGAAGCTGAGCTCCTCGCCCCGGGGGTCGTAGGAGCTGGAACCGTCGAGGGTGAAGGTCTCGAGGGGCTCGGTCTCCTCGGGGCCTTCGATGATGGCCACCGGATACTCGTACTCGCAGTCGCCCGTCTCGCAGTTGCCGAACATCAGCAGGTCCACGGTGGTCTCGTCGGGATCGGTGCTGAGGATGGACAGCACCCCGTAGTCTCCGGTCGCCACGGTGGGGGTGTAGGTGACGATGATGATGAACTGGTCGCCGTCGGGGCTGACGGTCACGCCCTCGGGATCGGTGATCAAGGAGAAAGCGCCGGAGCCCGTCTGCATGGTGGAGGTCACGAACAGCTCACCGTCGCCGGTGTTCTCGAGGGTGACGTAGGCGGTGGAGGTCTGGCCGACCTCCACGGCGCCGAAGTCCAGCGAGGTGGGGTCCAGGTTGATGTCTGGGGTGGGCGCATGCACGCCGGTGCAGGTGACCGGGATGTCCAGATCGGGGTGGTCCGGGTCGTTGCTGATGAGCTTGATCGTGTCGGCGTAGACGTCGTAGGTGGTGGGCAGGCAGGTGACGTAGAGGACCGCGCGGTCGTCCCGCTCGATGTCCACTGCGTCCAGGTCCTTGGTGAGCTGGGTGACGCCGCCGCCGACCCAAGCGATGGACTCGATCCGGAGGGTGGCCTTGCCCGAGTTGATGAGCTCGATGCGCTCCTCGGAGCTGTAGTCGACCACCACCTCGCCGAAGTCCAGGGCGTCGGGGGCCACCACCAGCACGGGCTGGAGGGCGTGCACCTCGGACTCGGGGGGGCAGCCCAGGGCGAACAAGAGCGGGGTGAGGGTGAGAGCGAGCCTGCGGGTCATGGTCTCCTCCGGGGTTCTCCATCGGGTGGAGCATACTCGGCAGGGACGAGGGCCGCCACGACCCTTGTGGGTGGTCCCTCGCGGTGATCGAGCAGGTGGCCGAAGCCTGCGTTACCCTGCATGGCGTTCCTGGAGGATGACCCGTGCTGCGCTTCACCCCCTGGCTGATCGCCGCGAGCTTCGTGGGCTGCAAGGCCTGCGTCGGCTGTGTGGATCCCGACTTCCCCATCGACCCGGACGATCCGGTCATCGGCGAGACCGATCCGCCCGAAGACACCGCCGACACGGACCCGCCCGAGGACACCACCCCGCCTCCTCCCTGCGATGTGCCCGAGACCGAGCCCAACGACTCCATCGACGAGGCCGACCAGCTGGCCCTCGAGCACACGGCCTGCGGCGGCTTCACCGAAGAGGGCGACGGCGAGTGGCTGGTCTTCCCGGCCGAGGACGCGTCCTGGATTCGGGTCCAGGTCGAGGCGGCAGGCATGGGCAGCGCTGCGGACGTGGCGTTCTCCATCGTGGCCCGCGAGTCCTTCGAGGTCACCGTCATCACCCCAACCATGTACTGGGAGGACCCCTGGCTGGTCTTCCCCACACTGGGTGACTCCCAGTACCACCTGTACCTCAGCGAGCGCAGCAGCCAGTTCGGCGACGATCACGAGTGGGAGCTGCTGGCCTCGGAGGACAAGGAGCCGGTGGCGTGGACCGTGAGCGAGATCGAGGACAACGACACCCCCTCCGGCGCCCAGACCGTGGCGGTCGGCGACGTCATCCTCGGCACCATCGACTCCGCGTCCGACTACGACTGGTTCCACATCCAGGTGCCCGACGCGGGCGAGAAGATCGCCTGGGACTTCGAGGTCGAGGCCTACACCAGCGGCAGCCCGCTGGCTTCGAGGCTCTCGCTCTACGACGACCAGATCGTGGGTGCCGACGTCGACGATGTGGACTTCCTGGCCACTTCGTTCGCCGACACAGACAACTTCGACCGGGATCCCCATATCGAGATCCAGTCCGAGGGCGCCGCCGACTGGTACCTGCTCATCAAGAACCCCGCGACGGACGGTGACGATGGGGGTTCGGCGTTCCACTGGTACAGCATCACCATCGCCAACGATCAAGACTGAGGCTCCCGCGACCCGCGGGCGCATCCTGGAGGAGACATGAGTCGCTACGCCCTGTTCCTGGTGCTTTCCACCAGCCTCGGTGCCTGTGAGTGCAACAAGGACGTCGATGACACGGCGCCGCCCGAGGGCGACACCGACACCGACACCGACACCGACACCGACACCGACACCGACACCGACACC
>CALDOK010000298.1 GCA_937912125.1 uncultured Pseudomonadota bacterium
GGCGTCGGCGTCGCTGTCGGCGTCGGCGTCGGCGTCGCTGTCGGCGTCGGTGTCCGCGTCGCTGTCGGTGTCAGCGTCGGCCTCGGGGGGCGCGGCGGTGTCGTCGGGCTTGGGACAGGCGACGAGCAGCAACGCCGAGAGGAGCAGGATGGACCTGGGAAGTGCGGACATGAGGAGTCTCCGGCAGGAAGTCGAGACAGCTTGCCCCGCCCAGCGAGCGACGTCCAGCACGGAGCCCGCCGTGTGTCAGCCAGCCCGGGTGGCGTGGACCATGCAGCCGAAGCTCTCGGGCCCCAGCGGGGCGCCGCCGTAGCCGCCGAACCAGGCCCGAGGCTCCCAGCCCGCCTGCAGCAGCTCGTCGTGCAGCGCACCCCGGGTGAGGGGGAACAGGGGCTGCGCCACGGACAGGACCCGGCCGGTGGCCTTGACCAGCAGCCGCGCCTCGAAGCGCAGGCCCGCGGGCGAGAGCTGCACGTAGCGGCGCTCGAAGCGCACAGCGGAGTTGTCGATCAGGGGGAGCTGCTCCACAGCCTGCTCGAGCACCCGATCGTAGTTCACGATCTGGACCAGGAGCCCGCCACCCACGCCCACCTGGCCCGCCATGGACCGCAGGGTCGCGATCCGCTGCTGCCGATCGAGCAGGTGCACCAGGGTGTTCCCCAGGCAGAGAACCCCGTGAAAGGGGCTCGGTGGAGATGGAAGAGCGAGCATGTCACCCCGGGAGAAGCTCAGCCCGGGGGTCGGCTCGCCCCGCAAGCGCTGCTGCGCCCGAGCGACCAGGGCGGCGTCCAGGTCCACACCACAGACCTCGAACCCCCGCTCCGCCAGGGCGAAGGCCAGGCCCCCCGTGGCGCAGCCGAGATCCAGCAGGCGCGCGGCCGCCGGGAAGCGCCCCGCCACGAAGCCCGCCTTGGGCCCTACGGGGAAGACGTCGTCGTAGTGCTCGGCCCAGGCAGCGTAGAAGGGCTGATCGTTCATGGCAGCTCCGGCCAGTCCCAGCGTAGAGAGGCGAGATCCAGACGACCGCTGTCCGAGAACAGCACGCCCTCGGCCTCGAGCAGCCGCCGCTGCTCGCTGGCCCGCACCAGCTCTCCCCGGTGGGAGATGCGCCCCTGGGCGTTGATCACCCGGTGCCAGGGCACGTCGCTGCCCGCGGGCAAGGCCGCCAGGGCCCAGCCCACCTGGCGGGCCACCCTGGGCGAGCCCAGCACGCCGGCCACGTCACCGTAGGTGGTGACCCGGCCCGGGGGCACCAGGCGCACGGCCGCGGCCACCCGCCCGTGGAAGCCGGGCTTGCACACCCGAGGCTCGTCGCTGGGCAGTCCTGCGGCCATCATGGCTCCTGGGCCAGCTGGGTGTAGAGCCGGACCAGCTCCGGGTCGCTGCGCAGCCGATCCTCGATCTCGTCCACCGCCAGCAGCGCGGTGGTGCGCTGGGCCAGCAGCGCCTCGACCCCCGCCTCGGCCTCGGTGATCTGCGCCCGCAAGCCCGCCACCCCGGCCTCGGCGTCCTGCAGCTTGCCCTGCAGGGCGGCCTGGCGCTTGCATGCGCGGGAGTCGGGCTCGGATGGATCGCAACGATCCTCCTGCTTGCCCTCCCGTGCGTCGAGCCGGGCCAGCTTGCCGTCCTCGAGCCCCGCGACGGTGGCCTCGAGCTCGGCGATACCGTCGCGCTCGGCCTGGATTTCCTGGCCCAGGCGGGTGGCCTCGGCCAGCTGGTTCGCCTGCTCGTCCCGCAGCTTGGCCTGCAGGTCGGCGATGCGCCCCGCGACGGAGTCGGGGTCCGCATCGGCGGGCATCATGGGCACGGCGGTCCGGGTGGCCTCGATCAAAGGCTCCTGTTGGACGGGCTGCTGGACGGAGGGCGGAGCGGAAGCCGGGATGGGACGGTCGCCAGAACGGGTGGCGAGCCAGCCCGCGGTGGCCGCGGCGAGCACCCCCACCAGCACCACGGCGCCCGCGATCTTGCCGGAGTCTGCCACCTCGAACCTCACGCGCCAGGGTCGCGGACTCTATACCGAGGGGTTCGAGCGAGCCACGCCAGCGCGCCCCTCGATCACACCAGATCTTCGCTGGCGTCACAGGGCTCGATGCCCAGCACGGCCATGCGGTCGCGCAGGGCCAGGGCCAAGCGCAGCCCGGCCTCGAAGTAGGGCTCCAGCTGCTGCCGCGGGCTCCCATCGGTCACCATGGAGACGCCTCCCTGGAACAGGATCGAGCCCGGGTGGGCGTGGACCGCCTCGAGCAGGCAGGCCGCCAAGCCATCGTCGGCGAACAGCTCCCCCAGGGACCCAGGGGCATCGCAGCGGGCCACCATCACCATGTCCAGGACCGGGTTGCCGAAGGGGGTCCGCACCTGCCGCCAGGCATCGTCCAGGACCTCCGGAGCGCGCCGCGCCAACAGCCCGGGCAGGCTGGACAGCTTCAGCTCCAAGCGCGTGCATGGGCCACCGGTCCCCACACGCTCCGAGAGCCTCACGGGCACCCCCTGCACCGCTCCCTCCAGGCTGCGCAGGCCACGCTCGGGATCGCTGACGAGCCGCAGCCCGTGGCGCTCGGCCAAGGCTGTCCAGGGCCGATCCCAGCGCTCCAGCAGGACCCGGGCGAGCTCGAAGCCCCGCTCCACGAAGGCCACCAGGGCCTCGTGCTCGAAGATCCAGCCCGCGCGGCCGATGCTCAAGATGCTGGAATCCCCAGTGGAATCCGGTCGCAGGGAGAGCTCCATGGGGTCTGCATTGGTATCGGCCTCTAGGCCGAGGATCAGGCGCCGGACCGGCGCGTCCAGGAGTTCACCGATCGCGGCCGCGGCGCTCCCGCGGATCTCGAAGCGCGCATCGAAGCCGGGATCGTCGGTGACGCGCAAGCGCTCAGGCAGGGCCTGGGTCCGCCACACCAGGGAGCCGAAGGGCAGCAGGTGCACCGGAGGGAGCGCGCGAGCCAGCTCGATCTCGAGCCGCATGACCTTGTCGGCGGCGCCGCCGGGAGCAGACCCGTGCCGCAGGGTCGCGGGCCCCAGCCCTGGGGGCTTCATCTCCAGGACGCTGCCCCTGAGTGCACCGCCCGGGCGGATCCGCCCCTCGAGCCGGGGGGCCGCCTTCCACAGCGCCTGGCGCTGGCGCTGCTGCCAGCCCCGGTTCGCGACCAGCACCGTCGTGCCCACCGCCCAGACACCCCCCGCGGCCAGGATCAGGGCCAGGGCGGTGAAGGTCACGGCCGCGCTCCGCCGATCACCCCACCGTGACGGAGTCCGTCGAGCTGCTCCGGACCCAGCCCCAGCAGCTCGGTCAGCACCTCGTCCGTGTGCCAACCGAGGGGGGGGCCCGCGGCGCCGTGCTCCACCGGGGTGGCCCCGAAGCGCACCGGATTGGCCACCGAGGGCACCGTGCCGGCCAGCGGATGAGGCAGATCCAGGCGCAGCCCACGGTGGACCACCTGGGGATCGGCGAACACCGCCGCCAGGTCGTTGACCGGCCCGCAGGGCACGCCGACCCTGGCGAGGGCCTCGAGCCATGCCTGGGCAGGGCGGCCCGCGAAGGCCGGCGTGAGCAGCTCGATCAGGGCCTCGCGGTGGGCCACCCGCGCGGGGTTGGTGGCGAAGCGCGGGTCGTCGGACAGCGCCTCGAGGCCCGCCTCGAGGCACAGGGCGCGGAACTGGCCGTCGGTGCCCACCGCCAGCAGGACGTGCCCATCGGTGGTGGCGAAGGCCTGGTAAGGCACGATGTTGGGGTTGGCGTTGCCAAAGCGCCCCGGAGGCGTCCCCCCGACGAGGTAGTTCATGGACTGGTTGGCCAGCCAGGCCACCTGGGTGTCGAGCAGGGCCAGATCGATGTGCTGCCCCTGCCCGGTGCGCTCGCGCCAGTGCAGCGCCGCCAGGATCGCGCTGACCGCGTACATGCCCGTCATCAGATCGGCGATGGCCACCCCGACCTTCATGGGGCCGGCCCCCGGCGCCCCCTCGGGCAGACCCGTCACGGACATCAGCCCGCCCATGGCCTGGATCATGATGTCGTAGGCGGGATCGCGGGCCCGGGGACCGTCCTGCCCGAAGCCGCTGATGGAGCAGTAGATCAGGCCAGGGTTGAGGGCAGAGAGATCCTCCCAGCCCAGCCCGAGCCGAGCCGCCGTGCCCACCCGGAAGTTCTCGAGCACCACGTCGCTGCGCGCCGCCAGCCCGCGGGCGAGCTCGAGGCCTCGAGGATGCTTGAGGTCGAGGACCACGGAGCGCTTGCCCCGGTTGGTGGCGTGGAAGTAGGCCGCGTCCAGCGGCGCGCCGTCCGGGTCGCGCACCCACGGCGGGCCCCAGGACCGCGTGCTGTCTCCCGCACCAGGCTGCTCGACCTTGATCACCTCGGCGCCGAAGTCCGCCAGCACCTGCCCGGCCCAGGGGCCCGCGAGCACCCGGCTGAGTTCGAGCACCCGAAGCTGGCCGAGGGGTCCACTCATGGCGCCTCCCTGAATCCCAGGCACATGCCGTAGCAGCCCTGGTCCCGCTCGGGGCAGTCCCGGCAGGCCGCGAAGGGGCTGGGGCGGGCCGCCAGCTCCCGGTAGATGCCCTGGGCCCAGCCGTGCAGAGCGTCCAGGGAGTCAAAGCCCAGCAGGGGCCGCCGCCGATCCGCGAGCACATAGGCGCCCCCGCAGACGCTCACCATGCCATCGGCCTCGAGCACCGGCACGGGCACGCAGCGTCCAGGCCCGTCCGGGAGCACGCAGCGCGGGGGCGCGCAGTCCCAGCCGATCGTGATCCCCAGGCGGTCGGCCGCGGCCTGGGCGGCCGCCGCCAGCGCCGCCATGGCCTGGACGTCGTCGGGCGTGAAGAAGGGCCCAGCCGCCCCGCCCGCCGGAGCCGCGAAGGCCAGCACGGCGCTGCGAAGCCCCGCGGCAGCCACGACCTCGAGCAGGGCGGCGACGTCGTCGCCGGGCCGCAGGGGCAGGTGGGCGCAGACCCGGGCGAGCTCGACCCCCAGGCTCGGGGCCCGCTGCGCGAAGCGACCGTTGATGGTGACGAACCACAGATCCGAGGCCACGGATCGCACGACCTCCGGGTTGGCGCCGCTGGTAAACAGGTTCACCCCCAGCCCCAGCGAGCGCAGCCGACGCACGAGGTCCCCGAAGTCGGGGTGCGCTGTGGGCTCGCCCCCCAGCAGGTTCACGGTGCCAGCGCTTGCCGCCAGGGGATCACCAGGCACGGGGGGGCCGGCCAGCCGCACCAGCGCCGCGTAGTGCTCGAGGGCGGGCCACAGAGCCTCGAGCCCCAGCTCGTCTTCCGGGGCCGACCCCAGCCAGTCCCTGGCGTAGCAGAACGCGCAGCCCTGGTCGCAGGCACGGGTCAGGAAGAGGTTCACGGAGGCCCCGAGTGGGGGGCTAGCTGTTGATCATCGTGGTGGAGGCGCCCGAGACGATGGAGCCGGCAGCGGTGCCGCAGTGCAGGGTGGAGTCGCCCACCCGCGCGGCGGCGCTGCCTTCGATGATGCAGGTGCCCGAGGCCGAGATGATCATGTAGGTGTTGGGCCCACAGCAGGCCGCGTGGATGCCCATGTCGTTGAGCCGAGCCGCCTGCATGTTCTCGATGTAGACGGTGCCAGCGCCCGTCTGGATGGGACCGGAGACCGGGTGGGGCACCGGCGACCAGGGATGGACGGAGTGGCAGTGGGGGGTGCCAACAGCGATGTCACCGACGCGTGCAGCCTGGGGCATGGCGGACCTCGAGGGACGGGTCAGAGCGACCGTTCCCTCGGAGTATAGCGGCCCCTGTGGGGGGTCACAACGACCGAGCGGCCTCGACGTAGTGGCTCAGGAACAGATGCCAGCTGCGGTTGTGGCGCTGCAGCGTCCAGGGCAGCTCTCGCCGGTCGTGCAGGATCTGCATCTTCATCCCGGGCGCCAGCGCGGGCAGGCACCCGCTCAGCAGGTCCACCAGGGCCTGAGCCGGGTCCGGCTCGGCGTCGGCGCCCACTCGGATGGAGGCCCCCAGCCGCAGGGCGAGGGGGGTGCAGCGGTCGGTCCAGTCGTAGGGACTGGACAGCACAAGGGTGCCCCCGGGGGCCAGCAGGCCGTGGGCCTGGCGCAGCAGCAGCAGGGGATCGCTGACATTGTCCAGCAGGTGGTAGGCCGCCACCAGGGCCGCCCGGCCACCGCGGAAGGGGGGATCCAGGGCGTCGGCCACCACGGGCAGCACCCGCGCCGGGTCCAGGCCGCCGGGGAGCTCCACCGCCGCGGGCTCGAAGTCGCTGCCGCCATGGCGCCAGCGGGGCACGGTCACCCGCCCATCGACCAGCAGCTGGGACAGCAGGCGCAGGGGGCCGAACTCTCGCTCCACCGCCACCACCCGGGCACCCTGGTCGGCCATAGCCAGGGCCTGTGCGCCCACGCCCGCGCCCAGCTCCACCACCAGGGGATCAGGCCCGGCCGCGGCCAGCAGCGCGCCCTGCCGCTCCCGCAGGAACAGCCGGGTCTCGCGAGCCCGCTCCACCAGGGTCTGGGTGAAGGGCTCGGCGGCCAGCACGACCGGGTTCAGATCCCGGGCGTAGGTGGCCAGCAGCTCCCGCTTCCAGTTGGGGTCTTGGTGCTCGGTCCAGGCGGCACGCAGCCAGCCCTCCAAGCCGGAGTCCAGGTCCTCCCGCCACATCAGGCTGCGCTCCTGGTCGCGGACCCAGCCCGCCACGTCCTTCAGGATCACCGGCACCCCGTCGACGATGGGGTAGCGGGATCCGCAGCCCGTACAGGCCAGGAAGCCCTGCCAAGGTCGCCCTGCGCGCTCCTGGGCCAGCGAGGCCAACACCAGCGGGGCGTCGTGAAACACACCCGCCTCCACCCGTCGACAGGCGGGGCAGGCGAGCAGGCCCTGATCGAGCAGTGCAGACAGCATAGGGCTACCATAGCAGGCGCCCGCGCCGAGGGAAGCATGCAGCCCGAACCACCCGTCGACACCGACCCCACATCCATCGGCCAGCAGGCCCTGGCCACCCAGGACTGGGCCGCCGCAGACCAGGCCTTCGCCCTGGCCTGCTCCCAAGCGTTGGCCGTCGGCGACCTGGCCGGGGCCGCCACCGCCCGGGCCAACCAGGCCTCGGCCCAGCGCCTGGGCGGCGCCCTCGAGAGCGCCATCCAAGGCTACGAGGCGGCGGCAGCCCTGCGGGTCCAAGCGGGCCTGCCGCCGGGAGAGCCCCTGCGCCTCAACCTGGCCCTGGCGCGCATGGAGCGAGGCGCCCACGCCTACTCCACCGGGGAGCTCGAGCACGCCCGCTCCCTGTGGGAGGCCGCCCTGCCCGAGCTGGCGCTGCTGGCCTCCGCCACCCTGGGCCCTCTGCTGCTGAACCTCTCCGCCGTGCGCTACCTGCTGGGCGACCCGGCCCGGGCCCTCGCCGGCCTCGAGCAGGCCGCCGCGCTGCTGGGCGACGACACCCATCTCCAGCTGCATGCCCAGCTGCACGCCAACCGGGGCCTGGCCCTGCTGGCCCTGGACCGAGCCGAGCCCGCCCGCGCGGATCTCGAGCGCGCCGCAGCGCTGTTCGCCCAGCTCTCCATGCCGGAGCACGAGGCCCGCCAGTGGGCCGCCCTGTCGGATCTGCATCGCTACCGGGCCGAGCTGGACCAGGCCATCGACTACCACACGCGCGTCCACCAGCTAGAGCAGACCCATGGCTTCAGGGTGACCGAGCCCGGAGGCCTGCTCTACGCCCCCATCCACGATCGCTCCCAGCCCCTGCCGCCCCCCTACCACCGGGCCGAGGACTGCACGGTGGAGCGCCCCCCCCTCTGGGCCACCCCCAGCGACGAGCGCCCCTTCCTGCTGGTGGTGCCCCCGGCCCACGGCAGCCACGGCCCGGTCTTCCCCCGCGGCGCCACCAGCATCGCCAGCTTCCTGCGAGCCCACGGCCTGCCCGCCGAGGTGCTGCCCCTGGGCCACCTGGTCAACGACTTCGCCGGCCGCAGCCAGGCCCTGGCCGCCTCCCGCGCCGCCCTCGCCGACGCCCTGCAGGTCCTGCGTCCCCGCGCCGTGGGCCTGTCCATCCCCTTCTCCTACCTCTACCCCCGGGCCCTCGAGCTCGCCGAGATGGTGCGGGAGCTGGCACCGGGCACCCCGATCCTGGCCGGCGGCGCCCACGTCACCTTCCAGGACCAGGCCTGCCTCGCCGACAGCCCCCACATCGACGTGGTGGTGCGCGGCGAGGGCGAGTGGACGGCCCTGGATCTGCTGGCGGCCCTCGAGCAGGGCCGGGATCTCGGCGGCGTGCCCGGCATCACCTGGCGCACCCCCGACGGCTCGATCCTGAGCAACCCCAACCGCCCCATGGGCGACATCGACGCCTTGCCTCCGGTGGACTTCGGCCTGCTGCCCGACGACTTCTGCCGACGCATGGAGGTGGCCGCCATCACCAGCCGCGGCTGCGCCTACCGCTGCCGTTTCTGCCACGAGCGGGGCTTCTGGCGGGGCCAGGTGCGGGCCCACAGCCCCGAGCGCATCATCGACGAGGGCGATCGACTGGCCACCGTCTACGACAACGCCTTCCGGGGCGTGGACGACTCCATGCTGGACATGCGCACCCCGTACTTCCACCGCCTGGTGGAGCTGCTGGGGCAGCGGGACTGGCTGCGCCCGAGCTTCGGCTTCCTCACCCGCCTGGACACCATCGTGCCCGAGGGCCTCGAGGCCATGGTGCGCAACCGCATCCGGGTGATGTCCGTGGGGGCCGAGAGCGGCAGCCAGGCCGTGCTGGACGCCATGGGCAAGGACCTGAAGGTCGAGACCATGCTGAGCGCCCTGGCCATGACCCGCGACGCAGGGGTGGGGGTCAACGGCTTCTTCATCGTGGGCCACCCCGGCGACAACCCCGAGCGCGCGGCGGAGTCCCGGGGCTTCATCGATGGGCTCTTCGAGCAGCGCATGGTCCAGTGGATCGACCTGAGCATCTTCACCCCCTACCCGGGCACCCCGTTCTTCAAGAACCCCGCCCACTATGGCGTGGAGATCCTGTCCCAGGACTGGAGCCTGTGGCGGCGCTCCAACCGCCCCATCGCCCAGCTCGAGGGCTACAGCGCCAGCGCCATCTACCTGGACTACCTGCGCCTGCTGCGGCTGCAAAAATCCTGGCTGGAGCCGAAATAGCCGCCATTGACTCGAGCGCGGCGCGAGACAGCCCACCGGAAGTGCGGTATTCCGATCTACGAATATGCGTACCCTCTGCGTGTTTTTCACGATATCGTTCCAAGCAGTCAGGGAGGGGACATGGCCGAACATGCCACATCTCAGCGGGCCCCCAACGCGGCGCTGCTCGTTCGCCTGCACCTCGCCGGCATGGTGGGCGTGGGTGTGTGGGGGCTGTTCCTGCTCGGGCTGGGGCACCGCGCGGGCGCCATCGCCGAGCTCGTCTACCTCCTGTTCCTCACCCCCTCGGTGATCTGGGTCTACCACACCGAGCGCCACATCGTGCCCGACGTCTGGGCCAACATCGCCGGCGTGTTCATCAACGGCGTGGCCATCACCTGGCTCTGCGACGGCATCGTGGGCTCGGGCGCGTTCGTGGTCTGGAGCTTCATCTGCCCCATGGCCGCCATGGTGTGGGTCAGCCTGCGGGCCTCCCTGCTCACCTCCCTGTTCTACCTGCTGCTGCTGGTGCTCCTCACGGTCTTCGGCCAGGCGCTCCCCGGGGGACATGCCCCGCCCGCCGAGGCCCTGCCCTGGATGATCACCTACAACCTGATCGGCGCCTTCTGCCTGGTGCTGCTCACCCTGGGCTGGTTCATCGCGCGGCTGGACGACGAGCGGCGGCAGAACCTGGCCTCCCAGGCGCGCCTGCTCGAGTCGCAGCGCTTCGAGTCGCTGGCCACCCTGGCCGGCGGTGTCGCACACGACTTCAACAACGCCTTCATGGCCATCTCGGGCAACCTCCAGCTGGCCCGCAACGACGTCGAGCCCAGCAACCCCTTGCTCGGCAGGATCGAGCGAGCCCAGTGCGCCCTGGAGCGGGCCTCCGGCCTGGCGCACCAGATGCTCGCCTACTCGAGCGGTGGTGCGCCGCGCAAGTCCACGACACCCTTCGCCGAGACCATCGAGCGTGCCGCCCGCTTCGTGCTCAGTGGCAGCCAGGTGAGGCTGGAGTTCTCCCAGCAGCCGCAGATCTCCGACATCCCCGCCGACGCCGACCAGCTCTCGCGCCTGGTCCAGCAGCTGGTGACGAACGCCGCCCAGGCCATGCCCGGGGGCGGCACCGTCTCCCTGCGCCTCGACCAGCGCACCCGGGAGCGCGAGCTAGCGCCACTCACCGCCGGCCAGCGCTGCCTGGTGCTCGAGGTGGCGGACCAGGGCGCGGGCATCGCCCAGGAACACGTCGCCAGGATCTTCGACCCCTTCTTCACCACCCGGGAAGGTCACGCCGGGCTCGGGCTCACCGAGGCCTTCACCATCGCCCGCGACCACGGCGGCGCCATCGAGGCCTCCAGCAACCCGGGCCAGGGCAGCGTGTTTCGTGTGTGGCTGCCCGCCCCCGACCCGCCGCGCGCCGATCGGCTCGCACCCCTGGATGCACCGACACCCCGCGCCGGGCGCCCCGCGGCGCCACCCAAGGCCAGCGCGAGCGACGAGCCCCCCACCATCCTGGTGATGGACGACGAGAGCGCCGTGCTCGAGGTCCTGTCCCAGATGCTGGAGCTGCTGGGCTACCGCGTGCTGGCCACCCCCGATGGAGCCGCTGCGGTGCAAGCCTGGGCCCGCGCCCAAGCCCAGGGCCAGCCCCTGGACGCCGCCATCTTCGACCTCACGGTCAAGGGTGGCATGGGAGGCGTCGAGGCCGCCCGACGCCTACGAGAGCTGTCCCCCGACGCCCTCATCGTGGCTTCATCCGGCTACGTCAGCGACCGGGCCCTGGCCGACTTCCGCCAGCACGGCTTCGACGCGGTTCTCCGTAAGCCCTACCGAATCAGCGATCTCAGCGACACCCTGGTGCAGACCCTGTCGCTCCCGGCAGGAAACACCTAGCCTCCCGGCACCGGGATCACGGCCTCGGGGGCCTGGGTGGCGAGCTCGTTCCAGCGCGCGGCCCGATCGCGCAGCTCGCAGCCTGGCACACGGTAGCCCAGCGCGCGAGGATCGAGGGGGTGCAGCGAGCCGTCCGCCAGCCCCCGGGCCCTGGCCAGCCGGGCCGCCAGATCACCCGCGTCGGTGGGCTCGAGACCCCAGCGCGCGGGCTCGAGGGCCATGGGCGCCCCGGGGTCCAGGGCCTGGGGAAGGGCCGCGACCCGCTGCGTGCCCAGCCGGTCCCGCTCGATCAGGCGCCCCGCCAGGGCCAGGGTGGCCTCGAAGGCCGCATCGTCCTCACCGGGCAGGCCCAGCGCGAAGAACACGGACACACTCATGCCCCGAGCCCGCAGGACGTCGAGGCAAGCGAGCAGCTCGCCGTCGCCGAAGGCCTTGCCGTGCCGGCGCCGGTGGGCGGGGTCCCCGGAGACCGCCGTGATGGCCAGCTCGCTGTGGTCTGGATCGCAGCCGCGGGCCACCGCGTCCAGCAAGGCCACCGAGGGCAGCTGGAAGGACTCCAGGTAGAGGCCCAGGCCCCCGAGGCTCCCCAGGCAGGCATCCCGATGGGCCGCGCCCGCCATGTCTGGATCGAGCCCCAGGGCAACCTGCTGCACGCCGGCATCCCGCAGCTGGGCCAGATCCGCCGCCACCTGAGCCGGGTCGCGCCAGACCAGGCCTGGTCGCCCCGTCACGGCCCGGTGGGCCCCGCGCCCGCCGCCACAGCTGCCACAGTCCCACGCGCAGCCGCGACCATTGGGCAGCCAGTGACCGCGCGCGCCCACCGCAGGCCTGATCCCCGGCCGCCGGGGGTGACTGTGGATCAGCCGCTGGTAGGCCTCGGCGTGATCCAGGAAGCCCAGGCTCACCACGTCGAGGGCGTCCAGGTGCGATGGCCCCGCCACCCAGCGGGCAGGCTCCGGCTCCCGCCGGGTGACCAGGTTGGGCAGCCCGTCGGGAGGGTCGCTCTGGCCTTGTTCCAGTGCCCGCGCGAGGGCCGGCAGCGCGGCCTCGGCGTCGCCGCGCACCACCGCGTCCACCGCTGGGCAGAGGGCCAGCAGCTCCACGGCGTAGGCCGACGCCGTCAGCCCTCCCAGCAGCACGAAGGCCCCTGGCAGGGACTCCCGCACGGACTGGGCCAGCTCCAACGCCCCCAGGCAGTGCTCGTGCCAGTGCAGGTCGATGAGCACCAGCCTCGGGGAGCCGCCCGCGAGCCGAGCCGCCAGGTCGATCCCGGGCTCGACCGTCCACTCCACGGCCAGGTTCAGCCCTCGAACCCGATGGCCCCGGGCCTGCAGCAGGTTGCACAGCCCCACCACCCCCATGGGCAGCAGGGGGTAGCGGGGCTGGGCCGCAGCGGGGCCGCCAGCCACCTGGCGCCCTCCCAGCGGGAGGGGGTGCAGGTAGAGCACATCCAGGGTTCGGTCCAGTGGTGGGGTCATCGGGAGAGTCTAGCCGCTCGCCGAGCAGAGGGCGCGCCCCCCCCGGATCCCGTTGGATGCGGCTTGATCACATGCTTGTCCGTCCATATGCTACCGCGGAGAGGTGACCGATCATGTCCACCAGGCCGCGCACCACCAGAGAACGCCTCGGGGCTGTCGGGCTCGGGCTGGTGGTGCTGGTGGCGCTGCTCGAGATCGGACTCCGCCTGGCCGGCAGCTTCTACGACAAGCCGGCGCCTACCCCTGCGGGAGCGGACCTCAGCCAGCTGGGCGACCATGTGATCCTCGCGGTGGGCGACTCCATGACCTGGGGCATCGGAGCCAGCGAGGGCATGACCTGGCCCGAGCAGCTCGACGGCCTGCTCGACCACGCCAATCCGTCCCTGGACTTCGCGGTGATCAACGGGTCCATGGCGGGGGCCAACTCCACCATGATCCGGGGTCTCCTGGAAGAGTACCTGCCCATCTTCGACCCCGAGATCGTGGTGATCCTCGCGGGTGGCTCCAACAACACAAACTACTTCGGCTTCCACGCCTGGCATCACAACGGCTCCCTGGCGGCCAGGCTGGACGACTGGCTGTATGGCCTGCGCAGCTACCGCCTGCTCCGCTCCTTCGGTCGCACGGGCTTGGCCCCGGCCGTAGGCGGCCAGGACGTCATCCTCGACGGCGCCTCCGGGAGCCTGAGGGCCTACGAACACTGGCTGCGACGCTCGGGGCGCGAGCCCTCACCAGCCTTCGAGGAAGGGGGCGCGCTGCTGCGGGTGGGCCGCTTCGAGGAAGCCCTGGCCGTCTTCGAGGCGGCCGCCCGCGAGCACCCCGACGACGCCAGCCTGTACTGGGGCCAGGCCATGGCCCTGGTGGGCAAGCGCGACAAGCCGGCCGCGGTGCAGGCCTACGAGCGCTGCGTACAGCTCGAGCCCTCCAACCCCGCCTGCCCCTTCGGCCTCGGGGAGCTCTGGCTCGAGGGCCTGCCCCAGCATGCCCAGGGCCACCCGAGTCTGCTGGCGGCTGAGCATTGGTTCTACCGGGGGGTCGAGGCGGACCCAAGCTTCGCGGGAAACCACTGGGGCCAGGGGATGGTCCACGGGCGCTGCAGCCAGGCATCCCAGGCCTTCGACGCCTTCATGCGCTGCGCCCAGGCCGACCCTGACGACACCCGCTGCTTCCCCTCCATGGGGACCATGGCCGAGATGTCCCAGCGCCCCGACGATCTGAGGATCTTCCTGAAGGGCCTGGCGGGGCGCAGCTGCCCAGCCACGGACCTGCTCGAGATGATGGAGAACGACCATCAGGAGCCAGACCTGCTGGCCTGGGCCCGGTCCGACCTCGAAGCCATGATCGACGCGGCCCAGGCCTCAGGCGCCCAGGTCGTGCTGGCCAACTACCCCTACCACAACAACACCAACACCCTGTTCGCGGCACTGAGTGTCGAGCGCGGGGTGCCTTACGCCGACAACCACACCCGCTTCCAGGAGCAGCTCGCCACCGGTGTGCAGCGCAGCGATCTGTTCATCGCGGACGACGCCCACTGTACGGATCGAGGCTACGGGCTGATGGCGGCCGTGGTTCACGACACCCTGCGCTCGAGCGCCCTCGTTCCGCGATAGGATGCTGGGCCCGGAGGTCCCATGCGCCCTGTCATCGCCCTGCTGCCCATTCTGTTCATCGGCTGCTTCGAAGAGCCCAAGACCGACGACACCGCTCCCCCCGAGATCCCGCGCATCGACAACGACGGCGACGGTTTCTCCCTGGACGAGGGTGACTGCAGCGACGCCGACGCCAGCATCTACCCGGGCGCCACCGAGTACTGCGACGGCAAGGACAACAACTGCAACGGCGCCACCGACGAGGGCGCCGCCGACGCGCTCACCTGGTACCGGGACAGCGACGACGACTCCTACGGCGACCCGGGCTCCACTCAGGCCTCCTGCAGCCAGCCCGCCGGCTACGTCGAAGACAACACCGACTGCAACGACGAGGCCTTCGAGGCCAACCCCAACCACGACGAGATCTGCGACGGCATCGACAACGACTGCGACGAGGTGGTGGACGAGGACGACGCCACCGACGCCCCCACCTGGTACCTGGACGAAGACGCAGACGGCTACGGGCAGGCCGCCGTCACCGCCATCGCCTGCGACGCCCCCTCCGGCTACGTCGCCGATGACAGCGACGGGGTCGCCTTCGACTGCGATGACGGCGAGCCCGCGTCCAACCCCGGTCACGACGAGATCTGCGACGGGCTGGACAACGACTGCGACGCCACCATCGACGAAGACGACGCCGTGGACGCCCCCACCTGGTACAGGGACGACGACGGCGACGGCTACGGCACCCCCAAGTCCACCATGATCCAGTGCGACGAGCCCTCGGGCTTCGGCCCCGACAGCGGCGAGTGCGACGACAGCGACGCGGCCATCAACCCCGGCGCCGACGAGCTGTGCGACGGCATCGACAACGACTGCGACGGCGACACCGACGAAGACAGCGCAGTGGACGCCCCCACCTGGTACCTCGACTCCGACAGCGACGGCTTTGGCGACGCCACCGTCTCCGTGCCCTCCTGCTCCCAGCCCGTCGGCCACGTGGCCCTGGGCAGCGACTGCGACGACACGGACAGCGCCGCCGCCCCGGATCTGGACGAGGTCTGCGACGGCATCGACAACGACTGCGACGGCGACACCGACGAAGACAGCGCCGTGGACGCCCCCACCTGGTACCTCGACGCCGACGCCGACGGCTACGGCCTGGACAGCAGCACCCTGGTGCAGTGCTACGCCCCCAGCGGCTACGCAGCCCTGGGCGGCGAGTGCGACGACACGGACAGCGCGGTCAACCCCGCGGCCACCGAGGTCTGCGACGGCATCGACAACGACTGCGAGGGCAGCGCCGACGGCGCCGACGCCCTGGACGCCTCCACCTACTACGCCGACGCCGACGCCGATGGCTACGGCGACACCGCCCTCACCCAGGCCGCCTGCTCCCAGCCCACCGGCTACGTGGTGGACGGCACCGACTGCGACGACGCCAACCGCACCGTCTACCTGGGCGCCGTCGAGATCTGCGGCGACGGGGAGATCAACGACTGCGGCTCCACCGCAGAGGACGCGCTGACGGCCTGCGGCCTGGGCCCCTCCATGGCCCTCTCCGACGCCGACGCCGCGCTGCTGGGCACCAGCGGTGGCGACGAGGCCGGCTACGCCGTGGCCGGCACCGGCGACGTCGATGGCGACGGCCTGCCCGATCTGCTGGTGGGCTCGGCCTACCAGGACGGCGCCGACAGCGACGCCGGCGTGGCCTACCTGGTCACCGCCACCCCCTCGGGCACCCAGTCCCTGGGCACCGTGGGCATCCCCCTGTGGGGCGTGGCCGCGCAGGACTACGCCGGCGAGGCCCTGGCGGGCGCGGGCGATGTGAACGGCGACGGCTACGACGACTTCCTGGTGGGCGCACGCGGCACCGACGGCGCGGGCTCCTCGGCCGGCTCCGCCTACCTGGTGATGGGTCCGGTCGCGGCCGAGGCCTCCTTGGCCGCCGCCGGCATCGAGCTCACGGGCGTCAACCGAGGCGACTACGCCGGCTGGGCCGTGGGCTCCGCTGGCGACGTCGACGGCGACGGCTACGACGACATCCTGGTCGGCGCCGTGTCCGAAGACAGCGCCGGGACCTCCGCGGGCGCCGCCTACCTGCTGCTGGGGCCCGTCTCGGCCGGCTCCCTCTCCAGCGCCGACCTCACCCTCACGGGCGCCTCTTCGGGAGACAAGGCGGGCTGGTCCGTGGCCAGCGCGGGCGACACCGACGGCGACGGTCTGGGCGACATCATCGTGGGCGCCCCCTACGACGACGGCGTCGACACCGACACCGGCGCCGCCTACGTGCTGCTGGGCTCGGGCATGATCCTCAGCGGCGGCACGGCGTCCATCTCTACCGCCGACGCCACCCTCGAAGGCCAGACCTGGGACGAGCATGCGGGCTGGTCCGTGGCCGGCGCGGGCGACGTGGACGCCGACGGCTACGACGATGTGCTGGTGGGCGCGCCGGGCGAGTCCACCATCGGCAGCGAGGCGGGCGCCGCCTACCTGATCTACGGTCCGGTCAGCAGCACCGCCCTCACCACCGCCGACCTGGTCTTCGAGGCCCCCGGCTCCCCCGCCTGCGTGGGCTCCTCCGTGGCCAGCGCCGGAGACATGGACAACAACGGCTACGACGACGTCGTCATCGGCGCCAGCTGCGAGACCAGCGCCGGCAGCGACGCGGGCGCGGCCTACCTGGTGCTCACCGCGGGCACGGGCGTGTTCAACCTGGCCGACGCCGAGCTCGCGCTGCTGGGCAACGCCGCCTCCGACTACGCAGGCACGGCCGTGGCCGGTCCGGGTGACGTGGACGGCGACGGCATGGACGACCTGCTGGTGGGCGCCTACGGCGACGACCAGGGCGACCCCACCGGCGGCAACTCCGGCGCGGCCTTCCTGATCTTCGGGCAGGGCTACTGATTGCGCCAGGGCCAGCTCATGCTGCGCCTGCTGCCCCTCCTCTCGCTGGCCTGTGGAACGCCGATCCCTGGCTCCGATCCCCCGCCCGACACTCCCCAGGATCACCCGGCCGCCCCGCCGAGGGCACAGGTCAAGGGCGATCTGCTCGGCGACCCCGGCATGTACGCCGCGAAGGGTGCGCCGACCCAGCGTGAGCCGTGGAGCGGCCCATGGACGGCCCGGGTCCTGCTGCCCACCCCCCGCAGCCAGGGCGCCACCGCCATGGCCACCGCCCTGGGCCTACCCACGGGTGCGTGGGACGGAGCGCTCCCCAGCCCTGCACGGGGCGAGCTGGCCCTGCTCTGGCTCGAGCCTGGACAGGCGGCCCCCTCAGGCCCTCGGGACAAGGCCAAGCATGCCGGCGGCGCCATCGTGGCCGTGCTGGCGCCCGGGGACCCTGCGTGGGCCTCGAACATCGCTCAGCAGCTCCCCTGGCTGGGGGTCGATGTGCTGGATTCCGGCGCCAGCACCGCGCTGTGGGCGGATCCGGCAGTGGCCGCGCAGGCCCCCGCCGTGGCGGGGCTCGTGGCCGCCTTCGCCGTGGCCGAGCACTTCGCCCTGACCTACTCCCCCCCTGGATCGCTCCCCGTCCAGGCGCCTGGGCTCACCCAGCACCTGATCCGCAGCTCCGCCGTGGGGCAGCCCGACCCGCGGGCCAGGGCCGCCGCCACCGCCTGGGACCTGGACTCCAGCCTGGTGGACGACCCCGAGCCGGCCGTGCGCCTGGCGCTGGCGGGGGGCACCACCGACCAGACCGTGCTCGCCACCATGGCCCACGACCCAGAGCCCCTGGTGCGGGCACGGGCGGCGGACCACCTGCAGTCTGTGCCTCTCCTGGCCGAGCTCTGCTGGGACCCCTCCAGCGTGGTCCGCGTGGTGGCCGCCCACGGCCTGGCCCGCCTGGCCCAGCGAGGGGATCGCAGCGCAGAGCTGGAGCGAGCCCTGACCCGGGTGGCCCAGCAGTCCCCGGACGCGTACCAGCGCTGGAAGGCGGCCTTCGGCCTCGGCTGGCTCCCGGGCCAGACCGCCACCCTGGCCGTCATGCTCGAAGACCCCGACGTGGACGTGCGCCGCGAGGCCGCCAGCAGCCTGGGCCGCCAGCGCGACCCCCAGGCCACCGACGCCTTGATCGGCGCCCTGGACGACCCCAACAGCTTCATGCGCAGCACCGCGGTCCACGCCCTGAGGGGTGCCAAGGACGCCAAAGCGGCGCCCGCCCTCGAGGCCGCCCTCCGAGACCCGGCGCGGCTGGTCGCCGGCGAGGCAGCCTTCGCGCTCCAGCACATGGGGCGGGCCGTGGACGCCCCCCGCTACGACCCGCCCAAGCCCCCGGCCGACCGCGCGGCGCTCGAGGCTCTGCTGAACAGCGCCGATCCCACCACGCGCAAGGACGCCTGCAAGTTCGTTCCCGGCCGCGACGACGCCGTGACCCTGCTGGCCGCGGCGGTCGACGACGCGGATCCCGAGGTGCGCAAGGCCGCGGCCCAGGCCCTGGGGGCGGCGCCGGGCAGCGCCGCGCTGCTGCTTCCCCTGCTGGACGATCCCGACCCCGACGTTGTGGTCACCACCCTGGAGTCCCTGCGCCGCATCGGGGACTTCCCTCGCGCCCCCCTCGAGCCCCTGCTCCAGCATCCCGACGCCGAGCAGCGCCTGCGCGCGGTCGAGGCCCTGGCGTCCCTGGGGCCGCACCCTCTGATCCAGGGCCTGGGCGCCGATCCCGACGAGCGAGTCCGGGCGGCGTGGGCAGGGGCCTACCCCGCCCAGGTCTCCCGGGACGATCCCTCCCTGCTGGTGCGCCGGGCGGCGGCCGCGGCTCTGCCGGACCAGTGGCGCGAGGATTCCAGCGCCATGGTGATCTTCGTCGCCTCCGATCCCCCGGACGAGCACGGCGCCTACTGGGCCCTGGGCGTCCTGGCCCGCGAGGACGACCTGCTCCACCTGCGCTTCTCGTTCAACGACGAGACGCGGATCCCGAGCTCCTACCAGGCGCTCCGGCCTCCGGTGGTGCGGGAATACGGTCACCCGAACCGGGGCTGACCCGAGGCTCCGGGGCCCAGAGCGTGGCGCCGTCGGCCTGGGGGCCGTGGGCGAAGCGAGCCGCGCGCATGAGCTCCTCCACAGCCTGCGGGCCCCGCTCCAAGCCCGCCCCGGCCTGGCCCGCCAGGATGTGGTTGCGGTCGGCCACCGCGCGGACCACGGCCACGGGCCAGCCACTCAGCTCCGCCACGGCCTGGTCGTAGTGCGCGCGATCTGCGGCCGCGAGCTCGAGGGCCCGCTCGATCAGCGCCAGCAGCGCCGAGGCCTGCTCGGGTTCCGCCCCGGCCCAGCCGGAGTCCAGGGCCAGCAGCGACCAGAAGGGCCGCTCGGCCACCACCACCAGCTCGTCGGGGGCAGCCTGCAGCCACTGCTCCACCCAGGGGTCCCAGCTGACCGCCGCGTCGATGCGGCCCTCACGCAGGGCGGGCTCCAGCTCTTCGGTCTTCAGGTCCACCACCGTGGCCCCGAGCCCCAGCCCCCACGAGGCCCAGTCCATGGCGGGGGTGGAGCCCTCCACCAGCCCCACCCGGGCCCCGGCCAGATCGGTGAGGGTCGCGGCGGCCTGGCGACGCGCCACCACGGCGATGCGCCCGAGCTCACCCGGCGAGGTGACCGCCCGAGCGCCGGGACCGCCCGCCAGCATGTGCACCGCCGGGACCCCACAGGTGAAGAAGGCCTGCAGCCGCCCCTCGGCCACGGCCTGGCCCTGGGCCTTGCCCGAGTCGAACAGCTCGAGCTCGAGGGCCAGCCCAGCCTGCTCCAGCAGCTCCGGGTGCTCCCGCAGCACTACGGCCACATGGGCATGCACCGGCGTGAGCGACGAGCAGCCCAGGCGCAGGCGACCCGGCGCAAGCTGCTCGCGCGGAGGGGGCGCCGGCGGGGGCTTCATGGGCTCGAGCCCCTCGATCACGCCCTCGGCCGCCAGCGTGTGGGCCGCCAGCTCAGCCAGCAGCCGGTGGCCACGGGGATCGGGGTGGAAGACGTGCCTGGGCAGGTGCAGCCGACCCGGGGGACGCTGCTGGAAGGCGGCGTCGGCCTGGACCACGGGGAAGCCCAGCTCCTCGGCCAGGGCCTGGGCGGCCTGGCGGTAGTCGGGGTTGACGTAGCGCTCCACCAGATCGGGCTCGCTGCGGTTGATGGGCATGTCCACCCACACGAAGCGGTAGCCCCGCTGGGCGCCCAGCGCGTGCAGGGCGCGCAGGTTGGCCACGAAGGCGTCCTGGGACACCCGGGGCACCAGGGCCTCGGCCTCCTGCTCGGCCAGCTTGCCGTAGGTAGGGGACCGGCCGGCCTCCCGCGCCTGGTAGTGCTGGTAGGCCACCGGCCGCAGGCGCCGGACCGAGGCCAGCACGGCCTCGCGGGCGAGCAGGTAGAGCTCGGAGCGCCACAGCACCCCGTTGATGGTGCGCAGGGGCTCGGGGGTCAGCCGCTCGGCGTCCCCCAGGTAGTCGGGGCCGGGATCGTTGTTGAAGCCCGCGATCACCACATCGGGCTGATAGGCCAGGCCGATCTCGTCCAGAAAGACCAGGGCCTGGTAGGTGGTCCAGCCTGGGCAGGCGCCGTTGAGCACCTGCAGCTCCCGGCCCACCAGGCGAGGGGCCAGCAGCTCCTCGAGCACCGAGGACCACACCTCGTCGCCGTCCACCCCGTGGCCGAAGTTGGACGAGTCGCCCAGCACCAACACCCGCAGCTCGTCGGCGCCCTTGCGGCGGGGCACATCCACCTCGCGCATGCCGTCGCCGTTGGTGGTGATCTTGCCCGTGTCCCCGCCCTCCTGGAAGTCGTGCAGGTGGGGCCGCACCTGCCAGTGCAGGGTGGGGTGGGGACGGAAGTAGGTGACCATGTCCACGGCCAGCCAGGCCCGCAGGGAGCCCTCGGCGGCGACCAGGGCCAGCGCCAGGACCACCACGGGCAGCCAGGCACGCCGTCCGAGCCGCCGCTGACCGAAGAACAGCCCCAGGGCGTAGACATCCAGCGCGATGCAGGCGGCCACCGCCGCCAGCACGATGGCGTTCTCGGGCGAGTAGGGCGCCGCCGGATCGATCAGCGGGCCCTTCTTCCAGCCCGGGATCACCGAGCGACTCCACGCCAGGGCGGGCAGCAGCACGGCCGCGTCCACAGCCAAGACCGCGAGCCCGAGCAGCAAGGGGCGCAGGCGCTGGCGCAGTGGAGTCACGGCGAGCCTCGCGGGGGGGACGCCCTGCGTAACCGACCCGCTAGGCGCGCTTGTCTTCGTACTGGGCCAGCAGCTCGGCGAACAGCCGCGGCAGCAGCTTCATGCGCGCAGGGGTCTCGACATAGGCGATGCGCATCTGGGTGTGCCCGGGGTTGGGGACGCCCGGTACCGGCCGGTAGAAGCCGGCCATGGGGCTGACCAGCAGGGTGAGCCGCTCGCCGTCGATCTCCACGTATCCCTGGCGGGCGCAGTACATCACGAAGTCCATGGCGTCGAAGCCAGGCTTCACGCAGTCCCGCACCTCGATGACCGAGTAGATGCTGGCGTCGGGGCTGGAGACGATGACGCCTGGCACCCGATCCCGCAGCCCCTGGGAGACCGAAGTGAGCATGTCGGCGTAGTAGTCACGCTGCTGCTGGTACCAGGCCTGCAGATCGTCGTGGGACTCGTGGGCCAGCGACGCGAAGATCCACTGCCCGATGATGTTGGGGCACAGGTTGGCGGTGTTCTCGGCCACGGCCTTGGCGTGAAACTCGGGATCGTCGCTCACCAGGGCTCCGGTGCGCAGGCCGCAGGCGCTCCAGACCTTGCTGGCGGTCTCGATGCTGATGCGGCGACCCGTGATGCCCGGGACCTCGGCCTCGGTGATGGCCCAGACGCTGGAGGTGCGCTGGCCGGTGTAGAACAGCTCGCGGTAGGCCTCGTCGCTGATCATCCACAGGTCGTACTTCACGCACAGCCGAGCCAGGGTGACCAGGGTGTCGTGGTCGTAGTAGTGCCCCGTGGGGTTGTCGTAGGGGATCACCACCAGCCCGCCGGGGCGATGCTGCTGGATGGTGGCCTCGATCTCGGCCAGATCCGGCAGGCTGAACCGACCGTCGGCCCCCAGGGTGCGCCGCACGCTGACGGTGGCCCGGCCCGTGCGGGCGGCCATGGCCAGGTAGTTGGTGTAGGCCGCGTCGATGAGCATCAGGGGGCGCTCGTCGCTGCCCGCGGGGCCGCAGATGCCCACGATGACCAGCTCCATGGCCGCAGAGCCGCCGTCGGTGACCTGAACCATCAGCCCGTCGGTGTCGAAGCCGCTCGAGGCGATGATGTTGAGGAAGGCCTGCTGGCACTCGGGGATCCCCACCGTGGCGCTGTACTTGACCACACCGTCCGCGAAGGGACTGTCGGCATCGCCCAGGGCGCGCATGCGGGCCTGCATGGCCGGGTGCATGGGCAGGCTGACGTTGCCGATGGCTGCGTTGACGCTGGCCACGCCGTCGGTGCGCTTCATGAACTCGATCTGGGCCATGCGGATGGCCGAGGGCTTGCGGGACGCGAAGTGGGCGGAGAGCTTGGGAGCGGACACGGGACCTCCTGCACGAAGGGTGGGTTTCGCTGGGGAGCCTTTCTATCGCAGCGCCCGGAAAAAAAACGTACCCGCGTGATCGGATTGTCGAACGCCGATCACAACATGGGTGAAAGGCGATCTTCGACAACCTGCAGCAGGAGGCCGGTCCCGTCCTGGGGTAGCACGCAGCGCTCTACTCGAACCGTATTCGTACGGGACTTGGGGAATGGCACACCGGGCGTGGCGTGCGTACCCGGGACGAACAAACCACAACCCTGCCTCGAGGACACGAGGGGCCGACCACCCGCTGCCGTCGAGATCGTCTGGAGACGCTTCGCCCCCCCATGTGGGGGGCGGGCTGTCTCAGCGCCGAGCGCCCCACGGCGCGATCATCAGCGCCAGCACCGCCAGGCTGCCCAGCACCACCGTGCTGATCCCGCCGAAGCGCAGGGGGATCAAGGCCACCTCGAGCCCATGGGCCAGCAGCTGTTCGCGCATGGCCGGCGTGGCGTGGCTGGCAGCCTGGATGGCGGCGCTGCGGCCCTCGAGGTAGCCCACGGCGCCCACGATGACCGGCAGGAAGCCGCCGATCATCACCAGCGCCGGCACGGCCTTGACCATGAAGCCCGTGCGGCCCCGCAGGCGGGCCACCAGGGCCACCAACCAAGCCAGCAGCAGCCCGAACAAGCCCACCACGTCGAGCAGCAGCACGACCATCATGGTGCCGCCGCCTTCCGCAAACCACTGGGCTGGACCCGCCATGCGCTCCTCCGAGCCCGGACGAACGCCCGGACCCGGCGAGTATATCGGATCGAAGGGCGGTGGCGCCCGTCAGGGGGGCCCGCTCACCCGCCCAGGGCCTCCATCACCCGCAGCAGGTTGCCCCCCAGGGCCGCGACCACGTCCTGCTCAGGCCAGCCGGCCCGCAGCAGCGCCTCCGTGAGCCGCGGCAGACCCTCGGCGCTGTCCAGGCCGGGGGGGAAGGCCACCCAGCCCTCCCAGTCCGTGCCGATGGCGCAGTGCTCGGCGCCGACGACCCTACGCAGGTGGGAGAGCTGGGCCACCACTGCGTCCAGCCCTCCCCCGATGTAGTGGGTCGCGAAGATGATGCCCACCAGACCTCCGGTGCGGGCCACAGCCAGGGCCTCGGCGTCATCGATGCCGCGCCAGCTTGGGTGCACCCCGCGCATGCAGGTGTGGCTGCACAGCACGGGCAGGGCGCTCTCCCGGCAGACCTGCTGCAGCCCGGGGGCGTTCAGGTGCGCCACGTCCACCAGCAGCCCCACCCGCCCGGCCTCGCGGACCAGATCCAGCCCCCAGGGGGTGAGCCCGTGGGTGGTGTCGGCCCTCCCGGGGCGCTGGGCGTGGCCGGCCCCTGCGCCGTTGAAGTGCACCAGGCCCAGATAGAGCATGCCCTGCTGCACCCAGCCCTCGAGGGGGGACAGATCCCCCCGCAGGCAGTGGGTGCCCTCGAGCCCCGCCATGCACACCAGCTTGCCCTCGGCCTTGGCTTGGCGGGCTTGGTGGGCGCTGCGGGTGATCGCGATGCGGTGAGGGGCCAGCGTGGCCTCGCGGTGCAGGCGATCCATGGCCCACTGGGCCGAGGCGGGGCCGCCGATCAGGGGCAGCGGAGGGGTGACCACGCCCAGGCACAGGCAGTCCACGCCGCCCTCGGCCAGCCGCGGCAGGTCCACCTGACCCATCAGGGGCGCCCCGGGGAACGGGTTGCGCCGGTGACGCTTGCCCCAGCGCCAGCCCAGCAAGCGGGTGGTGAGCAGCAGGTCGCAGTGCAGGTCGGCCACGAAGGCCTCGCGGTGGAGGTCCGATGCGGCTTTGGAGATGGAGAGGGTCATGGTGCTCCCGGACCGCCAGTGTAGCGGCTGGACCCCGGCTTCCCCAGCGGGCTAGGTTCCCGGCTCCCGCAGTGCGCCTCGAGGTCCCCATGTCCAGCTTCGCCGAACAGCTCGCCGCCGGCATCCCCGCTACCCTGCCCGCCATGCCGCCTGACGAGCCCGGCGTCAGCCATGCCCCCCGCCGCCCCGACGTGCTCAGCGACGCCGAGAAGCTCACCGCCGTGCGCAACGCTCTGCGCTACTTCCCAGCCCACCTGCACGCCGAGCTCGCCCCCGAGCTCGCCCGGGAGCTGGCCACCGACGGCCGCATCTACATGCGCCGTTTCCGGCCGACCTACGAGATGAAGGCGCGTCCGGTGCACGAGTACCCGGCCCGCTGCCCCCAGGCGGCCAGCATCATGCTGATGATCCAGAACAACCTGGACCCGGCGGTGGCCCAGCACCCCCACGAGCTGATCACCTACGGCGGCAACGGCACCGTGTTCCAGAACTGGGCCCAGTACCTGCTCACCATGAAGTACCTGAGCCAGATGACCGACCGCCAGACCCTGGTGCTGTACTCGGGCCATCCCCTGGGGCTCTTCCCCTCCCACCCCGACGCGCCGCGGGTGGTGCTCACCAATGGCATGGTCATCCCCAACTACTCGAGCCGGGCCGACTACGACAAGCTGGCGGCCCTGGGGGTCAGCTCCTACGGTCAGATGACCGCCGGCAGCTTCATGTACATCGGCCCCCAGGGCATCGTGCACGGCACCACCATCACCCTGCTCAACGCCGGGCGACGCTACCTGGGGCTCGAGGGCGACCAGGACCTGGGGGGCAAGCTGTACGTCACCAGCGGGCTGGGCGGCATGTCGGGGGCCCAGGCCAAGGCGTCCGTCATCGCCGGGGCCGTGGGTGTGATCGCCGAGGTCAACCCGGCCGCGCTGCTCAAGCGCCACGAGCAGGGCTGGCTGGACGAGTACGAGACCGACATGGACAAGCTGCTGACGCGAATCGACCGCGCGGTCGGCGCCAAAGAAGCCGTGTCCATCGGCTACCTGGGCAATATCGTGGACTTGTGGGAGGCCATGGCCAGGGCGGGGCTGCCGGTGGATCTGGGCTCCGACCAGACCTCCCTGCACAACCCCTACCTGGGCGGCTACTACCCGGCGGGGCTCTCCCTCGAGCAGAGCAACGCCATGATGACCGCCGACCCCGCTGGCTTCCGGGAGCAGGTCCAGGCCTCGCTCCGGCGCCACGTGGCCGCGGTCAAGTCCCTAAGCGACCGGGGCATGCACTTCTGGGACTACGGCAACGCGTTCCTGCTCGAGGCCAGCCGTGCGGGCGCCGTGGGTATCACCAAGCCCGACGGCAGCTTCACCTGGCCTTCGTACGTCGAGGACATCATGGGTCCCATGTGCTTCGACTACGGCTTCGGCCCCTTCCGCTGGGTGTGCGCCTCGGGCGACCCCGACGACCTCACCATCACCGACGTCATCGCGGCCTCGGTGCTCGAGCGCCAGGCCGAGGTCGCCGACCCCGAGATCCGCCAGCAGGTGCTGGACAACCTCCGCTGGATCCACGCCGCCGAGGACAACGACATGGTCGTGGGCTCCCAGGCCCGCATCCTCTACGCCGACCGCCAGGGCCGCATGGACATCGCGGTCGCCTTCAACGAGGCCATCGCCCGGGGCACCGTGGGCGGCCCCGTGGTGCTGGGTCGCGACCACCACGACGTCAGCGGCACCGACTCCCCATACCGCGAGACCGCCAACATCCGCGACGGCTCCAGCTTCTGCGCCGACATGGCCGTACACAACTTCGTGGGCGACGCTTTCCGCGGCGCCACCTGGGTGTCCCTGCACAACGGCGGCGGCGTGGGCTGGGGCGAGGTGATCAACGGCGGCTTCGGCCTGGTGCTGGATGGTAGCGAGGACGCCGGCCGCAGGGCCAAGGAGATGCTGGGCTGGGACGTGGGCAATGGGCTCGCGCGCAGGGCCTGGGCCGGCAACTCAGGCGGCAT
>CALDOK010000299.1 GCA_937912125.1 uncultured Pseudomonadota bacterium
GGCCTCTACCCCGCCTGGAAGGCAGGACGGGTGGAGCCGGCCGAGACCATCCGCAGGGTGCGTCCACTCGAGATGTCCTTCCGTTCCTCCGCCGACCGTAGGCGGGTTGTGCTCTTCCGGCTGTTCAAGGACCGCAATTCCGACGCCGCTCACGAGGCCGCCGCCACCGTGGCCGATGCCTACCTAACGGCCTATCGCAAGGCGGAGCTACGAGGCATCGACGGCCTGCGTGAACGCATGGTGTCCTGCTGGCCGTTCACGCCAGAGTTCCTGGACATCCTCACCAAGAAGATCCCCAACCTGGGCGGCTTCCAGGCAACACGCGGCACCCTGCGCTTCCTGGCCCAGGTGGTGCGCGCCACCCACGACCGCCGCCCATTGGTGAGCAGCCAGGATCTTCCCTTCCGCGACGACAAGGTGCACCAGGCCCTGGCGAACCTCGACACCACCGGCGAGGTGGTGCGGCGCGCCCTGGGTGACAACCTCGAAGCCGTGCCCGCGGATCTACACCACCGTGACGAGCTGTTCAGCACCCTGGTCTTCTACTCCATCGCCGACCCAACCCACCCCGGTGCCACGCTGGACGAACTGCTCATCGCCACGCTGGACCCCGACGAGAACCCCCTTCGTATCCGCGATGCTCTCGCGCAGCTCAAGCAGCGGGCCTTCAACCTCCACGAGCGCGATGAACGCTTCGTCTTCCTGGCCGTCGAGAACCCCCATGCGCGCATCACGGCCATGGCTGGCTCGCAGCTCGTCACGCGCGAGGCCGCCCGAGAGCATGTCCGCGGGGCCATCGAGCACATCTGGGGCGACGGGCAGAGCACGGTCCTGTTCCATCAGGCCGGCTGGGTGGAGGTAGAGAAGGCACTCCGCGAGCACAGATCCCAAAGGGTCCGCATCGTGCTCTCGCTGGTCTCCCTGTCCCCCAAGGAACGCCTGCGGCTCCAGAACCTGGAAGAGAACCGCAACCTCGTGCTGATCATCGAGCCACAAGCACGCACAGCCACCAGCAAGCGAGCCTACTCCCTGCTCTCCGACGAAGACCTACTCGTACGCGCCCAGCGGATCGAAGCGTGTCGATTGCTCCTCGAGGGCCGCCCCGCAGAAGAAGCCGCGCTAGTCTACCGCCAGGTCCATTCGAATGAGACTGGGCGCCTACGCAAGTCCGTGGGTGAACTCTACGGGCAGACCGTGGCCTGGCATCGGGCGGGAGCAACCGGATCGGAGGTGGACGACTCCTGGTACGACCTCTGCCGTCTGGACACCCCAACCGCCCAGGCCCTGCTGGAGTTGTGGCGCCGAGATCTGACGGGCAAGCCGGAGATCGTGCAGCGCATCAGCGATAGCTGGCGCGAGTTTCGAACCCGCGCCGTGAGCGAGCTGGTGTCCTGGTTCGAGCGCACACCGGGGCTCCCGGTCCCCCTCGATTCCGGATGGGTGCCGTCAGCTATCCGCGAGCTGGCGCAACAAGGGATCTACACCCTCGTGACCCCCGATGGGGCGATGGTTCCCGCAGCCAGGGCCGCCCTACTGTTGGACGAGAAGCTGCTACACTGCACCTTCACCGACCCGGCCACCACAGCGCCCGACCCCGATCCCGAGCCCGAAGCTCCCATCGTCCACCCGCGGGTCTCCGCGCAGTACGACAGCGGCCGACGTGGCGTGCTGATCAGCTGGAGCCTGCCCCCACTGCCCCCCCAGGGAGGCCATTTCGCCACCCTCGTCCAGCGCTATACCAGCGCCAGACAGTGGGAGATCGGACGCGCCTACCCCATCGACACCGGCATGACCCACGAGGCCAACCGCTACCAGGGAGCCGAAGACTGCTTCCTGGACGCAGAGCGCCTTCAGCCAGGCGAGTGGTACCACTACTACGTCTTCCTGGCCTACCACGTCCCCACCGGAGAGGTCACCTTCGCACTCTCCCAGCGATGCGACGTAGGCGTGCCTCGCCCTACACCCAGGGCCGAGGGGATCATCGAGACCAGCATCCACCCCAATCCGCTTTCGCTCGTAGCCGAGGTGGAGCGGCTCGTGATGTCCGGCAAGCACATGACCGCCGATGCGCGCGTGCGAAAGATCGAATTGCGGCTGCAGGCCGTTGCGTCCCCCAAGATCCAGGAGCACCTTGTCGGTCGGCTACCCGAGCGGGCTGGCACTGCGCTCGAGGCATCGGCAGATCTCGAGATGGTAATGCGCGGGGCCTACTCCCGACAAGAGCTGCTGGCCCTGCTGCGCCTGCTGCCGCGCTACCAGGGTGCCAGCTACACGGCCACTCTCCACCTGAAGGGTGAAGGCTCGGACGCCACCACGAGGAGGTAGACCATGGCCAGGCTCGTGGACCTGGGCGGGGAGCCCATCAATCCGAGTGAACGCGAGACCATCACGCGACTCCTGGACGAGCTTCCTGGGGGATGGTCAGTCATCCCCAACGCCAGCCTGCCCGATCCGCGCACCGGCCACGCCTATGAGTACGACGCCATCGTGGTCGCGCCCCATGCTGTGTACGTGGTTGAAGTCAAGGGCTGGCGTGGCACCGTCCGACAGCTGGGCCAGGCCGACTGGCAGCTCTCCGGGGGGCAGATCCGACGCAACCCCCTGCCCCTGGCAGATCAGAAGGCCCGCATACTGGCCTCTCGCATCAAGCGAGTTCCAGTGGGCGACCGTCGAGCACCCTACGTGCAGGCCTGCCTAGTCAGCGGCAGCGACGCCACGCAGTTCGAGGTCTACGGCACCGATGCCAGGCGCTGCCTGCGCCCTTCCGAGTTGGTGCCCTTCCTGCTGGACTCAGCGCAGCTCTCGTCCCGAAGCGCACCCTCCAGCTATGGCGACGTGCACGACTCCCTGGTCGATGCCATCACCGGCCCCATGGTGGCCCGCCGTGCGGCGGGTAGGCGCTACGGCAGCTACCTGGCCGTAGAGCTGCAGGAACGCGACGACGCGCGGGCCATCTGGAAAGGCAAACACGCGCTGCTCGACGATGGGCGCCCGGTCCGTATCCGATCATGGTTTCTCTCTGCCTACCGCTACACCGACGAGCAACGCGAGGCCGAGCTAGTCCGGCTGAGGCGCGCCGCTGTAGCCCTGTCCCGCATCGGCGAGCATCCCCGTATTGCCACACTGCGCGATTTCGGCGAACAGGACGGGGAGTTCTTCGAGGTCACGGACTGGAGCGAATCGGGAACTCTCCTCACCGCCTTCGTCCGGGGCTCCCTGGCCCGCCTGCCAATCAAGGGCAGGCTCACCATACTGCGCGACGTGGCCGAGGCCCTGGAGGCCGCACGCCAACACGGGGTGTTCCACCGGGCCCTGTGTCCCGAGGCTGTCCTGCTCACTCCCAACGGCCGAGCCCGCCTCACGGGCTTCGAGCTGGCCTACATCGAAGGTGCCCAGGCCACGGTCTATGGCCACAAGCCACACCCCCACCTCCAGTTCCTGCCTCCGGAGCTGCAGGATCCCGCCGACTACGACGTGTTCGACAGCAGCGATCTCTACGCCCTGGCGAGCATGGCCCGCTTTCTCTTCGGCGTCGATCTCCCGTCCGGCGTGCAGGCCCTGCTGGAACGGTGTCTCCTACCCAGCCCAATGGATCGTCCCGAGCATCCCGCTGCATTCATCGCTGCGCTGGACGGCGAGCTTCACACGCCCCCTCCCACAGTCCCCGCCCCAGATGTTCGCGGACCACAGCGGCACACGGAGTACC
>CALDOK010000300.1 GCA_937912125.1 uncultured Pseudomonadota bacterium
TTCAGGTGTTCGCGGATGGCGGAGGCGCCCCATTTTTCGACCTCTCCGTCTCTCAGCAGGCCCTGGTGCTGGCTGGGATCGTGGACGATCCGGACCACTCGCGCAGTCTCTGGGACATTGGACACGGGGAGGAACTCGTCTCCGATCCACGCGTTGATGGCGGTGGACTTGCCGGCCTTCACCAGCGCGATGACCGCCACCTCGAAGCGTCGCTCTCGCCATCTGCGCCAGACCCGGTAGGCCCCTCTCCTGGTGACGGCCAGCTCGGGGTTCTCGCGTTCACGATCTTCGATGAACCCGAGCACGGCGGAGAGCGCGGCACCGAGCTCGGTCTCCTCGACAATTGCCGGGAGATCGAGCCGGGTGGCGACGGAGTTCGCCCGCTCTTCGGCGGTCGTGCCGGCGGCCAGAGGGATGCCCTGGCCCGAGGTCATGTGCGCAGGGGCCCCCTCGAGCGAGTACCCATCGACGCAGAGGGGGACCACCGGGGTGGACAGCGCTGCCGCCGCCCCGATCTCGGCGTTCACGTAGGGGGACGCCAGGGCCGACTCGGTGAGCCAGACGAGGACCAGATCGGACTCGCCCACCCAACGCTCGAGGGTCGGATGCCAAGCCTCACCGGGTTCCATCTCCAGATCGAGGTGGAGGATGACGTCGAAGCTGGAGCGCAATGCGCGCGCGAAGGGAACCACCTGTTCCTGGTCCTCTCTCGCGTATGACAGAAAGATCTTGCGTGGCATGGTCCTGGTCCTCCTTTGCCCGAGCCCTGGGTGTCGCGCTCGGACATCCTCCGGCTCTTGCAATACCCGCCCTCGCCCCACCATGCTACGGCCACATAGAACACCGTCGCGCGAGCGGGGCGTATGGCGCAAGCTTCCCCATTCATCTTCATCGCCTGGGACAGCTCCCTGCGGGTGGGCACGACCCTCGAGGACCTGGTGGACCTGGATCCGCCGGAGGGGGTCACCTTCTCGGCCGTGGGCTATCGCCAGGATGACCCCCATGTTGGTGAGCTGCGTGAGCAACTGGTGAGCCACATCAACAACGCCGATGCCGTGTTGGCCATCGTGGACCGTCCCAACGCCTATGTGGGCTGGGAGATCGGCTATGCGTGGGGCCACCGCGTGGATGGGCGCCCGGCGCGACGGCTGGCCCTAGTGCGGTCCGGTGGGGCTGGCGAGCCCCCAGCCTGGATCCGTTCCGGTCCGCTGCGCGGGCAGCTCGCCCAGGGGAACGGGGTCGGGCGCGCGTCTTTGCTGGCGGCGGCGGAGGCGCTGGACCGCTGGGCTGAGGCTCCCGGCCCGTGCACCAAGGGCGACCGCAGCCTGCTGCTGTGCCCCGGTAGGGGACAGGGCGAGCCGTTGGTCCGCAACTGTCGGAAGCGTGGGCCGACGCTCGAGCACCTGGACCTGCATGACGTCTCGCTGGCGGCGCTCCCGGAGCACCTGGCTGGGGCTGGGAGGGCGCTGTGGGTGGTGCCCGAACCCAGCGAGGACCAGGAGCGGGACGCGGACGAGACCGCCCAGCTCGCGATCGCAGCGGGGTATCTGAGGGCCTCGGGGGTGCCTGTGGTGCTGCTGCGCCACGCCCAGGCCAGGGACGTGGACCATCTGCCGTGCCGAGAGCCGTTCGGAAGCATCCAGGCCTTTCTCGAGCAGGTCCATGCATGGGAGCAGGCCACGCGGGTTCGGGCCGGCTCCGGTGGCATTGCGCCCGCCAGCGCCGATCCCATCGCTGCCTGGCGGGGCGACGTCCGGTCCGAGCACGCCGAGCTGCTGCCCTTCGTGCGCGAGCTGGGGCATCGCCTGCTGCAGCGCATCCCGGTGGAGATCGAACTCGAGCGGAGCGATGAGCACGCCTGCCTCGAGGCGGGCGATGCAGGCCCCGAGGGCTGCCTCGGTGCGCGTGCGCTGCTGCGTGGGCCCGGCCAGGCCCTGCCCCTGCGCAGGCTCATCGAGCTGCACCTGTCGTCCACCCGAGCAGACGAACACGCGGGCCGCTGGTTGGTGGTGGCCGAGCCCGGGGCAGGCAAGACCACCCTGGCTCGTCACCTGGCCTGGGAGCTGGCGGGGGAAGGCGACGAGGCTCCCGTGCCCCTGTTCGTGCCGCTGGCGTCTCTGGCTGAGCGGGACGAGCATCCGTTCACCTGGGCCGGCCGCACCCTGGCCGTGGACCAGGGCCTGCAGGGGGCGGGGGCCCTCGAGGCCGAGTTGTTCGAGGCCAGCCTGATCCGCGGTCGTGTCTGGCTGCTGCTGGACGGGCTGGACGAGGTGCCGAGCGGGCGGCTCGAGGACTGCTGGCGGCGCATCGGCCGCTGGGCCGACGAGCTGCCCGGGGTGGAGCTGGTGGTGCTCACCCGGCCTGTGGCCGCCCACCACGAGCGGCCACTGCCCCAGGGCTTCTGCCGGGTGGCGGTGCGCTACCTCGACCAGCCCCGGCAGCGCGCGCTGCTGGCGAGCATGTTGGAGCCTCAGCTGGCGGAGCGGGTGGCCGACGAGCTGCTCTGCCAGCCCCAGCTCGCGCTGTTGGCCCGCAATCCCCTGCTGCTCACCCTGCTGGCCATCGTGGCCGAGGAGGCTTGGTCGCAGGGGGGCGCCCCACCGAGCCACCGGCTCGAGCTGTACGAGCGCGCGGTGACCCTGTTCCTCGAGCGCGGCTGGGGGCGGCGGCGTGCGAAGGTCAAGGACGTGGAGCCCGCGCGGCGGCTGCTGCAGGCGCTGGCCCTGCACCTGCAGGCCGCGGGGGGCGAGGCCTGGACCCCGGCCGAGCTGTCGGAGGCCTTGAGCGCTGTACGGCGTGAAGATCCTGGCCTGAACTTCGATCTCAAAGAGACCTGGGGCAGCAACGACACCTTCTTGGCAGACATCGACACCAACGCCGGCCTGCTGGGAAGCCGGGACGGCCGCCGGGCGCCGTGGCGCTTTCTGCACCGGTCGTTCCGAGAGTTCCTCGCCGCGCAGGTGCTGGTTCGCAGGTCGGTGGCCGCGCGGATGGAGCTCGTCACCGCCGGGATGCCTGCCACCAGCGCCGGACGTCCGGTCCCTGATGTCCGAGAGGCGCGGGATCGTTTCGCCACCCGCTGGGGCGAGGTGGTGGCCATGCTATGTGGGCTGGTGCCTGAACATGAGGCACGCGACCTCCTGAGCACCCTCGAGGAGGCCGCACCCGAGCTCGCCAGCCGGGCGCTCCCAACCCTCGATGGCTTTGGCCCCATCGAGCGGGTCGGGCTCTTGGCCCGCTTGTTGGACCGGGGGGATGACGACCTGCGCTTTGGCCAGGACGAACTGGCCGCGATGGCCACGGGCTTGCGCGTGTTTGGACCGGACGGCGAGCGCCAGCTGCTCGCAGAGGCCCAGCACGGCGCCAGCCCCCTCTCGCGAGGCCTCGCTGCGGGCCTGCTGCCTCCAGCTGTCGGTGAGCCCCTGTACACCAGGCTGGGAGCCGACAGCGGCGCCGCCCTGGTGCGTGGCCTCCCGCCATCGCTGGGCTGGCTGGCCGCACGGCTGTGCCGAGAGCTGCGGGGGCTCGAGCCATGGGCGCAGCTCGAGTTGCTGGTCGGCATCGAGGGAAGGCACGGTTTTTCCGCTTGGGACAATGACGATCTCGACGCCGTGCTCGCGGCGCTGGGGCGGCGTGGCGACGAGCCTGCGCAGGCGCTGTGGAGCCGCGTGACCACCGGCCGGAGCCCCCGCGAGCTGGGCCTGCTCTGGTACGCGATCGAGGGGCTCGGGGTTCCGGCGGATCCGGAGCGCTTCTTTGGGGCCTGTGGCCTGTGGGAGCGCCCGCGGCCCTCGCTTCCCTACGTCGCGATCCCCGCTGGGGAGTTCCTGATGGGCAGCCCCGAGGGGGAGGGTGGGCAGCGCGAGCACCCTCGCCACCGCGTGCACATCACGCAGCCATTCCGCCTGGGGACGACCCCGGTGACCAACGCCCAGTACCGGGCCTTTGATGCAGAGCACCGGGGTCGGGGTGGCGACGGACACTCCGCCACTGAGGTGGACTGGCTCACCGCGCGGCTGTTCGCGGCCTGGGTGGGGGGCCGGCTTCCCCTCGAGGGGGAGTGGGAGTACGCCTGCCGGGCTGGGACCCAGGCGCCGTGGTCCTGCCCGGAGGAAGAGCTGGGGCAGCACGCCTGGTTCAGCGAGAACTCAGAACATGAGGTCCACCCGGTGGCCGGGAAGAAGCCCAACCCCTGGGGCTTGCACGACATGCACGGCAACGTCTGGGAGTGGACAGCGTGTCGGTGGGTGCGGTCCTACGCGGAGGGTGCGGTCGAGGATCCTGTGGGTCCGAGCAGCGGTCCCGGGCGCGTGATCCGTGGTGGCTCGTACTGGCTCTCCGCCGGCGGGTGCCGTTCTGCCGTCCGGAGCAGGAGCCTCCCGGGGGTCCGGGTCCGCAGCCTGGGCTTCCGTGTCGCCTGGTCCCCCAGCCGGGGTTGAGTCGGGATCCTTGATCTTAGAGAGTGTGCCGAACTGCGGCCACGGCGGTGGTGTGTGGCGGATCGTGCCGAGCTGTGGGCTGGGGTTCTCGTCTTGATCCGTTCCTATCGATCGTCGATATTGCCCGTATGAGTGCGCGATGGTGGTTGGGCTGCGCTCCTGCGTAGTCGAGAACCGCGTCCCCGTGCTGCCGTTCGATGCCGAACCAATGGCAAGTTCTGCCCTCGCCTGGCGTGTTCTGCGGCAAGATGCGTCCCAAGTCTGCCGCATTCGAGTCCAGGTGCGGCCGCGGCGGCACGAAGCGGCCGCCATTCTGCCGGTGCGTGGACTTCAGCGGCAATACTCTGCCGCAAGGGGGCGTAGGGCGGCACTTGGAGGTGAACATGGAGCTGTCAGTCCGCGAGGCCGCGACCCTGCTCGGCCGGAGCCCTCGCACCGTCCGGGCGCAGGCCGCTCGAGGGGAACTGCCTGCGGTCAAGCGCGGCAGGAGCTGGTTCATTCGCCAGCAGGATTTGCCGCTCACGGAACCCCAGCGGCGGGCAGTGCAGGCCCGCGCTGACGAGGTTCGTGCCTGTCTCGATGAAGCCTTGCCTGGGCGGGCCGCGAGCACCCCTGGGGACCGGAGGAGGACTCTGGCTGACCTCGACGCCTTTCGAATCGGAGCCGATCTGCTTGGAGCGATGCGTGCAGTGCAGCCGACTCCAGGGGGTGCTTTGGGGGCGGCGCGCTGCCTGGAGGAGGCGCTGTTGTGTCTGGGCGAATCCGTTCAACTGTACGAACGGGAGCACAAGCTCGAGGCCGTTGAGCGCGCCAGGCGCTCACTGGGACGCGCGTCGGCGCATCTGCTCATCGGAGAGTCGGCGCACGCTGCTGTCCAGCAATGGCTTCTTGTATTGGACACAGAGCTCGGGCCCCGGGTGGCGGGCTGGGCACGCTGGATCTCCGCGCTGCGGGGCAGGAGGCGTGGATGAGCTGGCGAGACGCACCGCTCTACATCGAGGCCCACGACCTGGCGAGCATGGTCCATGAGCGCGTGGAACGCTGGCGGCCCACAGCGGCTGCAGCGCTGGCCGACGGCCTGTGCCGTGCCTCCCAGGATCTGCTCGTCGCGGTCTCTTTGGCTCTCACCTTTCCCTTGCGCAGGTCAGAGCACCTGCGCGTCGCTGACGAGGCCGTGGTGCGCACCCGCGTCCTGCTCCGGCTCGCCCTGGATGGCGGGTTGATCTCGCCGGGGTGGAACCGCCAGGCGGCGGGTCGTCTTCTGGGCATCGGGAGGATGATCGGTGGCTGGCGCAAGCGCTGCGCTCGCCTGGTACCAGACTCGCTTCACCAGGGGACGGGCCCCCCTCCAGGCGCGTGATCCGTGGTGGCACGTACTGGAACTCCGCCGGCGGGTGCCGTTCTGCCTACCGGAACAGGAACCACCCGAGGAACCGGAACCACAACCTGGGCTTCCGTGTCGCCTGGTCCCCCAACCCGCGGTCTTTGGACCCCGAGCAGGCCCGTCCCCGTCGGGAGCGTAGCTCCCGAACCCCGACCGCTCGTCCTGGTAGGCCAGGTTCTCCTGGCAGAACGCCCGGGCGGTCACCCTATAGACCTGGAGTGTTCTACATGTGGACAGTACGCGGGCTCCACCAGAAGCTCTGTGACCCCGAACTGCTCGATCGCGCCATCAGCGCGACGGTCGCTGGCAAGCGCCGCCGTCGCGACGTGGCCTGGCTGCTGTTCCGCCGCGAGGAGGTGGTAGTCGATCTGTCCGCTCGGCTCGCCACAGGCCGTTGGTGGCCAGCCGGTTTCGAGATCGTGCGAGTGCGGGATCCCAAGCCTCGCGCCATCGCTCGAGCACCCATCGAGGATCGTGTGGTCCACTCGGCCATGGTGGCTTCTCTCGAACCCATGCTCTACCGCGGGCTGCGGCCAGAGGCCTTCGCCTGTCGCCCTGGCTTCGGCACCCACCGGGCTGTGCTGCGGCTCCTCGAGCTGATGCGTCGCCATCGCTTTGTACTGCACCTGGACATCCGGGCCTACTTCCCGAGCATCGATCGCACGATCCTTCGCGGACTCATCACCAGGCGAGTGCGCGATGACGCCTTCATGGAGGTGGTGGACAGGGTCCTCGACAGCGGTTCGGCGCTGTACTCGGATCCCGAACTGCGCACCTTCGCAGGCTTGACGGATCAATGGCCCCCGCCAGGTCGGGGGCTCCCCATAGGGGCCTGCACCAGCCAGGTCTTCGCAGCGCACACCTATCTCGAAGCCCTTGACCACATCGTGAAGCGGGAGCTGAAGGTTCCGGGCTACTTGCGCTATGTCGATGACATGTTCCTGTTCGGGGATACCCGCGCCGAGCTCCGACACTGGCGCGCCGCGGTGGCAGTGTGGCTGGATCGGGAACGCGGCCTGATCCTGAAGCGCCCCGAGGCCAGGGTGCTGTCATGTCACGGGCACCTGGATGCCCTCGGGCATTGCATCCGCCGTGACGGTCTGGAGCCCAGGACGAGGGCGCTATCCAGGATGCAGGCTCGAGCAAGAGCAGCGGTCCACAGGGTGCCGGGGCGTGAGCCTCATGTAGACATCGGCCGCTCGGTGGCTGCGACCGCGGGGCTGGCTATGTTCGGGGCGATGGCCGGCCGATAGCGGCAAGATCCGCCGCCGGGGTGGCGGCTGGCGGTCGCGTCGTGCCGCGAGATGCCGCTGGCGTGGGTGGAGCGGCAGAGTTCGTCCAAGGGCGTCCGCAACGCGTGCTTGCGGACGGCGAGAACTGCCGCTCGGACGGCATGCCGCGGCCATGACGTGCCGGGAGCGCGGCGCCGTAAACAGTGGTGGAGATGCCGGTGGGGACGGCCCCCTTGCTTGTCGATGGCTCACGTGCGGAATGAGGACCGCTTGACCATCATCGGCACGCAGTGGCGGCGGGCTGCCGCAATGCCGCTATTGGGCACACTCTCTAAGATCAATGATCCCGACTCAACCCCGGCTG
>CALDOK010000301.1 GCA_937912125.1 uncultured Pseudomonadota bacterium
TAGACCAGTTGACGCTCGAGGACAGACCGCGCTTTGCAAGCATGGGCCGAACACGATCAGCCACGGACTCGGCGAACCTGCTCTTGGGCTTCACCCGACCGTCCTTCTTTGCTGGGTCCTTCCACGGGATGGTGTGCGCGGCGTCGGCCCACTTCCCCCCGCGTGGTCCCATGAACGGGCCTCCGGCTGCCTTCCGCATCCTGCGGACTACGATCACCTGGGGGACACCGAAACCGTCAACCAGTCTGGGCTTGCTCATCGCGCTTTCTCCCGTATGGGTCGAACTCCCCGACCTTCTCGAGGAACTCCGTGAACTGTTCGTCGGCTCGATCCGCGTGCTCCGCCTTCTTCATCGTCACCTTACCACCATAGGAGAGCGTGAGCCCCTGACGGTACGCCTCGACCACGGTGGGGTCAATGTAGTTGTTCAGGCTCGTCATTACCTCGGGTGTCCACTCGGCCTCCACCTCGGGGTGTTGGTCCTTGGGGATCATCGTGGTGCCCTCCACAGCCTTGAGGTACTCCCTGCGGTCCCTGGCTGTGTGGAAGCCTACCCGTCCACCCGGGAACAGCTTGCCGCCGTACTTCTCCACCTGCTTCGTCCTGCGCTTCCCTGTGGGGGCCTGCGCGAAGAACTCTCGGATCTTCTTCTTCTTGTGACCGAGGGCCTCCGCTGGCACCAGCGCGGCCTCCTTGATCATCGCATCGGCAGCTGCCGCGTTCGGTGGCGGCCCAAGCTCGTTCGCCCGCTCCGCGAACAGGCGGGTGGCGTGGAACGTCCTGAAGTCCTTGGTTGAGCCCCCACCGCTGTGCTGCGAGATGTACGACCGCAGCTGGCTTGCCGTGATCGGAACCATCCGCCCGCCCTTCTCGTGGGCGAACAGCAGATCCTTGGGGGTCTTCTGGTCCATGAGGTGCGTGACAAGATCCGCGATGTGCTTGTCCGTGATCACCTTGGTCTGCGGCACCATGTCCTTGCCGAGGTAGTCGAACCGGACCGTGTTGCCCGTGATCGTGACGTGGCGCTTCTGCAGAGTGGAGACCCCGTGCGACTCCTTGCTGCTTCCGCCAGCCCGGATCAGCGTGGCGTTCACGATCTGCGCCATCGCAGAGAGCACCGCCTCCTTGGAGGTTCCGCCCGTCCGGATGTCCTCCGCCACCGCCTTCTTGAACTTCGGCAGACGCTTGCCGAACTTCACGATCTTCTTGAACTTCGCCGCCGCCCTCTGCGCCTTCTGCTCGAGAGTGTAGGCGTACTGGTCGCGCCCCTTGCTCTTCCACTTCAGCGCGAAGTTGTCCTTGGGGCCTCCGACGACGACGTGGGTGGACCCCTTAGGCGGGTAGACCGTGAGCCCTGGGATCTCCTTGCGGTAGTCCCGCTCGGGCTCCTTCTCCCTTGGCTCGTACTTCCCGTGCTCGACCTTGTGGTGCTCGCCCGTCTTGTGATTCTCGACAGTGATCCCAGCGTGGCCAGCTGACCGAACGCTTCCCGTGTGCTTCTCTCCGGTCTCGGGGTGCTCGTAGCTGACATGGTGGGGGATCGATGGGTCCTCGTTGAGACCCTGCCACCTCATCACCCGGGGGTTCTTCTTGGAGGGCTTCAGCACCTTCCCACCGCGCTGTTGGCCTGCGATCGACTTGGGGGGGGCCTGGCCTGGTACCGGGGGAGACTGGGCAACTCCAGCGCTGCCGTCGAGCGCTGCCTTGCTCAGGACTTCTTGGCGGCCTTCCTGGCGTCGATCACCTCCTGAGCCACCTTCGCCAGGTGATCCAGGTGGTCGTCCTCGTACTGCCCCTTGTGCGGGGGTGCGCCACTTTCCTTCTCTCGCTCGGAACGCTTCGTAGTGCCCTTCATGGTGTACCTTCTCCCTGCCTTCGCTGTTCTTGCTCCACACGACAGCCGGCTCCGCGCCGCTGTTGTTGATGAGCGTGGCTTCGTCTGCCTTGCTGGCGATCGTGTGGAAGTTCCCGGGGATCTTGTCGTGAGCCGCGTCGAAGATGTGATCCGGAACGTAGCGCCCGGTCTTGTCCGCCCTGCCGACCATCCGCCTGTAGGCTTCGCCCTTGTCCACGTCCGCCATGATGAGGCGGACATGGTAGTCGAGTTCCTTCAACTGCCAGAGCTTGCCGAGGTACTTGTCCGCGTTCTTCCCGGTGCCGTCGATCACGACGTTCTTGCGGTTCCGCAGCGCGTATCCGTACACCTGGCCGGCTACCTCGCTCGACTCCTGGTGAGTCATGGCCGCCGCGTTTCTCGCGCTGCCGGCGATGGCCTCTCGGTACTCCGGCAGGTGGTCCTTCACGTCGTCCGGGTTGACCACCACGAACTTCTGGAAGTCGATCCCGAGCTTCCGCGCCGCGGTCGTCTTCCCCGCCGCAGGTCCGCCCATCATCACGATCGCCGTAGGCTTCTGGCTCTCTGACACGCTCGGGACATGCGCGGTGAACTCGTCCACGATCTTCTGGTGAAGAGTGGCGCGCTCTGGCTTGTACCTCTCTCCTTCTCCCTTGTGGTGATCGGCAGTCTGCTCTGGGTGATGTGCAAGCCGATCGACCCACGCCCGTCCTGGCTTCTTCTCGGGCTCACCGTCCCTCACCCAGCGATGCTTGCCTGGGTCCAGGCGCAGCCCGGGACGGTTCTTGATCTTGGTGCCCTTGCTGAAAACCAGGAGCCTCATGCCCTACCTCGCGAACCACGGGCTGGAAGCGGTGAAGCTCCCAGCCCGTTCAGTGCGTGCGCTCTCGGTCGTCATTCCCGACCCTCCAGGGGAGGGCTACGAAATCGACGCGCCGAGAGGAGTCGCACAGTAGAGGATGTACGCCGTGAGTTCGCCCTGGGTGAGCGTGCTGACGTTCACGTCCGAGGTGATGGCGACGGTCGGGGTCCGCGCGCCGTCCGCGATGTCGAAACCGTTGCCGTCCAGCAGCGCGGGGTCCGCGGCTACGGGGGTGCTCCGCTGTCCGAGAGTCCCGCCAGTGAACACATCCTCACCATCGACGTAGCCATCCGCGTCTGTGCCATCTCCCACCTCGACGGTAGCCGCAGAAGCACCACCACCGTTGAACACCTCGGCCAGGTCGAACCACGCAGAGAGCACGACAGCCTTCGCCGGGATGTCGTCGTCGAAGTTGAACTCCTGGCGCACAGCGGCGTCGACGAGTTCCGTGTCGGTGATGACTTTCTTGATGAGCACCAAGCCGGCCAAGGCGATCTCGCTGGTGCTGGTCTGCAGGTCCGGCCCGGAGGTCTCGTCACCGCTGGCGTCGTAGGCGACCTGAGAGGCATCGGCACCCAGGCGGGAGCGGAGGTCCGTGATGTTGACAGCCTGGATCTCGGTGTCTACGCCCTGCGTGAGCAGGATGCGTGCCAGGGGAACATCTCCGGCCTGCAGAACGGCGTCGGCCTGCGTCGGGGCACCCTCGGCACCTACTCGACGAACGACGGTGCCGGTGGCGTCCACGACCACGATGTCCCGGCGCTCCTCACCACCACCTGCGGGGATGGTGAAGCCACCCAGCGAGACCACCAGGGGGACCACGTTGCGGCGACCCTGATGGTTGATCGCGTTGCCACCGACAGCGATCTGGACCGTCAGGTCGGGTACCGCCTGCACCTCGACCAGGAGTTCGTTGCCGCTGCCGTCCACCTGGCCCCGCCCCGCCGCTGCCGTGGGCGGAGAGGTCTGGTCCATCAGCATCTCGGCGAACGACGCCCTGACGGTGGTCTTGACCGAGCTGATGCTCGACACCAACTCGTTGATCGCGTTGACGATCGAGGTCTTGATCGTGGTGGTCAGGGTGGTCAGCTTGCCGGTGGCGTCGTCCAGGTCGTCCAGCGCGGCCCCCACGTCGTCGGAGCCAGCGGCGATGTTCTTCTTGCTGGCGTCCAGGCGCTCGTAGTCGATCTCGTCGGCGTCGTGAACGCTGGAGCCGCCGCCCAGGTGGGTGGCGAGTTCGTTCAGGCGGGTGCCGAGCAGCACCTGACGCGCGTAGGTGGAGAAGGGGTTGCCGCTGGAACCGGACACATCATCGAGCCAGTTCAGGATCTTGGTGGTGAGGGCAGACTGGGCCATGGGGCCTCCTGGGGGGTTTGGGGTCGGAGTCGGTGAGAGGGTTCAGGGCTTACGGCTTCTCGATCACCAGCGCCCGGATCTGGGACTGGTTGGAGCCGTTGCCGGTCAGCAGGACAGAGGTGACGTGCGCCGCGTCGAGTTCATCGTCGCAGACCACGAGGAAGGCCATGAGGTTGCCGAGGAGCGCTTCGCCCGCGGCCAACCGGAGGCTGAACGGGTTGTCGAGCGAGTAGATCAGGATCGCGATGGCGCTGGTGAACGCCAGCGGCACGTCCGCGCCCGTCGCCTCCAGCAAGATCCTCTTGCTCAGGTCTTCCTTGAACCCGTCAAGCCCGAAGGTCTCATCGTAGGAGGTCTCGGGCGAGTCGCCCGTGTCGGCGCTCTGCTCGACGATCACGCGAAAGGAGGCAGATGGATCGGCCATGGTCATCTCCGGTCGTAGGTCTGTGCAAGCTGTTCGGCGATCTCGTTGATATCAGAGATCAGGCGTTCATCGTAATGCTGGAGAGGGCCTTCGGTGCAGTTCGGGTGAATCGTCCCGATGCACGGTCCCCATTGTGACTTGGGAAGCCGAAAGTTTCCACCCCCCAGGTCTCTCTTCTCGATATCGGAGAGCAGGTAGGGGATCGGCGCAGACGGCAGACCCCAGATCCGCTTGCACTCCCGACAGGCGAACGGGCTCACCATCTTGTAGACCTTCGGGTCCTCGATGCCCGCCTGCGCCATCTGCTCCTTGAGCGCCGCGTGTGCGCCCGCACACTGGGCGTTGACGAGTTCGGTCCTCGCTACCCGTTCCAGGTCGTTGATCAGCGTGGGGTGCCCCTCGAGCCCGTCAGCAAGCTCTGAGGCGAACTTACGCACTCCCCACCGATGCTCGATCGCTTTGGCCTCCACGGCGCGGATCGCCGCGAACTCCGCCTGGTTGAGCACCCGGTCGATCTCCTGGGTGGCGACTCCAGCTGGGCGGCGCATGTAGACCGCTGCCTTTTTCTTGCTGTAGGCCATCGCCGTTCGTTCGGTGTCCGTAAGCGGGATCGAGACGAGATCGCGGATCGTCTTCTCGAGGCTTTGGGGGGGGGCGGTCTGCAGCTGGTGAGGTTCGAGCATCCTCAGTTTCCTGCCGAGTCGCCAGCTGACTTCGATCAAGCTCGGGGCCTGCAGGTCGGAGGAGATCAGCCCAGAGGCGACCAGCCGGTCTCTCGTCGCATGGTCCGGGATCCCGTGCCCGCTCATCCGCCAGACGATCGCCACCTCGTGGTCCCTGAGCATCTCGTGAAGGAGTGCCTCGGTGCTCGCGCTCATGGGCAGGAGCTTGCCGTCGTCGAGCAGCCGGCGCACCGACTTCACGAGTCGTTTCCCCCACGTTACCCAGTCGCGCCGTGCCTTGTGGACCAGCTGCGTTATCTCCGGGTATCGGGGGTCCAGGTCTCCCTCGCCGAGCTTGGCCGCCTTCTCGAGGTCCTCGAGCGATAGGCCACCGTCCTCCACCAGATGAGCGAGAACCGCAGCAAGCTCACCCTTGGAGAGCAGGTGCAGGTCGGTATCGATCACCAGTTCACGGCACACGCTACCCCCCGGTGTCAGCCTGGCTCGGTGGCGCAGTGGGGGGCTCGTACCCGGTGTCCTGCCATGGTCCGATCTGGGCGTTGTGAACCGCTCCGACAGCGGGCGGGTGTCCGGCGTCGAACCAGTCGTCGTCGATCGCCGTCGTGCCGATGCTTCCACCGACAAGCCCGACGAGCAGGTAGGCAAACCGCCACCGCATGTCGATCGAAGTGCGCCGCTCTTCGTGACGCCTCTCGTTCTCCTTGTCCTTGAGGCGCAACCGCTCGAGTTCCAACTGCAGTTCGTCCTTGCTCATGGTTCCAGCCATCACGCCACCGCCTTGTATCCTTCCGCCTTTGTCCACCGGATCGCCTGTTGGCACTTGTGCTCAGGTCGAGTACCACGGACCGATAGGTGAATCCACGAGGCGGGTTCGCCCTCGAGGATCAGCTGCCCGTACTCCAGCCCGCTCTCGAGCCTGATCCAGTCGAACACCTCGACGAGAGGCACGCCGGGCACTTTGAAGTCCACGGCCTCGGCCAGCATGTGCTGACTGGTCGGGCTGGCAGGTCGCCCGATCCGGATCAGGTAGTCGTTCAACGCCTTCGAGCGGATGCCGCTGGAGACCACGATCGGCACTCCGAAGTGGTCCCTCACCCTCTGCAGTAGGAGCGCCACCAGGAGCAGCTTGGATCGCTTCTCGCGTGCTGCCTCGAGGTTCTCGCGCCGGTACGCCTTGTGCCTGGTCTTCGCGAACTCCTCGAGGGTGAAGTTGGCGGTGAGGTGATCGGCCATGTTCAGTCGTCCTTCTCGCGCTGGACGCCCTCGAGAATGGTGTTGAGGAGTCCCGTGTTGTTGTCGATCTTCGTCTCCACCCGAGCCATCTGCACCGGGAGGCAGGACAACTTCTCGATTGAGTTCGTGTTGTCCTTCACCTGCTCCGCCTGCGCCGCGAGAGACCACACCACCGCAACCAGCATGGACAGGATGGTGAGCACGCCGACCGTAGCGGCGATCATCGTACCCGAAATGTAAACCCCCTTGGGGGCCTCTCGTCCTTGCTCTTCGGTGTTGGCTTCTGCGTCGATGGTCACGCTACACCCACTGGTATTGAATGACGACGCCGCCCCATGTCACGACCGAGGCGGGGGTCGCAGCCGTCTGGCTGAGGAATACACCCAGGTAGACATCGGTGTATGGCGTGATGTTGCCGGTGTTCTGGCCGACATCTGCAATGGCTCCGTTGTCGCCGTAGCACTGCTGGGAAATGCCGGTGGACTGGGTCGCAGAGTCGAAGGTGACCTGGATCAGGCTGGTGAAGGGGGCTGGGTCGCCAATCACGGTGATGGACGAAGGGGCGTTCCCCACCGTGTTCGGCCCTGCTGCGTGGTTCAAGGCGGCGAAATTCCGGGCAAAACCCGCGTAGTACGCCTTTCCTGTCTGGAGGTTGTTGACCGAGCCGATGGCCACATGGCACCAGGCCGAGTTGCCACCAGGGTCTTCGGTCGGGCCGGTAGCGCAGGTGGTTCGCACCAGCAGGATGCGCTTGCCAGCAGGCACCGCACCGATGCTCTGGAGGTTCGCGTAGCAGTCCAAGCCCGCGTCGGGGAGCCCGTGGGTAGCAGCCACCTGGAGGGTAGAGGATGCGCCGAGCACGGTGGTTCCGCCCTTCATGCCGACGTTGGTCTCGGACCCTGCGCTCAGGTCGAGGGTGGTCCACGCGGAGGGCGAGCCTGTGGGCTGGATGTAGGTCATCGGATCACCCAACCAGTCCCCGCGATGGGGTAGAGGTCAATGGAGTCGTAGGC
>CALDOK010000302.1 GCA_937912125.1 uncultured Pseudomonadota bacterium
ACGCCGACGCCGACGCCGACGCCGACGCCGACGCCGACGCCGACGCCGACGCCGATCCCGAAGGCACCTGCGCAAACCCCATCGAGCTGGACTTCGTCGGCATGGCCGGGCCCTTCACCTTGCCCCACGTGGCCCGAGGAGCGTACACCGACCAGCCGGACTGCTACAGCTCCTGCGCTCCTGGCAGCGACAACAACACCGCTCGGGACATCGTGTACCTGGTCACCACCGACCGCGTCGCCGACATCGCGATCACCGCCAGCGGCGAGACCGGGGGCGATCCCATCATCACCATCCACGCCGCGGCGGTGTGCGGCAATCCCGAAGAGCTTGCCTGTGTCAACGAGGCCGGCGTGGCCGAGGGCGAGGCCCTCCAGTGGACCACCGCCGACGGTCCCGAAGCCCGCCTGGTCTCCATCGGCGAGGCCACTGCCTCGGGCGCCGTCTACACGATCACCTGGGCCTACACGCCGGCCCCCTCCGACACCGGCACGGAGCCCGACACCGGCGCGCCCCCGCCCGCCCGATAGGGCCTCCGCCGCCCGGATGCCCGGAGCCCCCGTCTAAAACGCGTACTTCACCTCGGTGAACGCCCGACGCTCGGACTTCATGGCGCCGAAGCGCGTGTCGTCCGGTCCGCCGAACAGCAGCACGCCGGCCAGCACTGTGAGCCCATCAGCGGCCCGCCAGCTGGCGTAGCCCAGCTCGAAGTGGTCGCCGTCGGGCAGGCCCTGCACGCCCACGACGCTCAACGACAGGGTGTCCTGCCAGGTCCAGGCCACCCGCTCCACCAGGCCCCAAGCGTCCACAGGGTCCACCTGAGGGTCGGGGTCACCCAGGGCCTGCAGCGCCTGGACGTCGGCGTCGGCGTCGTAGGCCCACAGGTGGTTGGAGGTGCCCTGCACGGTGATGTTGAAGGCGGGGTGGGGCACCCAGGTGAGCCCGGCCACGCTGGCCAGCTCGGGGTTGCGCACCGTGGGGTCGTCGCCCACGAGGTCTTCGGTCCAGTAGTTGGCCGCCTCGACCTTCAAGAGCAGCTGGCTGCCGATGGCCCGAGAGAAATCCCCACCCACTGCGTTCAACATGCCGTAGCTGGGCGTGAGCACCAGGGAGGGCATCGCCAGGGGGTCGAAGCTCATGCTCATGCCGGGGCGCTTGTCCATGCCGTGAAAAGCCATCAGCGAGGCATCGAAGCCCAAGAACAACGCGCTGATCCTGGCACCCAGGTCACCGTGGGCGACATCGCGCGGAGGCAGGTCGGGCTCGCTGAGGCCGATCTCGTCGCCGGCCATGGCGTCCAGCCCCATGGCGTGGGGCAGGGGCACGGGAACCCACACCAGATCCAGGCTGGCGTCGCCGAAGTAGCCGGTGGCGCGCGCGGCCCAGGGCGCGATGCGGTAGTCCTCGAGCTCGTTCGAGATGTTCACGTAGTCCCAGGGCGTGAACAGGTCGGTGGGGTTGGCCCAGTCGGTCTGGCCCCAGAACACGTACTGCTTGCCCACCACCAGATCGAAGTACCGGGGGTGAAGCCCGACCTTCAGCTCCACCGGCAGCAGCGACAGCTCGGCGTCGCGGTCGCTGGGGTCCCCCGGGTCGGCACCGCTGGCGCTGAGGTCCAGGTCGATGGTGGCCCGGAAGTCCGCGGGCCCCTGCCGCCCCGAGGCGTCCAGCTGCAGCCGGGACAGCCCCTCGAGCACCACCGGATCGGTGAAGCCCACCGAGGCCGTGGCCTTGGCGTAGCCGTGCAGCTCGACGGGCTCGGCGGCGTAGGCTGGAAACGCCGCGAACAGCCCAACGTAGAAGATCCGCCGCATCCTAGAACCCATTCTGCAGGGCCCGCTTGGTGAACCAGGTGGGGTCCACGCCCATGTCGATCTGCAGGCCGGTCATGGTCATCCGGCTGGTGCGGCCCGAGCCCAGATCGGTCATCAGCATGTCGGTGGCGAAGGGCACCTCGCCGAACATCTCGATCTTCTCCACCACCATCCGCCGAGACAGGGCGCCCTGGCGGTCGTAGAACTCGGCCTTGCGGGTGGTCTTCAGCGCCGAGTCGATGAACCAATGCACCTCGGACAGCCCCGTGTCCTTGGCGATCTGGTCGCTGACGGGGGTGGCGACGACCTCCTGGCAGGCGTGACCGTCGACCTCGGCGGCAGCGCCCAGGGTCCAGACCCACTCGTCGAGATCAGGGCTGCCGATGTCGTCGTAGGTGAAGTCCGAGGACATGAAGTTGCCCTTCCGGCCCGAGCCCACGATCTTGTTCGCCTTGTGCAGGGCCGGGATGTAGATCCAGCGCTCGTCTTCGGTCTCGGCGTGGCCCAGCACCAGGAAGGCGTTGCCGCGCATGTCGGCGGGCTCCTGCATGTACAGGATCATGTCGTTCTCGCCCTCGGCGTTGTCCCGGGAGGCCATCTGGAACACCCTCACCTTCGTGCTGCCGCTGGACGAGGTGATGGTGAGGGTGGACTGGCCTTGCATGTCCTGGAAGCTCGAGCGGTTCAGCACCGACTCCATGGTTGCCCGACCGTCGCCATCGGCGGCCAGCACGGGACGGGACAGGGCCGGCAGCATCGCCAGCAGCAGCAGGCCGACGATCACGCCCTTGCCCAGCTTCTCGGCGGCCTTGGGGCGCAGCCCGGTGAAGATGAGGGGCAGGATGGTCAGGGCGCCCAGCGCCGAGAACGCCATGATCAGGCTGATGAGCAGACCCATGGTCTTGACTCCCTGGAAGGAGGCCAGCAGCAGCACCAGGAAACCCCCGGCCACCGCCAGCGCGTTCATGAAGATGGCCACCCCGGCCTCGCCCATGGTGCCCCGCAGGGCCGCCACCGGCTCGCCGTGCCGGGCGAAGTCCTCCCGGTAGCGGTGCACGAAGTGGATGCCGTAGTCCACGCCCACGCCGATGGCCATGGAGGCCACGCCCATGGTCATCAGGTTGATGTCCAGGCCGAACAGGCCCATCAGACCGAAGTTGAAGAACAGGGCCACGAACAAGGGCAGGGTGTTGATCAGCCCCAGGCGGCCGGAGCGGAACTGGAGCGAGGTGAGCACGAAGACCAGCAGCAGGGACACCAGGATGCTGATGCTCTGGCCCTTGGTGATCAGATCGTTGACCGCCAGCATCAACACCGCCATGCCGGTCATCTCCACCTCGGCGTGGGCCTGGTGTTCGTCCAGCCAGCCGCGCACACCGGCCACGATGCGGTCCAGATCCTTCTTGCGGTCGGACTTGAGGAACACCGTGACCTTGGCGGAGCCGAAGTCGTCGGTGACGAAGTTGGCCAGATCGCCAGGCTTGCCGCTCATCTCGAGCAGGGAGAAGTAGCCGGAGATCACCTCGGCCCCCGCCACGGAACGGGTGACCGGCACCTCGACCTCGTTCCCCTCTTCGTCCAGCTGGTAGTCGACGCCCACCTCGATCTCGGTGACGCCGGGCAGGCGGTCGTAGCTGGGGTCGCCGGTGTGCATCACCCGGTTCATGCTCGTGAGCATGGGCACGATGCTGGAGGATCCGCCCACCTGATCCTGGGCCTCGGCCCAGGCCTGGAACTCGGCGATCAGGGCCAAGAACTCGGGGTCCTTCACGGTGCCCGCCTGGCCCTCGAAGACCACCTGCAGGTTGCTGACCCCGGCGAAGTGGTCGTTGAAGAACTCGCCGGCGATGCGGATTGGGTTGTCCTCTGGGAAGTTCTCGTTGACCGAGGTCTCCACCTCGACCTTGGTGGCGCCCCAGATACTCAGGCCCACCAGCAGCAGGATGCCCCCCGTGGCCAGCGGCTTGTGCGCCACCAGCCAGTCACCCCATGCCATCAGCAGGCGCTGCAACACCGAGGCCTTGGGCTTCGCCTGCTTCTCGCGAGCGCGCTTGGGGGTGGGCAGCAGCACCAACAGGGCGGGGATGAAGGACAGGGAGAACAGCAGCGCCACGCCGATGCCGAAGGCGGTGAGCCCGCCCAGGATCATGATGCTGCGGACCCCGGAGGTGTTCAGGGCCAAGAAGCCCGCCGCCGAGGTCACCGAGGTCATGATCACCGGCCAGCGCAGATCGTCCATGGTGGTGATCACGGCGGCGAGCCGCTCCTGGCTGCGCACTCGGACCATGTAGGCCTGAACGATGTGCACACCGTCGGCCACGCCGATGGCGATGAGCATGATGGGCAGGGCCTCGGTGCTGTGGGTCATGGCCAGCCCGGCCCAGCCCATGCCGCCCATGGTCCACAGGGTGGCCCCCACCACCACGCCGATGGGCAGGAAGACGCCCCTGAAGTTGGCGAACAGGGCCCCGAGCAGCACGATCATCAGCAGCAGGGCCGAGGAGGTGAGCATCCCCGTCTCCTTGCCGATGGTCTTGGACGAGACGTAGGTCGTGACCGGCCGCCCCGCCGGGTAGCTGACGAGCACTCCGCTCTCCACGCCCTGCGCCACATGGTCGCGAGCGATCTGGTCCTGGGTGCCCCACAGCGCCTCGAGCACCTGGCCCGCGGCCTGGGACTCGGTGACCTGCAGGTTGGCCTCGAGGAAGATCATCATGGCGGCCACGGCGCCGTCCTCGCTCACCACCAGGCCCGACAGGGCGTCCTGCTCGAGCAGGAAGTCCCGGAAGTCCATCGCCTCTTGCGCGGTCTCGGGGAAGGGGTCGGCCGCGTCGCGGATCTCCATGCCCTCGGCGGTGCCCACCACCACCGTGGCGTTGGTGGGGGAGACCACCTGCTGCACCACGGGCAGATCCTCGATGGCGACGGTGATGCGCTGGATCTGCTGGAGCACCTCAGGGGTCCACAGATCCGGGTGCTCGAGCCCCACGAAGATCATCTCCTTCGAGGGGAACATCTCGCCGATGCGGTCATACAGGACCTTCTCGGGCATGTCGTCGGGCAGGTCACGCAGGACGTCCGGGTCCACCTCGAGGTTCTTGAGGCCGGTGGACATGGCCACCGTGAGCAGGAACATCACCAGCAGGGCCCGCCAGGGGTTGCGGATGGAGAGGTCGCTGATCCACTTCATGGGGAGGTTTCCAGGCGAAAGGGAGGGTGGCGGAGCACGGAGAGGTAGAACGCCAGCGCGGCGTCGAGCTCGTGCTGCCCAGCCAGGATGCGCTGGGACAGGACGATGAGCACATCCGCCAGGAAGGCGTGGAAGGCGGCCGGATCGCCGCGCCAGGGGGTGGCCTGCACCAGGCCCATCAGGCGGAGCATGAAGGCCAGGTGGGCCGGAGGCTGAGGCTGCTCCGAGGCGGCGTGGTGGGGTCCACCTGGTGCCCACGAAGCGCCCATGGCATGCACCAGGCGGTGGGCCAGCACCCGGTGCAGGTCCGGCTGCTGCTCGAAGAATGCCAGGTAGCCACGCAGCAGGGCCTCCACCGCATCGGCCAGATCCTCGCCTCGAGCGGGCGCCTCTGGAAGGCTGGCGAAGAAGGCTTCGGTGCCCTCGTCCATCACCGCGTCGTACAGGGCTTCCTTGGTGGGGAAGTAGTAGTACAGCGTCGCCTTGCCCAGCTCGGCCTGGCGGGCGATGGCGCCCATGCTGGCCCCATCGATCCCCGCCTGCGCGAAGGCCCGGGTGGCGGCCGCCAGGATCTCGACGCGGCGTTGCTCGCGCTCGCGGGCTCGGCGGTCCTCGATGCTCATGCGCCCTCGACTACATGGTCGAACTTCGACCGATCGGTCGAGAGACTAGCTGGCGCACCTGCCTTCGTCAAGCCTCCCTGCGGATCAGCTGCGCGGTTCTTCGCCGAGCTTCGCGTAGTGTTCCTGTTTGTCGGTGTACATCTCGGCGTCGGCGATCTTCAGGATGTCCTCGAGGCTGCCCGGCTGACCCGGGCTGACCACGGTGGCTCCCACCGCGATGGACAGCCGGTAGGGTCGGTTCGCCTCCCGCCCGAAGCGCTCGATGGCCTCTCGTAGGCGCAGCACGGGCTCCTTGCCGTTGCCGTGGACCAGGAGCACCGCGAACTCGTCTCCCCCCATACGCGCCACCACGTCTGCCCCTCGGAAGGTCTGGCGCAGCAGCTCAGCCGTGTCCACCAAGGCCTGGTCGCCCCAGGTGTGGCCGTGTTCGTCGTTGACTGCCTTGAGCCCATTGAGGTCCGCGAAGACCACGGTGACCTTCAGGCCGAGGCGCTGGGCCAGGGCCAGCTGGGCCTCACCCAGCACCATCAGCCCGCGACGGTTGTACAGGCCGGTGAGCTGGTCCCGGTTGGCTTCGTGCTCGAGGCTCTGGAGGTTGGTGCTGATCTCATGGAACAGCAGCGTGTAGGGCTCGGACAGGCTCAGTCGCACCAAGCCCCAGTACAGCAGCGCGAAGCACAGCAGCTGAGCCATGTGCCCTGCGGCGCTGGCCCAGCTGCTGCTGTTGGCCGCGTTGGCCAAACAGATCTCCGCCACCAACGCGAGCAGGATGCCGCTGCAGATGGTGGTCAGAACCCGGGGATTGAACGACTCGCGGGCCCGCCAGTGGGTGGCGAGGGCGGCCAGCAGCATCACCAGTACGGCGGCCTCGGTTCCGCGCAGGAGCGGCACTGCCGATCCCTGGGCTTCGAGCCCCTCGGGTAGCAGACCCGTGTGCAGAGCGGCGCCGGTGAACAGTACGGCAAACATCACGGCCGTGGTGACGGCTGCCCAGGTTCGAATCCTGGAACGAATGAAGCTGGGAGCCAGCATCAGGGCGCCCGCCAGCCAGAGCCTCGACAGCAGACCGAGCTGGTTCGAGGCGCCAGGCATGGCGGTGTTGAAGACCGCCATGTCCTCGTGGCTGAGGGTGTGGAGCACCAGCATGATGGCCACAGCGGCCAAGGCGATGCCCAGGTACAGCTGGTAGTCGTGGCGCTGCAGGCTGCGGGTGTTCCAGGCGATCATGGCGATGCAGGCCGCCACCGCGGCCGAGCCCAGCTCCACCAGGCAGTGGAAGAGCAGGTAGTTGTTCATCAACAGCACCAGGCCCAGCACGGTGATCCCTGCCAGCAGCAACACCAGCGCGGTGATGTGTGGCGCCGTGTTGTGGGTCTGGTTCTGCGTATCGACCATGGTCTCTCCCCCTTGCACATCGGTCATCACTGGAGACATCACATCACGTTTTGCCTGTTTTGGACAGTTCAGACATCCAGCAATACCCGGAGACATCTTCGTGGTCCTGCCCACCCCACCGATGGGTTCATTCTGCTACCCTTGCAATGCACCGAATCCCCGACAGGAGCCGATGTGACCCAGAAGCTCGACGCCTGGCTCGCTGGCCTGCACTGGCACGGCCACGACAGCTTCCACCTCGACGGCCCGCCGTCCATCTGGTTCGATCCCTGGAAGATCCAGGGCCGCCCTCCGCCCGCCGACATCATCCTGGTCAGCCACGACCACCACGACCACTGCTCCCCCGACGACGTGGACAAGCTGCGCGGGCCCCGCACGGTGGTCCTGGCGCCTCAGGCCGCGGCCACCAAGCTGGGCATGGCGCGCATCATGGCCCCCGGCGACACTGCCCGGGTGCGCGACGCCACCATCCAGGCGGTGCCCGCCTACAACACCAACAAGTTCCGGGCCCCGGGGCAGCCCTTCCACCCCAAGGCGGCCGGACACCTGGGCTGGCTGGTCCAGATCGACGACTTCACCTTGTACTTCGCCGGCGACACGGACTTCATCCCCGAGATGAAGCACATCCTGTGCGACGTGGCCCTGCTGCCGGTCAGCGGCACCTACGTGATGACCATCGACGAGGCGATCAAGGCCGCCAGCGAGTTCTGCCCGCGGGTGGTCGTGCCCATGCACTACGGCGACATCGTGGGCTACGACAACGACGGCGCCATGTTCGCGGCCAGCTACTCGGGCCGCACCCGGGTGCTGAAGCCGGAGCGATAGATGACGATCCTGCCCATCCTGGCCCTCTGCGCCGCGGTCGTGGCCCATCCCAGCGAGCCCCCCATCGTGCAGCGCATCCAAGCCCAAGCCATGCAGCCCGCCCCCGTCCTCGAGTACAGCCCCGGCCCGGCGAGCCAGCCCGCCGCTGAGCTGCGCGCCTGGCTGAGCGAGCAAGAAGCCCGCGACCCCAAGCCCATGCTGAGGCTGCCGGTGGTGCTGAGCTTCGCCGCCGACACCCTTCCCAGCATCGAGCGAGCCTGGATCGGCGTGCTGCCCCAGGCCCCCGAAGGCGCCGTGCTGCTGCGGCTGGACGACAGCGCCCTGGGAGTCTCCCTGCTGGATCGGGCGCGGGAGCTGTGCGCGCCTGGCGCCACCACCTGCGCCCTGTGGCTGGACGGCACCCCGGGCTCGCTGCTGCCCCTGCTGCTGCCGGCGGTTCCCGGTGCTCCACCTGTGTTCGCCGTGCGCGGGGTCCATGGGCTGATCGCGCCAGGGGATGAGATCAGGGCGTACGTGCAGCAGTAGGGCCCCGGCTCACCTCCACCGCGGTCGTCGGTTCAGCGCGGGCTCTCGAGGGGCGCCAGGACGAGCGGCTTCAGCTCGAACCCGATGTCCGATCGCTGCTCCTTGACGTCGATGCAGGGCTTCTCCTCGACCACCACCAAGGCGACCTCGAGCTCCTGCGGTGCATAGCGGCCGCCATGTTCACCGCCGTCGAGGTCGCGGGTCGCGAGGGGGATCGGGCCGTCGCAGCAGTCCAGGTACATGGCATCCCTCCAATCGTGGCCATAGCCTACCATGCGCGAGCCACCCTCGGAGACCGCCGTGCTGCTGCCCCTGGCCCTCGTCAGCCTCTGCGCCCAGGCCGGTGACGACACCGCCCTGGTGGGGGTGCTGGGGCCCGCGTCGGTCCCCGCGCTCACCGCGCAAGCCCTGGCCCTGGGCGGCCTGGTGGAGCGCTGCTTCGAGGCCTCGAAGGTCTGCATCCTGCGCTTCCCGGGGACGCTCCGCCCCCCCCCCTCGAGGCGCTGCAGGCCCTGCCTGGGGTGCGCTATGCCGAGCAAGATAGACCCATGGACCCGGTGGGCCGACCCCTGGGCGCAGGCCTGGCGCGCCGACGCGGCTATCCGGGCAAGCTCGGCAAGCCCGTCGTCAGCACGTAGACCGCCCCGCCCGCCTCGCCGGCACTGGGCTCGAGGGGGGCGCCCACGATCAGATCTCCCCATCCGTCGCCGTCCAGATCACCCAAGGCCACGCCCAGGCCGGTGTAGGACCCGTGGGTCTCTCCTAGCAGCCGAGCGTCGGCGTCGGCGGTGGTCCAGGCGCCTGACGAGGGATCGTCGAACAGGTAGGCTGCGCCGGGGGACTCACCACCCTCGCTGGCACCGATGGCGCCCAGCAGCAGCTCGGCGCGGCCATCGGCGTCGATGTCACGAGCCGCCACCGACCACCCGAGCACCCAGCCTGGCTGCTCGCCGCGGATGACCAGGGTGCTGGAGCCCAGGTCCAGCACGCCACTGGGCAGAGCGGTGAACACATAGACCGCGCCGACCAGCTCACTGGGCGATCCCTGGGCCCCCACGATGGGGTCCACCCGGCCGTCTCCGTCCACGTCGGCCAAGGCGATGTCCATGCCGGCGTAGTCCCCGGAGGCTTCGCCCAGCAGGGTCGCCTGGGCGTCGGCCAGATCCATGGTTCCCGCGAAGGGGCCCAACACCAGGTGCGCCAGGCCCCGGTCGACACCATGGCGGTCGGAGAAGGACGCGCCCACCAGCAGGTCGACCAGGCCGTCGCCGTCCACGTCCCCTCCCCCTCGAACCACGCGCCCCACCCCATCGCCGGGCTCGGCGCCCACCAGGGTGGCCGCAGCCACCTGCGTCAGCGAGCCGGAGCCCGGCTCGAAGGGGGCCCGGGCGATGAAGACCGCGCCGCTGCCGGTCCCACCCAGGTCGGACCCATAGGCGCCGACGATCACGTCGGCCAGGCCGTCGCCGCTGACGTCCACCAGGTCGGATCCGTGACCGCTGTAGTCACCGTCCTGACCCATCAGCCGGACCTCGGCGTCCGCCACATCCATGTCCTGGGTGATGGGAGAACGCAGCAGGAACAAGGAGCTCGTGCCAGGGTAGGGAGCCCCCAGCAGCACGTCGGCCAACCCGTCGCCGTCCACATCCGCCACACCCACCGAGCGCCCGGCTCCAAGGGTCGAGGGCTCGCCCTCGAGCCTGATCCCGACCTCAGGCAGGGTGGCCCGACCATCGGGCAGATCCGTGATCAACCAGGCGCCGCCCTGGTACTCGTCGTCCCGCACCGTGGTGACCACCAGATCGTCATCTCCATCGCCGTCCAGGTCACCCAGCCCCAGCACCCGGCCGCTGTGCTGCTGCTCCTCGACGGCGTACAGCCGGGCGGAGGCCTGAGCCAGGTCGTAGTCGCCCGTGAAGACGGGGGCGTCCACGCCGGTGTCGTCGGGCTGCTCCACCGGATCGCTGTCGCGGGGGAGCTCGGTGTCGTCCTGTGATCTGTCACAGGCGCAGAGGACCAGCAGCGAGGCGAGGAGGAGCGAGGGTGAAGCACGGCGCATGAGGTGCATTGTTTCCAGGCGGGATCAGAACAGGAGAGTGAAGGGCAGAGCCGTCCAGTAGCGGATCGTGGGGGGCTGTGCCCGGTGAGTGTGCCCGGAACACTCCACCTCTCGAGGCCGTCGCGATGCGTACGACGCACTCCCTGACGGTCGACCGGCCCTGAGCGCAGACTGCCCGTCCACGACGGTCCGTTCTTGCACTCCTGGTCCAGGACGCATCCTGGTTCGAGCCCGTCTGCATGATCTGCCTGGTCTGTCTGCTCCTGCTCTTCCTGGAGACCGCGTTGGGCATCTGCGTGGGCTGCCAGATCTGTCGGCTCGCGGTCCGCATCGGGCTCATCGCCCCCCCCCCCCGTTGGAGCCCAGCTGCATTGGAGACGCCTGCGAGACGGCGTAGGGCAGCCGCTCCGGGACCTCGTCACCGGAGATTGCCTGCCGGAGCGCCTCGAGCCCGGGCAGGTCGTCGATCCCTGGGACGTGGGCATCGAGTGGCGGCTCTACACCACCGAAGGGCTGGTGGACGAGCGGGACACCTTGCGCTTGTCAGCCCGAGCTGGGCTGGCGGATGGGGGTGGGCGGGTGCGTGCGAAGCGACAGATCGTGCAGCTGGCGGAGGCATGGTCGCCAGTGACCCCGAGCTGCTATCATCGAGCCATCGCCAAAGGATGCCCTTGTGTCTCACCGTCCATTCATGCGTCACAGCGAGCCCACGGCGGCTTCGTGTGCCTCCGACATGAAGCTCGCGCTGCTCGCGTTGGCGGCTGTCGGCTTCTGCGGCTGCAAAGACCCGAACCACGACAAGGTGGATGGCCCCGACGACACCCAGGGCGACGGCTTGGTGCTCGAGCCGGAGGTTCTGTGGAGCGAGATCGTACCCAACGTGGCCACGGTACGCTTCTCCACGTCCGAACCGACCACGTGTGCTGTGGTGTACGGCCCGCCAGGCGACCTGTCGCTGCGGCGCGCGGCTTCTTCCGAGCCCTCGACCTCGCACGAGGCCGTGCTGGTAGGCCTGCTGCCCGGTTCCCTGGCGGAGCTGGCCGTCGAGGTGGCCAGCGAGGACGGCACCCTCACCAGCTCGGTGATCCCCCTGAAGGTGGGGACGCTCCCAGTCGGCGCCCCCAACGTAGAGCTCGCAGTCCACGACACGACGCAGGCCTTCGACGGCTTCACCGTCGTCCCCATCCGCAAGGGTGATGATGCGTGGGTCAGCGTCTTCGACGCCGAGGCGCGGCTCATCTGGACCTACCTGACCACCTCGCCGGTACACACCATCGCGCTCGCACCCGACGGATCGGGCTTGTACTTCAACCGAATCCCGCAAAAGGACGAGGTCGAGGAGGTCATCGGCGAGGAGCTGGTCCACATCGCGTGGGACGGTCAGCTGCTCTGGTCGTCGATGGTCAGGGCCTCCCACCACGACTTCGTCGTGCTGGATGACGAACACTACGCATTCCTCGGCTACAGCACCCTCGTGATCGACGAGGGGCTGGAGAGCGAACGGACCATGCAGGGTGACTCGATCATCGAGTTCGACCGCGACGGCGACAGCAGCGTGATCTGGAACATCTTCGATCACATCGAGCCCGATCTCGCCCTCACGACGAACCCCGAGCCCGACAAACAGGGACGCATCGATTGGTCCCATGGCAACTACCTGTCCCTGGATCGCTCGCAGGGGCTCTACTACGTCAGCCTTCGGCACCTGGACGCCATCATAGCCGTGGAGGCGGGCACCGGAGCCCAGCGTTGGGCGCTCTCGAACACTTGGGGCGATCTCGTCAGCTCCGATGGCGAGCCTCTGTTGGCCTGGCCGCACAGCGCCGAGGTGAGCCCAGACGGCCTCCACGTCTTCAACCAGCACTACGACAGCGACTCCGATGCGTGCTCCGAAGCCGTGATTCTGTCTCTGGACCCCGAAGCAGGCACTGCGGAGGAGGTCTGGTCGTACCAGAACGCCGAGTGCTCCAAGGTGCGCTACCTGGGCAACACCCAGGTGCTGCCCAACGGGAACGTGCTGGTGGACTTCTCGCAGACTGGCATCCTGGACGAGGTCACGCCGGACGGCACGGTGGTGTATCGCCTGGTCACCAGCATCGGCAGCGAGTTCGCCTACGCCTGGAGGACCGCGAGCCTGGAACCGACTGGCAGATAGGACGCCTCCCATATGGACTTCGAGCGCCATATGGGGAGGGGGACGCCCGGTTCGTCAACGTCCGCATACCGCTGAAGACGACGATGTGGACGATCCATGCCAGCGCGAAGCCAGCGCCCACTTTCGAGTGCCTTCACGCTGAAGTGTGAAAGGGGCGCCGAACTCTCAACGACCCGCGGGCTGGTGGCGCCTTGCCCGGAACAGGCGGGCGCTGGCCCTCTCGGGCTGCGAACAGCCCATCAAACCATGCGCCCGTGGTGTCGGGCTGCCGGGAGGTGCCCGGGGATGGTGGCCGGTGGAGGCGTTGAGATCGGTGAGTCGAAGGTGGCGGTTCCTACGAGGCGCCTTCTTCCTACGGGGCGCCTTCTTCCTACGGGGCGCCTTCTTCCTACGAGGCGCCTTCTTCCTACGAGGCGCCTACGATGCTGGAGGCTGCCGGGAGGTGCTGGTTGTTGGGGGCAGGGTTGCGCCGGTGGTGCCGCTTCGATGGCTGTTGGCGGGTAGTGGCTGACCGCGCGCCAAGTGCGTTGTGGCTGACGAGTGGCC
>CALDOK010000303.1 GCA_937912125.1 uncultured Pseudomonadota bacterium
CCTGCGCCGCAGGGTTCGGGGTTACCGGCGTCGATGGCCGCGAAACCGCCGGCAATTCACCACCCTGCGCCGCAGGGTCCGGGGTTACCGGCGTCGATGGCCGCGAAACCGCCGGCAAGTCACCACCCTGCGCCGCAGGGTCCGGGGTTACCGGCGCGCCGTCAGCTCCCCTGACCCACCAGGGGCACCACCAGCGCGCCGTCCGGGTCGTCGCTGGTGACGGTCAGCTCGCCGGTGTCCTGCTCGGCCTCGTAGGTCTGGTAGCCGACCGCGATGGTGAAGGGCTCGCCCGGTGCCAGGGTATGGACGGCGCTGTGGGTCAGTAGGTCGAAGTCGGCGCTGCCGGTCACGGTGAAGCCGGACACCGCGAGATCCGCACAGCCCACGCTCAGGACCTCCACGTAGCCGGTGGCGTAGAAGCCAAGGGAGACCGCCCCGAAGTCCAGCGCCTCGGGCGCTGCCGCGATCTGCGGCAGGCAGTCGCCGGTGTCGGTGTCGGTGTCGGCGTCCGTATCGCTGTCGGAGTCAGTGTCAGTGTCGGTGTCGGTGTCGGCCTCGGGCGGGGCGTCGGTGTCGGTGCCCACGCCACCCTTCAGGTCACAAGCCGACGCGAAGACGATGAGGAAGACAGGGAGGAGCAGGCGGATCATGGCGTACCTCGCGGCTGGCCCCGCAACCATACCACCGACGCCGGGAATCCCTATAGGGAGGCCAGCTTCTGCGCCAGACCATCCACCTTACCCACGGCCAGCATGGCCATGATCACGTAGACCTTCCACTGGGCCTCGCGGGCCACGTTGACCCGGTGCAGATCCATCACGCCGTGGGTGACCTCGTCGCCGATGTCCGCGGGCAGGCAGTGCAGATACAGCGCCGAGCCATCCTTGGTCAGACCCATACGACGCTCGTCGCAGATCCAGTCGCGGTGCCGGGCGTTGTTGGCCAGGCAGCGCTGCTCGATGTCGCCCATCTGGGCCTTGTCGCCCGCCTTGTTGGCGGCCACGCGCTCCATCATCAGATCGTAGGGGCCCCAGGACTTGGGGTAGACCGCCACGGCGCCCTCGAACGCGTCGTCCATGGAGTTGGTGATGCGGAAGGAACCACCGTGCTGGGCGGCGTTGGCCTTGGCCGCAGCCATGGTCTCGGGCAGCAGCTCGTAGCCTTCAGGGTGCGCGAGCACGATGTCGGCGCCCTGGCGGGACAGCAGGGTGGCCAGCCCCTGGGGCACGCTCAAGGGCTTGGCGTAGCTAGGGGAGTAGGCCCAGGACACAGCGATCTTCTTGCCGCGAAGATCGCTGCCGAAGTTCTGGCGCAGCCACAGCAGGTCGGCCAGGGTCTGGGTGGGGTGGTCGATGTCGCACTGCAGGTTGACCATGGGCACGGTGCGCTGGTCGTCGGTGGCCACCAGGTAGTCGGTGATGCCCTTGAGCATGTCCCGCATGAAGCTGTTGCCTTCACCGAGGATCAGGTCGTGACGCACGCCCAGGCCGTGGGCGTTCATGCCGAGCATGGCGCCGGTCTCCTCGGCGGTCTCGCCGTGGGCCACCTGGGTGCTCGAGCCATCGACGATCACCGGCTGCATGCCCAACCGGGCGGCGGCACCGGCCCAGGCGGACTTGGTGCGGGTGCTGTTGTCGAAGAAGATGGCGTAGGCCAGCTCGTGAGGGCACAGGGGCGCGCGCACGCCGGCGCGATCCAGCTCGTAGAAGCGGGTGGCTACAGCCAGCAGGGCCTCGAGCTCGGGCTGGGTCCAGTCCTGGGTGAGCAGCAGGCTGCGACCGGTGAGGGTGGCGAGGGTGGCGGAGATGTCGGGATTCATCACGGTACTCATTCGTCCTGGGACTCTGGGGGAAGGGTGCGGTAGATGCGGGTGCCGGCGCGGCCTGCCAGGGCTTCGTGCACGGCCTCGGGGCGACAGATGATGGCCAGCTCGCCGCCAGCTTCGATGAAGTCGATGGCGGCCTGGACCTTGGGGCCCATGCTGCCGGGAGGGAACTGGCCATCGGCCTGCATCTCCCGCAGCTCGGCCAGGTCGGTCCGGTGCAAGGGCTTGGGGTGGTAGGACAGGAAGTCCTTGTAGATCACGTCGATGCCGGTGGTGATGATCAGGTTGGGCGCGTTGAGCCCGCGGGCCAACAGCGCCGAGGCGTGGTCCTTGTCGATCACGGCCTCGATGCCCTGGACACGGCCCGGGCCCTCCTGGACCACAGGGATGCCGCCGCCGCCGCAGGTGATGACCACCACGCCGGCGCGCACCAGCTCGCGCACGATGCCCAGCTGCACGATGCGCAGGGGCAGCGGCGAGGGCACAACCCGCCGGTAGCCCCGCTGGGAGTCCTCGACCATCTGCCAGCCGCGCTCACGGCGCAGGCGCTCCGCCTCGACCACCGTGTAGAACCGGCCGATGGGCTTGGTGGGATGGGCCAGGGCCGGATCGTGGGGGTCGACCTCGACCTCGGTGACGATGGTGGCGATGGGCCGGCTGGCCCCTCGGCGGGCCAGGCTCTCGCGCAGAGCCAGCTGGATCATGTAGCCGAGACTGCCCTGGGAGTCGGCCACCAGGGAGTCGAGGGGGACCTCGTGCAGGTGCGTGGACGCCAGCTCGGAGCGAAGCTGCATGAAGCCCACCTGGGGCCCGTTGCCGTGGGTGATGACGAGCTGGGCACCGCGGGCCAGCAGGTCGGCGATGGGCCGCACCGCGTTGCGCGCGATCTCGAACTGGTTCTCCACATCCAGGGGGCCCCGGGGGTCGATGAGCGAGTTGCCGCCCATCGCGAGCACACAGAGGCCAGAGGGGATCATGGAAGGCTCCTTCCAGCAGCAGGACAACCCGCGAGTCTAACACCGCAGGATCGCCCAGGAAAGGGCCTGCGTCAGTCCGCGGTCGCTTCCGTGTCCGCGCCAGGCGCTGTGGCCGACAGGAAGCCGTAGCGCCATAGTCCCTTCTCGAGCAGCTTCCACTGCCACCGAGCGCTCCACACATGGTCGGTCTGCAGCTTGTTGCGGACACCCAGGGGTCGCGCCCAGGCCGACACCAGCAGGCCCGGCCAGAAGCGCTGGTAGAGGCGCCGCGCCGAGGGCTTCACGGCCCAGGTGTCGTCGCTGAGCACCACGTCCTCGAAGCCAGCCTCGGCGGCTTGCTCGGCGAAGCGCTGGAACTCGGCGTAGGCAGGGATGGCCCAGGACTCCTCCCAGCGCTCCATCATCCGGCGCTCGGACGGGGACATGGGATCGCCGCTGCGGAAGAAGTCGGCCACCACCAGTCGGCCGCCCGGCCGCAGCAGCCGCAGGGCCTCGCGGAAGAAGTCCGCCTTGTCCGGTGCGTAGCAGCTGCTCTCGATGGCCCACACCACGTCGAAGCTGCCTGGCGAATACCCCGTGTCCAGGTAGGACCGCTGCTGGAAACCCACCCGAGCTCCCAGGCCCGCGGCCTGGGCATTGCGGATGGCCTGCTCCACCTGGGAGGGTACCAGGGTGATGCCCACCACCCTGCAGTGGTGCTCACGGGCCAAGTACAGCGCGGCTCCGCCCACCCCGCAGCCGGCGTCCAGCACCCGCTCACCACCCTGGATCCCCGCTCGCATGGCCATGACCCGGTGGGTGTTCACCAGAGCCTGGTCGAAGCTGCGGGTGGTGGGGTCCCAGTAGCCGTAGTGCAGACACTTGCAGGCATCCAGGCGCCAGTTGATGCGGTAGTCCAGCGCGCAGGTCTCGTAGTAGGTGACGATGTCGGCTTCGCTCATCGCAGCCCCCTGTGGATGGCAGGATAGCACGGTCGACCAGAAGGGACGCACGCCAAGCTCAACGATGGACCGGCCCGAGCCGATGAGCAGCACGTCCACCCCGGCGGCCCCATGTGCACCTGCCCCCACATCGAGATGTGTTCCTTGTTTCATCGCACACTGGCGGACCTGCCCGCGTTGGCCACGATCTACAGGAACCTGTACTGTCGCGACCGGCCGGACGTGTGCGCGCGCTACCTGATCATGGAGAAGCTGGGCCGGGACAAGGTGCCCAGCTCGCTGTACCCCAACCAGATCGACCGGGCGGACCGCCTGATCCGGGCCGGCTGACTCCCGCGGCCTGACCCCGGCGCGGTCAGCGGCTATGCAAGGCAGATGCCCCACCGACCCACCGTACGCCTACGCCCAGGGGTCCACGGCGGCCTCGCCCGCGGCCTGCCATGGATCTACGAGCGCCAGGTGGCCTGGGATGATGCCAGCGCCGCGCTGCCGCCGGGCGCCGTCGTGGACGTCCTGGACAGCGACGGGACCGGGGTGGCCACCGCATCGGTCCAGCCGGGGGTCCCACTGGCCCTGCGCTGTTGGGCCCACCAGCCGGGCGTCCCGCTGGACCAGGCGCTCTTCACCACGCGGCTGCGGCGCGCCCTGGCCCTGCGGGAGCGCCTCTTTTCGAAGCCGTATTACCGCCTGATCCACGCCGACGCGGACCACCTCCCCGGCGTGATCTGCGACCGCTTTGGCGACGCCCTGGTGGTGGAGCTTGGCATCGCCGCCCGGTCTGTCCGCGGGCCGCTGCTGCAGGCCCTCGAGGCGACGCTCTGTCCCAGCACCATCGTGCTTCGCGGCGAGCTGGAGCCGCGGGTCTTGGGCTCACCCATCGATGGCCCCGTGGAGCTGCCCGAGAACGGCGCGGTCTACCTGGCCGACCTCGCCGCCGGCCAGAAGACCGGCTGGTACTTCGACCAACGGGACCACCGCGCCTTCGCCGCCCGCTGCGCCTCCGGGGCACGGGTGTTGGACGCCTTCTGCTACACCGGCGGCTTCGCCATCCAGGCCGCCCTGGGGGGCGCCTCGAGCGTGCTCGCCATGGACCGCTCTGCCCCGGCCCTGGCCCTGGCCGCCCAGGCCGCAGCCGCGAACAATGTCGCTGAGCACGTCAGCCTGGAGCGCGCCGACCTGCTCGAGGCGCTGCCGGCCATGGCCGCACAGGACCGCCGCTTCGATCTGGTGATCTGTGACCCCCCTCCCCTGGCCCGTCAACGGGACAAGCGCGGCGCAGCCCTGAGCGCCCACCGCCACCTGGCCCGCAGCGCGGCGGCCCTGATGAGTCCGGGGGGCATCCTGATCCAGGCCAGCTGTTCCCATGCTGTGGCCGGGGATCGCTTCCTGGGCGCCCTGCTCAAGGGCCTGGCCGACTCCGGCCGACGCGCCACGCTGATCCACCGGGGGGGCGCCGGCCCCGACCACCCGGTGCATCCCATGCTGCCCCAGTCCGCCTACCTGGACGTCGTTGGGCTGCGCTTGCTGTGACGACCGGGGCGCCAGCCCTACCCCAGCCGGGCCGGTTAGACACCAGCACATGGAGCAGCCTCCCAGCGACCCGCCCAAGAGCAGGGCCAGCACCCCGGACGCGGTGGCTGCGACCCTGGCCCTGGCGTGGGGGATCTGGAATGTCGCGAGCCTGCTGCCCGCGCGCAACCCACGCCTGCTGCCCTACGCGCAGGACTCCTGGGAGTACCTCGGCTTCACCCGGCACCTGCTCGACCCCTGGTCGGGAGCTCCGTCGGCCTACCGCTACCCCCTGTTCCCCTGGCTGTCCTCGCTGTTCTGCTCGCTGACCGGCGAGGCGCCCTATCTGGGCAACCTCTGGGTCGCCCTCGCAGCCGCGGCGCTGCTGCCACTGGCGCTCTACCTGCTGGGACGCCAACTGGCCCCTGCATTCCTGGCCCTTGGGGGGTCACTGCTGGGCACCTCACTCCCCATCCTGACCCTCTTCCTCGGCCAGGTCAGCGACTACCTGTTCTGCACCTGCGTGCAGATCCTGTCCGCGGCCGCCGCCCTGTGGGCCCTGCGGCGCGGCGGGGTCGCGAGCTTCGCCGCGGCTGGCCTGGCGATGGCGGCGTTCATGGCGGCCACGCCCAAGGCCCTCACCTGGATGCTGGCGGCGCTGGCGCTGCTCGCCCTGCGCGCACTCCTGGGGGTCCGAAGCCGGCCTCGCCAGGCCGCGCTGGAGCTGGTCGGCCTGCTCCTCCCGTTGCTGCTGGTGTGGTGGTGGTTCGCGCAGGCCGGCCTCGTGTTCAACTCCCTGGAGCATGCCACCGACCTGGTGTTCAGCGACTGGCTAGGGGCCCCCCCCGTCACCAGCGTACACCCCAACCCTGGCGCGCTCTGGCCGCCCACCCAAGGATGGGTCATCGGCCAGTCCGGTGCCGTAGCGACGCTCCCATCCACGCTCCACTACCTGCGCGAGGTCGCCTCCCAGGCGAGAGCCCATGGCAGTGTGGACGCGGCCCTGTCGCTGCTACACCGGGAGATCCCGCTGGGCCTGGGCGGCTGCCTGCTCGCCCTCGCGGGTTTGGGGGCACTGGGCCCCGTGCTGCGCCAGCACCGCAGCCCACGCTGGCCTGGTGCCTTCGCCGCCGCCCTGTTGGCGGCGCTGCTCCTGGCCAGCCAGCTGCTCGCGAGCGGCTCACTGCCCGACGAGTCCCGCTACCACCTCACCACCCTGCTGATCCTGCCCGTGTTCTGCGTCACCGGCGCGTGGGCGATCATCGTCCTCATCCCACCCATACGGCGCGCGAACCCATGGCTCTGGGGGATCCCGGCCCTGGCATGCCTGTGGGCGGTCGAGGGATCCGCCTGGCCCATCGGGAGACTCGCCCACATCCAGGCCGCCAGCGTCGTAGCCCGCCTCGAGGCGGTCGAGATGAGCCCCTTCGCCGAGCTGGTGAGCCTGCGGCCACAGCTCGAGCCGGACGATCTCGTCCTGGACTTCACCCCCGACGGCAAAGGGAGCAGCGTGCTGCTGGGCGTCGTCGGGATCGAGCGGCACCCGGGCTATGTCCGCGACGGTCGGGTCGTACCCCTCACGCTCCTGCCTTTCTCGGGAGCCCGGCGCCTGCTGATCGGCCCCTGTGCGGGCCGGGAGGACCCAGGCCAGCGGCGCTGGGTGGTGACCGAGCACGGCAGCGCGACGGATGAGCCTCGCCTCACGCGCCTCTCTCCCTGCGTGCTGGAAGACACCCGACCCCAGATCACGGGGATCCTCAGCTGGGAGTAGGCGCCCTCTGCAGAGAGTCAGTCCAGATACCCCAGGGCCTCGAGCAGCTCGGTGACGTGCTGATCCACCTGGTGGTCATCCCTGGTGTCCCGATGCACACGCTCGGCGAGCTGGGAGAGACGCGCGGCGCTGGGGTGCTCCTCGAAGGGGCCGCCGGCAGGCTTCACCTCAGCGCCCACCACCTTCCCTCGGCTGGTCACGCCGTCGCGCCACAGCAGCCTCTCGTCCCCCTCCCACAGGGCCGCTGAGGTAGAGCAGAAGGCCAGCCCATCCACGTGCTTGCAGCGCCGGGCGTGGGGCCAGGCCATGGAGCTGGCCCGCCGGGCCTGGGCGGGTCGCCGCCCCTCGAGGACCAGATCGTAGACCTCGAGGGCGCTCATGGAGGACTCGTCGAAGCTCGGAAGCTCCGCCAGGGGCCGGCTGTCCCAGACCAGCACGGGCACCCGAACGTTGGCCTCGCCCAGCTCGTGGCCGTGGTCCAGCAGCCGATCCTCCCCCAGGAACTCTCCATGATCCGAGGTGATCACCACACGGCAGCCCGCCTCGCAGAGCCCCTTGTCCTCGAGGACGGCCAACACCTCGCCCATGGAGCGATCCGCCAGGTACACCGCCCAGTCGTAAGAATCTACCGCGTGTTCGATGAGCGCGGCGGCCTCGTCCTCGGCCATGCGGCCCTCCACGAAGCGCTGCCACGGGCCCTCGGGCGCGGCCTTGTTCCAGTGCAGCGGCGGACGCGGCGGCAACCAGTCCACGCCAGCGGGCACCGCGGCCCAGGGCTGGTGGGCGTCGGCCACGTTCACGAAGAGGAACAGCGGGCGATCGTCGGCCTGCTCGGTCAACAGATCGGCCACCGCCGCAGCCACGGCGCTCCCGTACAGATCCCCCCAGCCCCGGGCCACGGTGCTGGCCTCGAAGCCCCGCATCAGGCCCATGGTCTCGCTGACCACGGGGCTGGCGCTGACGGCCAGGGGCTGGTATCCCCGCGCGGCCATGGCCTCGGCCAGGGTGGGGATGCCGTCGGGCAGGGGGCGGGAGCGGGAGCCCATGCCCGACCAGTCGTCGATGCCGCTGGTGATGGCGTGGGCACCGTGATCCACCGGCTCGAGCCCTGTGAAGAAGCTGGCGTGGCTGGGCAAGGTCCAGCTGCCCGGGGCGTAGGTGCGGCAGTGCACCGCGGCGCGGGCAGCCAGCGCCTCGAGGACGGGGCTGGTGGGACGCCCGTAGCCGCACAGGGACAGGTGATCGGCCCGCACCGTGTCCAGCACCAGCAGCACCATGGTGGGCGGCGGCAGGGGCCGCGCGAGCCGGCAGGCCACAGCCGCAGCCGCAACCACGGCGACGGAGACGACCACCAGGATCAGGCTTCGACGCATGAGGCACAGTATCGCCCTGGAGCAGGGTTTGACGGAGGACGCCCCCCGGGTGAGCTTGCCGGCCCCAGCACCGAGGGCGCCATGACCGCCGGACTCGCACCCATCTACGCCTGCATCGATGACACGGACATGCCCGGAACCCGCGGCACCAACCGCTTGGCCATCGCCATCGTGCGGTCCCTCATCGGCCACTGGCGCTGCCGATCCATCACCAAGCACCCTCACCTACGCCACGCGGACATTCCCTACACCCACGGCAACAACTCCTGCTGCATGATCTTCGAGCCCGGGCCGGGCCAGCAGGCCGAGGAGCTGATCGCCATCCTGCGCCGGGAGATGCTCGCCGACTTCATCGAGGGCAGTGATCCGGGCCTGTGCGTGACCAGCGCCGTGCCGCGAGAGGTCATGGACTGGGCCGAGCGCAGCCGCCGCGAGGTGCTCACCATGGAGGAGGCCCGGGCCATCGCCGCCCGCCATGGCATCCACCTCGAGGGCCTGGGAGGCACCAACCAGGGCATCATCGGCGCCCTGGCCGGCCTGGGCAGCGCCGCCACGGGGCAACCCGGCCAGTACCTCATGCTGGACCAGCGAGAGCTCGACTTCGGCGGCCTGCTGCAGCCCGAGGCCCTCGCGGATCTGGGCATCACCCGCTTCGTGGACGCCCACAGCGATGAGGTCCTCGCCCCGGCACCCCTGGAGGTCCCCAAGAAGCTGCGCCCCACCATGCGGGGTGGCGCGCCGCTGGTCTATGTCGAGCGTCAGCCCCCTGGCGCCTATCGGCTGGTGAGGCGGGACTAGGGTCGTTATGCACGGGCCAGCATATCGCTCTGGTGTCCCATGCGAAGCTCCTGCGTCCTCTCCCTGCTGCTCCTCCCCTCCCTCGCCTGCCTCGGTGGCAAGGATGACACCGGTGGCGACACCTCGCCCCCGGGCGGTGATGTGACCCTCGAGCAGGTGGCCACCGAGGGCCAGGACGGCGCCTCCATCCTGGACGGCCAGGTCGTCACCACCACCGGCGTCGCCACCGTGGGCGGCGGCATCCTGGGCGGGCGCAAGCTGCGCATCCACATCCAGGACGGCACCAGCGGCTGTGCGGTGGACGCCGACGAGGTGGTGGCCGCCGAGCTGTCCCAGGCTCTGGGGGGCATCCTCGAGGGCGACGAGCTGCGCATCACTGGCCTGGTCACCCAGGAGGACCTGCCCTCGAACGACGAACCCGGCGCTGACGACGGCCTCACCCGGATCCGCATCGAGGACTCCACCCTGGTGGAGCGGCTCTCCAGCGGCAACGACCTGCCAGACCCACAGCTGCTCACTCTCGACGAGATCGCCGCCTCGGGGGACAGCTGGGAGGGCATCCTGGTGCGCGTGGACACCGTACACAAGCACGCCGACTACCAGGATCTCTGGGTCAGCTCCCTGGACAGCTCCACCGTGATCGACGTCTACGACGCCACCGACGCGGGTCCCCTCAAGGTCCGCCTGGGCAATGGTGAGCGCACCGGCGGCTACGGTGAAGACCCTGGCGCCACCAGCTTCGACCTGGTGGGCCTGCTGCGTGAAGACACCACCCTCGCGCCCAGCACCGATCCCGCAGGCAGCCACTTCGAGGTCTGGCCCAGGGGCGAGCGCGACATCCTCAGCGGCCCATAGCCGCCACCCGTCCCCCCTGGAGATTTCCAATGGCCAAGCGCATGTTCCCCAGTGTCGTCATCGCGATCCTCACCATCTCCCTCGCGGCCGTCTGGACAGTGGGCTGCGGCGACAAGGAAGCGGATGACACCGCCCCGGTCGCCGACCCCGACACCGACACCGACGCCGACA
>CALDOK010000304.1 GCA_937912125.1 uncultured Pseudomonadota bacterium
TCGCCAAGCGGTCGTTGCCAGCCGTGTTCGACCGCATCGAAGCTCACCTGGGCCGCCCTGTAGTGGTGCGCCACTGGAGTCGGAAAACATGAACTACAAGTACCTGATCTTATGGCCATGGTGCTTCGTGGCCATCACGACCGTCATCCATCGGAACCTCCAGATCGGATTCGGAAGACGCGAATCTGGAGGGCTCGTTGTGACATTCGCCTTCGGCTTGCCGCTCGAGCGTCCAACCATCAAAGACAAGCGGATCGCGTGCGGACCCATCGCGATCTTCTGGCTCACCTCCGAAGACATCACGCTCGAGGACAAGCCATGATCTATTTGATTCTCGTAGTTGTATCGGTACTTCTAGGCCGCTGGCCGCTGGCCGTATCAGATTCCGAAGGAGTCAGCATGAAGCCCACCTACGAACAACGAGTCCACTTCCGGCGCTCCATGGCTGGCACCCGAGCCCAGGCGGTCGGTCGGGTATGGGAAGACGAGATCGCCGCCAAGCTGAAGCGGCTGGGAGACGCCGGCTTCTGCGCCTGGGACCGCACCCCGGAGGCCATGAGGAAGATCAAGGCGATGGCCAAGGGCACCTGGCTGTGCGCTCCTGACGGCAAGGGACCGACCGACTTCATGGTCCTGCGCCAGGGCGTCTCCATGGCCTGCGAGGCCAAGCACACCGATCTGGCTCGCTGGAGCTTCTCCGATCTGGCCGACCACCAGGCGCAGCGACTCGACGCTCAGGAGGCCCACGGAGGCCGTGGAGCCATCCTGCTGCTCATCATGGGCAAGGTGTTCGTTCTCCCCTGGAGCGTCCTGGGGAGCCGCTGGTGGGCCTGGCGGGGGCCTGTGACCGTGCCCAGGAAGGGCAAGCCCAGGTCTGAGAGCCCAGCGTCCATCAGCGCGCTCGACGTCGGGACCATCGGCTATCCGTTCGACGGAGCTGGACGATGGATGGATCACCTGATCGCCAGATCGGTCAGGAACACGCCATGAGCGAAGAACACGAGAGCATCCGCGCCAGGAACGAGCGCCTGATCGATCAGTTCAGGCGCACCGAAGACGAGGCCATCTGCTGGCAGCTCGTCCTGAACAACCTGGGGATGCTCAACCGCGTGCTGATCTCCGTGTTGCGGCACGCTCCCAGCGAAGACGAGTGGCAGCTCGGCCTGATCGCCGCCAGGGAAGCGTTCGAGAAGTGGGAGCCCGAGCGGGCCACCCCCTGGTCGCTGCTCCGCTGGAAGGTCATGCGCGCCGTGGAGTCACAGGAGGGTCGCTTCGGCATCCGCATCCCGGTCTTCAAGCAGACCATCGTGAAGCACGCTCTCGAACGAGAGCGACAGCGGCTCGTCAGGGGGCTGGAGCCATCCATCGAGGCGATCTGCCCCCAGGATATGGACTCCACGACCTTCGCGGTGGCGTTCCTGTGCGGAAACCGCCACAGCGACGGTGGCAGCGTCAACTACCTGAACCCCGAAGATCCGACCGAGAGTATCCTCGATCAAGTCACCGTGGAAGCAGAATCCGAGGACGACGCCGAGCGCAAGTCCGTCCACACCATGATCCACGAGCTGATGTCCACACTCACCGAGCGCCAGGTCTACGTCCTCGAGCGCCGGTTCGGCATGGTCGGAGAGCCGCAGTCTCTGTACGAACTGGGAAAAGACATGGCCCTGTCCAGGGAGCGGGTCCGCCAGATCGAGCGAGAGGCTCTCCAGAAGCTGCGAGAGAAGATCCCATCCGAGACGAGGGCGGTGTACGAGGCCATGTGGGAGAGGGACTGGAAGTGATAGGATGTCACCCATGAACGAAACCACCACCACCATCCACAAGCTGCTCTCCCGCCATCGCACGTCGTCGAGAGACGTACTCGATCTGCTGAACGAGGCCACCGACGCCGTCGCCAGCCGCCAGCCTCGGCGGGCCTTCGATCTGCTCTGGCAGGCAGAGCTGGCACACCACCATCCGCTCAACCAGCCACCGCCAGCGGGCGAAGAAAAGAAGCTCATGTCCACCTGGCTTCTGCTCCGCTCGATCTTGCCAGAACAGGTCTGATCACAGCTCGATGATAGCTCGCCCGATCTGCTGGGTCACCGGCATCGTCCCGGCAGCTCTGGCTCGCGCCTCTCGCACCGCTGGCAGCAGATGGCGCAACCTGGGGTCCATGGCGATCTTCCCGACGCTCATGGGCGACCACTGATCGACCTCCACCCAGCTCCACAGCCGGTATCCGCTGATGTGGACCGGACCTCGACTGACGGCGTCCACCATGAACACGAAGGGTTCACCGCTGGGGAGCACGGATCGGGTCAGGGCCTTGCGGACCTCGCCCCGGCTGTTCGTCACCAAGTCGCCCTGGACGAACGGCCAGGGACGCGAGGGCGGCAGGGGGGTCACGACACCCCTGGCGGGCTCACGCGGCCTGGGGGGCGACCTGGGGGGCGCTGGAGGGGGGAACAGCACGGCCTGCTTGGCGCGGGCCAGCAGCTTGTCCAGGTCCTGCTTCGCCATGACCGCTACCTCCCCAGCACTTCGAGGATGGAGCGTCGGTGCCGTTCGTTGCGCGTCTCGCGCTCGACCCACCTGACCCACGCCTGCTCGATCTCGTCGTCCAGGGTCTGGAGATCGAAGTCCAGATCGCCGTCGTCGTCGCCGTGGACGATCCCCGTCGCTCTGTGCTGGAGCGCGGTCGGATCGAACGCCCACGCGGCGGTGTCCTCCGCGTTCATGCCGATCCGCTTGGCGATCTCGAACCGCTCCCCCAAGGCCAACCAGTCCAGGCTCTCGAAGGCGTCGGTGAAGTCGAACCCACCGAACGGAGTGTCGAGCCCGCCGAACGACTCGCTCCGCAGCTCGTCCGTGGTCCTCAGCTCGCTCTCGGTGAACGGCTTGGGCCTGCGCGCCCCCTGGCTGTAGCCCTTCATGGCCCGCAGCGGGTAGCTGTCGCACGATATGACGATCCCAGGCACCGTTCGCTTGGCGATCTTCACGACCTCTGGCAGGTACTTGCTGCGCGGGCCCTGGCCCAGGAAGTGGGTGCGCGCTGGACGCAGCGTGGCCAGGCACAGCTCCATGGCCCGCTCGTCCGTCTCCCTGGCCCCCATGGGGAAGGCCGGGATGGGTGTGAAGCCCAGCCGCTTGGCGATCTGACGATGGAAGTCGGCCAGGGGCATCTTGCCCGGCTGGAGCACGGCCAGGACATCGCAGCCCTTCCGATGCAGCCGCCTCATGCGATGGGCGTACCTGGACACCCGCTCGAGGGTCATGTCTTGCGAGCGGATGCGATCCGGAGCGATCAACAGCACCCGCGAACCGCCGACGATCTCGGTCACCTCATCGTAGAAGTCCAGCCTGTTGTTCCACACCTGATCGCTCATCTGCCGGCGCACCCTCCCGGTCTTCCGATCCACCTCCTTGACCGCGCCGCTGTCCACCATCACCTTGGTCCCGAAAGGGATGTGGCGCAGGGCGTCCATACAGCTCGTCTCGAAGGGCAGCGTCCGGTGAGCGTCCGGTGAGCGCGTCGGAGGGGTCCTCGAGCAGTTGCCTCCCGTCACCCCGACGTTCCAGCCCAGCTCCGCGAACCCCACGATCTCGCCCATCGTGGACAGGCCGGAAGCGTAGGCGATCACCCCGTCGTCGAGCTTCGGGAGATCGGGGAACAACGAGAGCTGGGGCTTGGGCTTCATCGCTTCACCGGGACCAGGGCCAGACCGTCCAGTCGCACAGAGCGCCTGGTCAGCAGGTAGTCGAGCCCGCGCCTGGACGCGGCGTGGGGGTGGTACAGAATACCCAGCTTTCGGAGCTTGGTGGAAGCCTTTCGCAGCTGCTCGGTGTCGGAGTTCTTCACCCCGTCGTAGCTGGGCAGCAGCCGCCAGGACTCGAGCATGATGGGAGGGTCGACCCGGTCGTACATCGACACGGTGCAGTCGTCGCGGTTCAGGTTCGCCGTGAAGGTCGTCAGCAGGCTCGGGTCCACCCGCGCACCGAGGCCCACCCAGACCTGGGCGTCGTAGCGATTCCATCGGCCCCAGGGACCGGACAGCACCACCACGTTGACCCGCTCGAGCAGCCCGTGCAGCTCTGGCTTGGCCCTCGAGCGCAGCAGAGAGAGCGCGCTGCGCGCCTCCGCGAGCGCCACGGCCACCTGTCCGGTGTCGTCCTCGTTCAGGCCCACCGTCACCCTGCCTGCGTCCGCGATCATTCACACCTCCAAGAGATCCCCGTATCCCCTCTTGGACGCCTGGGCTCGCGCTCTCTGGGCGAAGATCAGGTACATGGCGTTGGCCTCGACGTTGGTGGCGACGTTCTCCAGCAGCTCACCGCGCTTGCGTGGAAACACGCGGGACTTCCCGTATAGCGGTCCCTTGTTGACCACCATGCCCCGCTTGCCGAACTGATCTGCGGTCAGATCGATGTCGAAACCGCGCACACGGAGCCAGTAGTGCGGGATGCCCTGCACCGATCCCTCCATCACCTTGCCGCCCACGATGTCTTGCAGCAGCATGGTGGCGAGCAGGCAGTGGCCCCTGGAAGGCCGCTCCAGGTCGCAGTCCCCGAAGGCGGTGTCGCAGGAGAACACCTGGCTGGCGGCACGTTGCAGCGCGGTGGCCTTCTTCTGGATGGCCCCGAAGGCCACGCGGTCGGCGGAACCGAGCTGGCTCACAACCGGGAGGAGGCTGTTCGCGGCACCCCGCAGCTTGTCCTTCGCCACGCTGGCGCGAGCCTGGCGCAACAGATCGTTCAGGTCCAGCTTGCGGCGCACCTCGGGCTTCCTGGCCCTGGCCAGCGCCTGCTCGTACCGCACCATCTTCCCGACGTGCTCGTCGTCCGCCGCCTTCAGGATGGACGCCTCGAGCCCCTTCATGGTCGGTCGCCTGGAGCCGGGCTGGAGGTAGCCGTACTTCTGGAGCTGCTTGGTGCAGATGGCGAAGGCGCGAGAGAGCGTCTCGCGCCCCTCGGGCTGGCCGCCGTCCACGAACCGCTCGTAGACCGCCAGCACGCAGCGTCGATACTGCGCCAGGCCGTCCTGGTTCTCGGGGAGGACGATCAGTGTAGGTCGGGAGTCTCTGGAACCGAAGGGCCACATGATTTCACATCGTCTTCATCATCTTACCGCAGGCGAAGCCTGCGTCCACCTCGGGCGCAGCCCGTGCCCACCTCGAGGCGTAGCCCCGTGCCCACCGCGAGCGCAGCTCGCTTCATTGTCGTTCGCCGGGCTTCAGCACCCGCCGCCAGTCGAGCATGGGCTCGAAGGCCACCACCGTCAGATCACTCTCGCACAGCCGCAGCTCGTCGGCCTCGAATCTGTTGCCGGTGTCGGTCGCCACCGCCGCCTTCAGCATGAAGCGCACCATGGGCTTGGAGTAGCCACTCATGTAGTTCTCGCGACCGCCGCCCCGCTCGGTCGGGCAGCGAACCGCGAAGGATTGCAGATCCCAGCCATGATCATCCGAAATCCGACCTCGGGTGTCGTAGGAACCGCTGGTGAGGTGGACCTGATCGACACAGGCCCGCGCCTCCACCGTCCCGATCCATTCGGGCGGCACCCGCTGGGGCAGGCGCATGATCCAAGGCACCCGGAACGCGAGCGGGAGCCCCTTCACCATGCCGAAGAAGTGAGCCGCGTCGTTGAGGTTCGTCCGAAGGTGCTCGGGGTCGTGAGACAGGTCGTGCCGTCTCCAGCCGCCCAACCGAACGCGCACCATGGACCTCACCTGGCGCGGCGTGTAGTCAGGTATTTCGTGTACGTTTTTGTCGATCCAGTCGAACCAGTGCCGGTCGAACCAGGCGTAGACCTCGGCAGGACGATCCCACGCTTCGTTCAGCGCGGCCAGCGCCGCCGCGATCCGCAGGGTGGCCTTGCGGTTGGGAGAGACGGACACCACGTTGTCAGGACCGCCCCCCAGCGTCTCGATCCGCCTGTGCGCCCGCTGCTGCTTCGCGGCCTGGGCCATGGCCATGAGCGTCTTGCGGCTCCGCAGGCCCTCGGCCATGATGAGCGGCCCGGCGCGGGTGGCGTGCCACAGGGGACCTCGGATGGCGCTGGTGCGAGCCCAGGCCGACGCAGCGCGCCGTGAGGGGGCCACAGGCCCTGGGTCCAGCTCCCGACGACGTGCGGCCAGGCGCTCGACCTCGGCCTGCCTGCGGGCCACCTGGCGCTCCGCAGCGAGCCGCAGGCGCACGTTCTTGGCCGTCCCGAAGGGCATGTCGATCTCGGCTTCCCAGGCGTACCAGAACGGGTGGTCGTCCTCGGATGGCGGATCTCCGTGCTTCGCCAGGAACGCCTGGACGACGCGCTTGGCCCGGCCAGGGTTCACCCCGTACTCCGAGACGAGGATGCCCTCGAGCTGGGACTTGGTGAGCAGCGGGAACGACATGACGGCTACCGACAGCCGTGACAGCTCGAGCACTGACGACAGACAGCCTCCCAGCCGACCTTGATCGCCACCATGACGAAGCCGATGCCACGAGCACGACGAAACACGGGCTTGGAGTAGCTACGCATGATCCTTCACTCCTGCTCGGCGCGGCGCTTCCTGAAGCGGGCCACGCTCTCGCCCGCAGCCTTACCGGCCTGGCTGATCAGCGGAGCGCCGAAGACCACGGCCATGCCGATCATGGCCATGGGCACCGCCGCCTCGATGAGCTTCTCCATCACCACCAGGGGGTCGCCACCGCTGGGCTTCGGGCGGTTCTTCTCGTGCTGCTCCAGGTAGGAGAGCAGCTTCCTGCGCTCGGCAGGCGTGAGCCTGGGATCGTTCAGCGCGTCCTGGGCCCACCGCGCCGACTCGTCCCAGGCACCCTGGAAATCGATCTCGGTCTTCTTGACCTCGATGCTGGACGCCGCCAGAATCTTGGCGGCAGCGGTCCCGACACAGATCAGGACGATGACAGCTCCGACCGACCAGAGGAAGCCAGCTACGATAGGGGCAAAACCGAAGCGAGGATGCGATCCACCGATCCTGACTGGAGCGTTTCGCTGGAGCTTGCGCCACTCCTCCACCGGCTGCGCCAGCTTGGCCAGCATCCGCACCGCCGCGATGTAGGGACCGCGCACGTTCATGGGGAGGAGCGGGCTGTCCCACATGCCCTCGACCAGCGGCTGCATTCGACCGGCCAGGGCCAAGACGCGACCGTAGGCCACCACCGCGTCCTGGGCGGCGAGCCGCTCGGCCTGGGTGGCGTCGGAGGTGGGCAGGAAGTAGCGGTAGCGCAGCTTGTCGATGGAGGGCAGCAGGCGCAAGGTCGGCCTGTAGTCCTTGATGTCGATGCCGCTGTCGATGGCCTGCTGTTCGCTGACCCGTTCGACGCCAGGGATCGATCCGCAGATGCGCTGACCGCTCTCGTCGTAGTAGGCGTGGCCCCCTGGACAGGTCACCAGCCAGGCTTGCCTCGACCACGCCGCCTGCCGGAAGTTCTGCGTCAGGTACTGCATCTCCTGCGCGTCCAGATCGATCTGCTGGACATCGAAACCCCGGCTCTGGAAGGTCGGGACGTCCTCGTAGCGAGCGAGCACGCCACCATCGGTGACGAAGGTCGCGTACAGACGCGGGGGCTGGGAGTTCGGGTTCGCCAGGGTGTTGGCGACGACCGTCGTGCCCCCAAACGACTCGCCCGGTCGACGCATGAGATCGAGCAGCATGGTGTTGGTGGTCATGGTCTGTCCTCACGGAACACGGAGAGCGGATGGTTCTCCCGGTGTGCCTTCACGTCGAGAGAGAGGGAAGCGATGGCGCGCACGAACAGCTCGACCGTGCGGGTGGAGGCGAGCCCGACCTTGCGCCCGGTCGCCAGCACGGCGGCGTAGCTGGCCATGGCCTCGTAGTCGCGCTTCTGCATGGCGTCGATCACCAGGGGCGCGAGGTTGGAGACGATGGCGGTGCCTTGAGAGACGATCTGGATACCGTCGAGCACCTTCGAGAGCTTGGGGACCTTCACGCGGACCTCCCACTGAAGACGGAAACCACCGCCAGGCCGACCGCCAGGCCGACACCGACCGCCAGGGCCTTGCCCGAGGGCTGGGCCAGCAGCGACCGCACACCGCTCTGTGGGACCGTCAGCGCCAGCTCACGATGGATCATGTCTCGCACGTCGCTCGAGGCTCCTGGCGCGCTCACGGCCAGCTCCAGCCGCCGTCTGGCGTCCCTGGGCTGACCCAGGTCCTGGTACAGCACGCTGGAGCGCACGAACGGCCACGCCTCGCGGGTGGCGTGACCGATCTGCGTCCAGTCGGCGGCGGCGGCGGCGAGCGCACGCTCGGCGCGGGTGTCGTTGCCTCGCTCCTGCGCGGCCAGGTAGGTGTCCTCGAAGCCCAGGGCGCGCTGAACCAGGCTGATCACAGCGCCGCTCGCCGCCCAGCGGACGACGAACGCCCCCCGCTCATCGTCGGAGAGCGCCCAGTCGCGCAGGGTGCCAGGGACGAGAGGAGAGGACGGAGCAAGGAGCGCGGGTCGAACCACCAGCGAAGCCGCGAGCGGCGGGGGGGCCGCTGGGCTGGACGACGGCGGTGACGGCTGCGTCTGCGTAGGAGGCGACACAGGCGCAGTCGCGGGCGCGGTCCTCGCTGTAGGGGCGGGACTGACCCCTACAGGGACCGGCTGGCCTAGCCAGCGAGCGACTCCAGGCATGGTGACCAACGAGGCCCCCTGCTCCATCCAATGATTGATCTGGAGAGGGCTGGTGCCGCCCTCGACCCAGGGGCTCATCCGATCCGCCACGAACTGGACGAACCGACTGGCCTTGTCGTTGTCTCGAGCGAGCTTGTCGATG
>CALDOK010000305.1 GCA_937912125.1 uncultured Pseudomonadota bacterium
CAACCACGCGGGCTTCGTCTATGTGTTCCTGGGCGTCGACATGGTCGCTGGCGCGTCGTACGACGCCGATGACTCCGAGTGGGTCTTCGAGGGAGACAGAAACGGCGACGCCGCTGGAGCTACGCTGGATGCTTCGGGGGACGTCGACGGGAACGGCGTTCCGGATCTGCTCGTCGGTGCGTCTGGCAACGATGCGGTGGGCAGCAGCGCCGGCAAGGCCTACCTGCTGTTTTCACCCTGACCGGGGCTCGCTACTCCTCGACGTAGCGCAGGCTCAGACCCGTCGCTTCCCTCATGTCGCTGTGGGTGAAGATGGCTTGGAGCACGCCATCGGAGTCCACCTGCAGCACGCTGGCATCCACCGAGATGAAGTAGCTGTCCAGGTAGGGGTCGTAGACGATGTCGCGGTGGCTACCACCGCCATCGTAGAGGCTCCCCACCAGGCTGCCTGTGGCCACGTCGAACTCCTGCACTGGACCCTCTTCGCAGGCGACGAACAGGTTGCCCGTGTGACCCAGCACCACGCCTGTGGTGTGGTTGCAGCCGGTGTCACTCACCAGCAGGCTGCCAGAGCCGTACCCACTGCTGAGATCCCACGCGACCACCATGTTGAGCTCGTAGTCGGTGGTCCATGCCCAGTCTTCCACCAACTCGGCCCCCAGCACCGTGTCCGTGCCGTACCAGGAGAACCAGTCGCGCTGGCTCCCACTGGAGATCTCGTACAGGAAGATAGCGCCGTTTCCACGATCGCCCCCCGGCACCAACAGCCAGTCGTCCAGGGCTCGGGGCATTCCGGGGCCGGTGGAGCCCATGGAGCTGGTGAAGTAGTCGATGTAGTTGCCGTCACCGTCGTACTCGACGGTGGCCCAGGGCGAGGTGGCGTGGGTGACGAAGAACGAGTTGCTGCTGGCTGCGTAGGTGACACCGCGGGGCTCGGTGGAGCTGCAGCCGCAGGCGCTTCCCATGGGGAAGGCCTCGTCCACCAGCCCGGTGCTCACGTCGATCACCATGATGGCGTGGTCGTCGGCCTCGGCGACGTAGACCAGCGGGCCGTAGCCGGGGCTGTCCTGGATCGTGGCGCTGGCGGTGCCGGCGAGGCTCTGCTCCCATCCGTCGTCGGCGGTGATCTGGCAGCTCCAGAGTTCGTCCAGGGCTGTCGCGCTGGCTGGGACGGTGTCGCCCGCCCTCGCGCTGGTGTAGGTCGTTCCCGAGTAGGGGACGCCGTCCACACTCCACGAGATGTCGTAGCTCAGTGTGTCGCCGTCGGCGTCTGTGGCCGTGGTGCTCACCACGCACACGATGCTGTCGTCAGGCCCTGGGGCTGGAGGCGAGAAGCTGACCACGGGGGCAGTGGGGGCGCTGTTGACCACGGTGACTGCTGCGCTTGTCACCGGTGAGCTGGGCCCTGTGGCGTCGCTGGCTGTGACGGTGACCGCCACGCTGTCGCCCCTTTCGAACCAGGTGGCTCCGTCGAGGCTCGATCCGGTGGCAGCCACCCCCGCGCCGTCCACCGTCCAGCGATAAGCCAAGCTGAAGCTGTCTCCATCCAGGTCGGTGGCCACCACCGCAGCGGTGATGGTGTCGTCGGTGGCGGGGCTGCTGGGGGACAGCGTCACGCTGCTGATCACCGGTGGGCCGTAGGCCACCACAGCGGTGTCCGTGGTGACCGTGTTGCCTTCGGCGATGCCGTCCCAGGCGGTGACCTGAGCCTGGATGCTGTCACCGGGGGAGAAGGCGCTGCTGGAGAGGGAGGAACCCGTGCCGGCTGTGCGTCCCGAGACGGTCCAGGCGTAGTGTGCGCCTGCTGGGTCACCGTCCTCGTCCGAGAAGCCCTCGAGGGTGACCGTGATCGTGTCCCCAGGCACGGGAGAGAGGGTGGAGAGCGAGGCGCCGGTCAGGCTCGGGAGGCTGTTGGAGACCGTCACGGTGCTGGAGCTGACGGGTGCGCCGGTGTCGTAGTCATCCGTGGGGGTGAGGGAGCAGGAGATGGTGTCGCCGCGATCGAAGGAGGCACCGTCGAGGCTGCTGCTGGTGGAGACCTCCGTGCCGTTCACCGACCAGGCCGTGCCATAGGCCTCGGGATCGCCGTCGTCGTCCTGCCAGCCTGTGCCTTCGCAGGCCAGGGTGCTGCCCTCGTACACGATGGCAGGGCTGATGGCCGCGCTGGCCACCGAAGGCCCGGCATTGACGACCTCGACGCTCGTGGAGGCGAGGGCGCTGCCCGAGTCGATGCCGTCGAAGGGGGTGACCTCGACCTGCACCAGCTGGCCTCGAGCGAACCATGTCGAGCCCTCGATGCTGGCGGCGGATGCGGCGATGCGCACGCCATCGACGGTCCACGAGTAGACCCAGGTGACCGCGTCGCCGTCGAGATCGATGGAGGTGGACTCGGCCACGATGGTGTCCCCGGTGGTGGGCTCGGTGGGAGTGAGGACCACCGACACTGCCACGGGCGGGCTGTTGGCCACGGTCACAGCAGAGGTTGTGACCGGCGAGCCGGGATCGGCATCGTCGCGAGGCGTGACCTCGCAGGAGACGCTGTCGCCGCGGGCGAAGCTGGCGCCGGTGAGGCTGGACGAGGTGGCCACCAGCGTGCCGTTCACGGTCCATGCGTAGTCGTAGCTGACCGTGTCGCCATCTTCGTCGCTGGCGGTTCCCAGGGTCACGGTGAGCTCGCTCGCTTCGGTGGGGCTGGTGGGATCGAGGGAGGCCGAGGAAAGAACGGGGGGCGTGTTGGAGACCGTGACTGGCTCGCTCGGAACGGGCGTTCCGACATCCTCACCGTCGTCCGGGGTGAGGCTGCAGGTCACGCTGTCGCCGCGGGCGAACAGGTCGCCGGTGAGGGTCTCGCTGGTGGCGACCGCGACGCCGTTGACCTTCCAGGAACACTGGTAGGCCTCGGGATCGCCGTCATTGTCGAGCCAGCCCGATGCCAGGCAGCTCAGCTCAGAGGCTTCGAAGGCCTCGGCGGGCTCGACCTGGGCGGTGGCCACCAGTGGCGGCGTGTTGCTCACCACCAGGGGGTCGCTGGTCACGGGCTCGCCCTCCAGATCACCGTCACTGGGGGTCACCTCGACCCACAGCTCCTGGTGTTTGTCGAACAGCTCGCCGGTGAGCGTGTCGGCGGTGCCTTGCTGGACCACGCTGCCATCGACGTACCACGTGAAGGAGACGGTCACATCGTCTCCGTCGACGTCGCTGGTCACGACACTGGCTTGCAGGGTGCTGGCCTCGTAGGCGGGATCCGGCTGGAGGATGACGCTGGTGACCACCGGCGCGCTGTTGCCGATGGTGACGCTGGCCTGGGCAGGCGGGCCCGCCTCCTCTTCGTCGCTGGGGGTGACGGTGACGGTCCACACCTCACCGCGGGCGGTGCTCTCGCCGGGCACGGTGGCGCTGGTGAGGCCGGCGTCCGCGCCATCCACGGTCCAGCTGTAGGCGAGCTCGATGGTGTCGCCGTCGGGATCGTCACCTTGGACCTCGACTTCGAGTTCGTCGCCGGCCTGGGGCGCTTCGGGAGCGATGGTCGCCGAGGCGGAGGGGGCTGTGTTGACGATGGTGACCTGGGCCTCGACGATGGGGCCATCGAGCTCACCGTCGCTGGTGGTCACCAACACCTTCCAGGTCTCACCCTTCGCCGTGAGCTCGGCCGGTAGGACCTGGGCTACCTGATCCGCCACCAGCTGCCCGTCGCGGTACCAGCCGAAGCTGTAGGTGAGATCGTCCCCGTCCTCATCCAGGGCTTCGACAGGGATCTGGGCCACCAGTTGGTCCAACGTCGTGGGAACCGCTGGGACAATGGCCACTGTCGGGGCCCCCGGCGCGTGGTTGCAGGCGGCGAGCAGTGTACAGGCGAGTGTCAGCGCCCAAGCGGTGGTTTTCATGCTTCCCTCCAGCAGGCGTGCTTCTGGTAGGATTAACTCAACCTGGAGGGACCGTATGAGCCCACGCTGTTTCCTGCCTGTGCTGATCATTTTCGCCGCCGCTTGCAACCGAGCCCCTGGCCCACCAGGGATCGCGCTGATGCCCGAAGCTCCCGGGACAGAAGACGATCTGGTCGCCCAGATCGCTACTGCGTCCCTGGACGAAGATGGCGACGATCTCGAGTACCGGTTCGCCTGGAGCCAGGATGGGGTCCTCCGGTCGGAGTTCGTCGCGCAGATCCTCCCCGCCACCGAGACGGCC
>CALDOK010000306.1 GCA_937912125.1 uncultured Pseudomonadota bacterium
GACGACGGCGACGGCTATGGCGACCCGGGCGACAGCACCACCGCCTGCAGCGCGCCCACCGGCCACGTGTCCAATTACACCGACTGTGACGACAGCAACAGCGCCATCAATCCTGGCGCCTCCGAGACCACTGGTGATGGCGTGGACTACAACTGCGACGGCGCCGAGGTCTGCTACCGGGACTACGACAACGACGGCTACCGACCCGACAGCACCACCACCTACTCGTCCTCGGACACCGACTGCAATGACAGCCACGAAGCGCTGTCGAGTGAGCCCACTGGCGACTGCGATGACAACTGCGCCACCTGCTACCCCGGGGCCTCCGAGGCCAACGACGGCAACGACAACGACTGCGACGGCCTCGAGGATGAGAATGTTACGTTCGCACTTGCGGCCACCCTCACCGTGAGCGACTGCGGCGGAAGCTCCGCTTGTGGCCCCATCTACGCTACCGTGGGCCACGGTGGTGCCAGCAGCTATCCTACTATTGCGGTGGCTTGCTACGACTCGGATGACGTCTACATTTTCAAGGGGTCTTCGCGGAGCGGCGTCTTCAGTTCGTCAGACTACGACTGCGAGAGATCGGGCAGCAGCCCGCGCAGCATCTCTTGGGGCTTCATCAACGGTGGCAGCAATCGGGACTTCGTTGCGGTCTCCGCTGGCAGCGATAAGGTTTGGAGCCATCTGCTGAACTCGACAGCGGATTTCACCTCCGCCTCTCCCATCGATGACAACCTGAACTCCGGCTCGTCCCCCCGTGCGGTGAAGTTGCTCCAGGACTGTGACACCGACGACGATGCGGAGTTCATGGCCGTGGGCGAGAATGGCACCGGCTACCTGAGCTACTGGTACAACAACGGCGACGGTTCCTGGAACCACTGCAGCGCCGAAAAGACCAAAATCGCGACAGGATCCACAGGCCCCATCCACATGCGAGAGGTGGACATGAACGGCAACGGAAATGCCGATATCATCGCCGCAAACGGGTCGGATGGCACCGTGAAGATGGTGCTCAACACCTACTCGTCATGCTCCAGTTGCTCTGGGTTGAGCGTGTCTTCGGCCTACACGGTCGCCTCTGGGTTGTCGTCTCCTCGCGCTGTCGCCATCGACGACTTCAACGGCGACGGCCGCCTCGACGTGGCGGTCACGGATAGCGGCTCCGACTACGTCTACAACTACCAGATGTCCACCAGCTCCTACACCAGCTTCACCCGGGTGTGGAGCTACGACCTCGACGGGCTGTGCGGCAGCGGCTCCGACCCGGAAGGTGTCCACAACGGCTACTTCAACAACGACACCTATGTGGACCTGGCCGTGGTTTGTTCTGGAACCAACAATGTGGTGCTCCTGATGGGCTATGGCGACGGCACCTTCGATCCCATCGCTCCGACCAGCCTCGTAGGTGTAGGCAGCGATCCCCGGGAAATCTGGGTCGAGGATCTCGATGGAGACGGATGCATCGATGACTTCGTGGTCGCGAACTACGGCAGCGACACCGTGGGTGTCTACTTCGGAGAGGAGTGCCTGTAGGCTTGCGCCTGGGACGGGTCCTGCTGTGCGTGCAGCCGGGCCCTCACCCCGGCCCGGCTATGGCTGCTCGATCCGAAACCCGACCTTGACAGGTCCTGTCGCTCGAACCACCTTGGTCGCGCGCCAGGACTCGGTCTGGCGCAGGGTGCTGTCCAGAGGGGCGCTCTGCAGGACCTCCGCGATCCACAACCGTTCACCCGCTGGTGAGGCCAGCAGAGGCATGTGTTGCCGAGGCAGCCGCGTGGTGATCTCGATGGCTTCGCCCGGTGGGAACCCTCCACCGAAGCAGGGCCCACGGCGAGCGGGTTCGAGCCCGAACCAGGCGCCTTGGTCGGTGCGCTCCCAGTCCGGATAGCTGATCCGGAATACCAGTCGGATCTCCAATGGTGTGCGGGCTCGGAGATCCAGTTCGAGCACAGGCTCGAGGAGGGTGAGCGTAGTACCGTCGGGGGCGCGCATGGAGAGCTTGGCTCCCAGCTCTTCGACCTTGGTTCGCAGGTTCATGGGTCTATCAGCTCCACTCGTCCGACCCAGGGGCCTTGGTGCGCTCGAAGGAGAAGACCTCCTCGGCGCTCTCTATTTCGAGATGAACGCCGGTGCTCTGCTCGTCGCCAAACTCGAAGCTGCTGGTGCGGTCCAGTCGGAGCTCGAAGGAGAAGCCGTTGTCCTTGTCGGACTCTGCGATGACGGAGAACTTGTGGCCCACCTTCACGCCCTCGAAGCTCGGGATGTTCTCGAGCGCCTTCTGGGTGCCCCATGCGGTGCCCAGTCCCAGGCCCGAGTTGTCCGCGATGAAGTCGGCGACCGCTCCGACCTGCCGGGCGGTGTTTCCATCGTCGACAAGACCGCTGGTTCCACGGACAACACCAACCAAGTCACCGATCAAGCCGCTGATGGTGTGAGAGGCCCCGATGAGTACCGTGAGTTCCTCCCAGCTGAAGTCCTTTTCGCCGGTCACCTTGACCTCGACGGACTTCCATACGTCGTCCTCCATCTCTGTCTTGAGTTTCCCTTTCACGTCCATGAGGGGAGTTCCGATAGTCACACCGTACGACTGCTCTTCGACATCGTGGGCGGTCAGCTGACCGCCATCTGCGGTCAACATGGTGCCTAAGCGCAGTTCGCCGCTTGCGCTCAGATCCACGTTGGGTACGGCGCCCTCTGGTGCTTCGACCCCCGCGCCGAGGTCGATGTCCAACCCTGAGGACACCTGGTCGTTGGAATCCATCTCCGCGATGATCGAGTCCACAGAGCTCGGTTCCAAGAGCGCATCTGCGGCCCTGTCGCTGACGCTGGCGATGCGTTGGTGGATGGCCAGGATCATGAGCCGGAAACACTCTGCACCGTGGTCACCGCTGGCCTCCATGTAGCCGCCGACGTCGGCCGAGACGTATGCCTTTCCGATAAAGGTAGAGAAGCCGGCCACCACCTGGACACCCAGCTCGCAGTCGACCTCGACGCTGTCGTCCTTGCGCTTGATCTCACCCTCGAACGCCAAGCCAACCTTGACGGCGCCCCCGCCCACCGGGACGAGAAAGCCCAGTTCGAGCTTGCGGCGGTCGCCCACGTTGGGCACCAGCATATCGACGATACCGCCGGCTACGGCGAAGAAGTCATCGCCCAGGCCTTCGACTTCCCCGAGATTGTGGACGGCCGCACCCAGCTCAGCTTGCTCTTGTTCGGTGTCTCCCGACGGGCTTTCGGACTCGGTCACGCCGGTGGTCGAGCTGGACACGTCCTGGCTCGAGTATGGGTCCACTGAGAGGTGGGCCATCTGATCTTCGGTGGTGCGAAGAGCGACGCCGCCGCCTGCGCGTTGGGCCAAGATGTCGGCTTCACTCTCGGAGAGCGTATCGGCGCCACGGAAGCAGTTGTCCGAGCCGCCGGTGAAGATGCCGAAGGCGCGGCAGGTGCCGGCCCATGGGTACCACCAGTCGCTCGGCTTGGTGTCTGCGAAGGGGACCACTGCGTTGGCGTCATAGGCCACCGAGGCATCGAGCCCGAGCCCGACCGCCAGGATCTTGGCGGCCGCGCTGCGCGTGATGGCCCCGCTAGGGTCGGCCTGTTCGATGATGCCGCGATCGACAGCATCTTGCCAGGCCGCCTCGGGGCTCTCGCTGTTCAGGCCGAGCGCGGGTGCGAGGACGAAGATGAATGCCTGGCGATTCCAGGACAGATCAGGGAGTAGATCGGGGGACTGGTTGCTGCTGTGCCAGCCGGCCAGGCTGTAGCCACTGAGCCCACCGACCGTGTAGTGCCCATCCGATCCGTCCACGCTGAGGCTGGCAGAGCCAAGAGTGCCCCAGTTCTGCTGGATCAAGCCGATGCCAGAGGGGGAGCCGCTGGTGGCGATGCCCACGTGCCCGACGCTGCCTCCGTGGAACACCAGGATGTCTCCGTCTCCGGGGAGGCTTGGTCCGCCCACATTGTCCATCCAGGTCAAGCCCGAGATGTTCAAGTTGGAGTAATTGTTGGCGTTGCCCGAGCCCTTCAGGTTGCCAGCACCCAGCACCTGCGCGGCGAAGCGGTTGACTAGCTCGACGCACTGATACAGATAGCCGTATTCCTGGTATGCCCAGCTTGGAGCGAAGCCGGGGTCCGGCCCGTTCCCGAAAGCGGTGACGCCGCGATGCTCTGCCAGAGCTGCACCCCAGCCGCCAGGCGTCGTGCCATCCGCGGCAGTGGACGTGCCGTCGCCACCCCCGCCACCGATGCCATCCGTGGGAGGAGCACCTGGGGCCAGTCCTTGCGGATCCAGGCCCGTGGTGGTGGGGCCTTCACCGATCTGCGCGGCTCCTTCGAGGTCGAAGAAGTCCTCGTCGTCGTCGATGATCTGCACTCCGCCGAACTGGAGACCGGTTGCCTGTGAGTGGGCGCGAGGGGGCTCGGGCCTGCTCCGGGCCATCGGCGAGTCCCGTCCACCACCGTCGTCGGGGTTCGGGGGAGGGGGCGGTCGATTGGACCTCGCGGAGATGGCGTCGAGCATGGCTTGGTTGCCCATGGTCGAAGCCTGTTCGAGGTCCACATCCATGAAGTCACTCTCAGGCGCCTGGAACAGGGGAGACGTTCCGCGCGCGGGAGATTTTGCGACCTGCTTCTCCGAGGCGAGCCCTCGGGCCGAATGGTTCTGCTTGCTCTTCATGTCGACACCCCGTGCTGAAATAGGTCCGCCAGGGAAGGGAACCATGCCCAGTGGTCTTCGATCCACACCAGGCCGTCGCGCGCGGTTCCTGTGTGAGTCCCAGGAACACGGTGTTGCCAGGCCACCCATGTGAAGCCCGACGAGAGCGCCGAGGCCAGGGCCAGGTAGCCCTCGGGGAAGCCTGCAGTGAGCTCGGGTATGGCCCCCAAGGCGCTCGCTGGACAGGCCGCGACACGAAGCTGGGTCCGCCCCGTTGGACGGGAACCGCCAGGCGTCTCGGTTCGCCACAGCCGCTCGTAGTGGCGCTGGGCTTGGCCGCGCAATGGCTCCTCGAAGACCTTGGCATAGTCTTCGGCCAAGGGCTGCAGTGAGCGGATATCGAACGTCGGATCGTCGATGGCGTCGATGATCTGTTTTGCAGCTGCAGCGATGATCGACACCTGGGCCAGGACGAGGTGGCGGGTCCGGGTCTCTGGGGGCTGGCCCGTAGGGCCCGGGAACTGTGGGGCGGCCTCGGCCAGGACCTCGAGCTGTTGCAGTGCGGTGACGCCCTCGAGCAGCCGGTGTCCCACGAGAGCGCCGCGGCGGTCCTGGATGGTGATGAGACAGGCGGTGCGGTGCACGCCCATGGCGTCCATTCGGTGGAGCCGGATCGTCTGGTCTTCGGCCCGAACCTCGATCAGCAGGTCGATCCTGCCAGGGGGCTCGATGGCCCCATCGAGGGTCGTCGCCAGGGCCGAGCCGGGCACCATCTTCTCGCGTAGCCGCAGGCGCTGCCGGACAGTGAGGCGGAAGCTGTGGGCCGCATGGACCTCGAGGGCTGGCGTGCCCTCGAGCAGTTGGACCCGCTCGATCCGGTCGCCTCGAATGGTGGCCCACATGGCCAGACCATCGCTGTGGCGGAACAGGGCGCGTTCTGGAGGGCCAGCGAAGCGACCAGCGAAGGCCCATGGGCCCAGGGCTCCTATGAGCACATCTTGGGCTGTCATGCCCGCGGCGCCCTGGGCTGCGCGCAGCTGCTGGAGCGTCAACTTGGGGGCGGGAAGGTCAGCCAAAGGCGGGGCGGGCGGTAAGTGGTCTTGGATGGCCTGCCAGCACTCGAAGCGGGCCCGTAGGGCCTTGGCCTGAGCGAGCAGTTGGTTGCGGTTGGGACCGGGCGCGCTGCTGGAGCTGGAGGGCAGTGATTCTTCGCCCGCCGGGATGAAGCGGAACGCTTCCTGGACGCACGCCAAGGCGAGCTGGAGGTCAGCCAGGACACCGTCGACTGCAGCCGGGACCAGGGCGATGGGGCGCAGGGGAACATTGCCCGCCAGGCGCTCTGCTGTGTGGAGGAACTGCTGGGGAGTGATGAGCTGAGAGGGTTCGGGCCCGCCGAGTAGCCCCGCGTTTTCGGAGGGGGGGGGGACCAGAAAGTCGAAGGCTTTGATGATGTCGCTGGTGCCATGGGCGCAGACAAAGCGGTGGTGGGTGCCGCCTTGATGCGGGCGCAGCTGGTGGTCGACGGGTTCGCAGCCGCGAAGGTGGATGCTGAGGATGGCTTCTGGGAGGCTGCGGGCGGGAAAGAGCCCTGCCACCGCTTC
>CALDOK010000307.1 GCA_937912125.1 uncultured Pseudomonadota bacterium
GGTGCCCTACGCCGCGATGGCCTGCTCGTCAGGATGGGTTGGCGGAGTGCTTACGAACGGTTACCCGAAGAGAAGAGCCTCGAGCCAAATGTCAGGTTAGTAGGGGTTCTCTTGCCGAGCCCACCAACAGTGGATGCGGTGTACAACAGACCACCACGAACGGAGGACATCCATGGAACTCGAACAGACCAGCAAGCGACTCCCCATCTACCTCGTGCTGGACACGTCGGGTTCGATGGCCGGGGCTCCGATCGACGCGGTCAATGCAGGCCTACAGGACTTCCAGCGCGCCCTTGGTGACGACATGTTCGCCTTGGAGGTCGCCTATATCAGCATCATCACCTTCTCAAGCGACGCCACCCAGGTCATGCCACTGACAGAAGCTGGTGCCTTCACCGCTCCTACTCTCAGGGCCGGCGGCTCCACGTCGCTGGGCAAAGCGCTCACGCTTCTCGACCAGTCCTTCGACAATGAGGTCAAGGAGAAGAGCGAGGACCACCCCGGCGACTGGAAGCCTCTGGTGTTCCTCATGACCGATGGCGCACCTACGGATGACTGGAAGGCGTCGCTCTCCACGTTCAAGAGTCGGGCCAGCAAGAAGGCCGCCAACTTGGTCGCCATCGGCTGTGGACCACATGCGAACGAGGACGTCCTCCGCGAGGTGTCGTCGCCCAGTCCGTTCCTGCTGATGAAGGACATGAGCCCGGCGGCCTTCCGTGAGTTGTTCAAGTGGATCTCGCAGTCCGCGAGGGTCGCCAGCAAGTCCGCCTCGGTCCCCGCCGCCCAGGACTCGGGCAATGAGCAGCCCGTGAAGCTCGACAAGCCCCCCTCTGTACTTGAGATCACGCTGTGAAGAGCGACAACGAGCCGACGGAAAAGGGCGACAAGACAGGTGCCAAGAACCCGGCCCAAGGGCGAGCACCCGTCACGTCCGGGCATCCGGCGAGCACGCCTGCTGCGCGCGAAGAGAAGGTCACTCAAGGAGCAGCCGCCTCGAAACCCGCGACGAAGGCGGAGGTGTCCGTCTGGCCCGTGCCCCATCAGCCTGCGCCGGCCCAAAGCAGCTCGGAGCAGGAGACCATAGCCGCGCCACCTATGGAGCGTCCGATCAAGGACCAGCCTCCCTTGCAGGCTACGGACTTTAAGCCTGGCGCCCCCCCCAGCCCTGCGGAGAGCAAGGTCCAAGCCCCCATCAGCTCTCCCAACGAGCCAGCAAGTTCTGGCAAGAGCGTTGGCCCAGCCAGGTCCCCTTCAACGAGCCCGCCCGAGCTCCTGGCCCCAACAATCGATCCTTCCGACTCAACCGCTTTTACACGAGCTCCCACGCTCACCCCGAATGAGGTAGGCCCAACGGTAACCAGCGAGCAGGGGGCCACAACGCCCACCGTCGTCGAGCAGGGCGTCGACCCCGTCGCCCACGAAGTCCAGATCGATGCCGGCACCTCCGCTGGCTTCCTCTTGGCCGGCGCGAGCAAGCGGGGACGCTCCCACGTCGCAGAGGGAAAGTACCGCGAGGACGCGGTCTCAATGGTGAGCGTCCCAGCGCACGGCGGCTGGCTGATCGCCGTCGCTGACGGAGCTGGAAGTGCAGGGCTCTCTCGAGTGGGGGCGAACGCGGCCGCAGCCGCGGTAGCCACATTCGCACGGCCGCTGATCGAAGCGGGAGAGGACCCAGTGTCCATCCTCGACCGCTCGGCGTCGGCAGCGCTGCGGGCGCTCCTGGCTGCAGCGAAGGCCCGCAAGGCTCATCCGGACGAACTGGCCTGCACGCTTCTGCTGCTGCTCTGGCAGGAAACACCTACCGGAGGAAAGGCCTATACGTTTCAGGTCGGCGATGGCCTGATCGCGGTCTACGACAGCAAGCGTGAGCTCCAAACCATCGGCGTAGAAGAGGACGGTGGCTTCGCAGGAGAGACCGTCTTCCTCACCAGCCGCCCTGCGCTGCGTGGGTGGAGCGGCTGTTCAGGGCCGTCTCATTCAGGGAACGCCCCTTGGCTTTCATCGTGGCTACGGACGGCGTCGGAGACGACCTCGTGCCCCTACGCAAGAACGGCCCCATCCTGCTCGAGAACCTCCAGGCGATTTTCGCGGCTGCCGTGCCCACCGCCGCACTGCTGGATCTGCTGAACTACAAGAAGCGCGGCTCGTTCGACGACAGGACCCTCGCGGTCGCCTGGAGCCTCGCGGGAGGTACGCTTGAAGACAGCAACGCTGGCTGACGGCACCGTCCTCCACTGTGGGCAGTTCTTGGGCGCAGGAGCCGCTGGGTCCGTCTACCGGGTCAAGGGTAGCCCACATGTCGTGAAGATCTTCAAGGACCCAACGCCCGCGCTGAAGCGTGCCATGCAGGCCATCCTTGGCGACTACAACACTGTGGCCGACTCCGACTACTGGCGCTCACTCTACTGCTGGCCCGACGGCCTCGTGATCAAGCCGAGCCTCGGTGTGCGCTTGCCTGCCATACCCGGCCACCTCAAGGAGCTGGGCAGGATCGTCTTTCCGAAGTCCTTCAACCGTCTGCCCGCGGCAGAGCGTCCATGGGCGCAGCGGCTCGGGATCGCCGTGAAGCTGGCGAGGGCCGTGGGGCGCCTGCACCGCTCTGGTTTCACCCACAGCGACCTCTCACCAGCAAATATCTACGTAGACCCCCGCCGCGGCGAGCTCCGCATCATCGATCTGGACGGATTGGTGGTGCGAGGCCACCTACCGCCGCAGGTCATCGGAACCCCCGAGTACATCGCTCCCGAGGCGTTGGTGGGTAAGGCCACGCCCTCGAGCAGGACCGACCTCCACGCGCTCGCGGTGATCATCTATCAGCTCCTGCTCTATCGCCACCCGCTCAGAGGGCCCGCGAGGCGGGCTACGGGAAATCCGGACCGTCAGGAGCTACTGGAGCTGGGCCCGGAGGGGATCTACATCGACCATCCCACCAACAGGAAGAACCGACCGAGGTGCGAGGGTAGCGGCTTCTGGCCCGCCACGCTCATGGGGGCGAGCCTCGCGGACGCGTTCGAGACTTGCTTCGTAGCGGGTCTAAAGACTCCGGCAACGAGGGTGTCGGCGGGGTCCTGGGAGTCCTACCTAGTGCGCCTGGCCGACCGAGTCGTCACCTGCGGCAACCCGGCCTGCAAGGACAAGCACTTTCCGCTGACCGACGGCCGGGCCCTCGTCTGCCCTTGGTGCCGCACCCCCTATCCCGCTCACAGTGGCGTCCCTGCTCTTCGCCTGATGCGCGGTAGCAAAGATGGCAAGTACCGCCCGGAGCAAGACTGGTGGCTCGCCGGCATCCCTGGACGCAAGCTCTACAACTGGCACGTCAGGGCCAACGCCTCTCCCATGCCTGGCACACGGCCCAAGCCCCTCGCCGAGGTGCGCCTCCAGAAGCGTGAGTGGTGCTTGGTGAACCTCGGGCTCGAGCGTCTCCGCGAGGTTAGATCGGGACGGCCTGCCGCGAACGTGCCTCTGGGTAGCGCAATTCCACTTCGGAACGGCACGACCATCCTCACCGGCGACCCGCCGGAGTATAGGGCTCTCTACGTCCAAGTCGTCTCAAGCAGGAGCTGACGGCGCAAGCATGGCAAAGACGCTGCAAGAGCTGCTGAAGAGTGCTCGCGGAGGCGTGCTGGAGCTCGGCTTCGGTGAATACCGGGGACCCGTCGTAGTCTCCAAGCCTGTCGTGATCAAGGGCGAGGGCCAAGGCACGACCATCATCGCGAGCGGTGGCCCCGTCGTGCAGGTTCGAAGCGGCAGCGTCGAGCTGCGTGACCTGATGATCGAGCACCTGGACGGAGACGACGGGGTGGCTGTCGAGGCTCGACGTGGCACTCACCCGCACGTCACCCGTTGCATTGTCGTCGGGCGCCTGGTCGGGGTCAGAGACAGAGACGTGAGCCTGGCGTACTTCGAGGTCGCTGCACCACCCCCGCTCGACTTTCCGGCCCCCTCCCAACGCGATCCGGGAACACCCGGAGGCCCGCCGACATCCCCGGGCAGGCTCAATCGGCTCCAGCGCATGGTGTCGAAGCTGCTGGATCAAGCTGAGCAGGCATACCTGCGCGGTGCCATAGACGACGCCATCGCCTATTGCGACCAGGCCCTGGGCCTCGAGCCCGCCAACAAGGATGCGCAGGCGCTCAAAGTGCGCTGCGTCGCGCTCAACGCGGCCCAGGCACCTACCTCGGCGGCCAGGCAACCCGTCCGGCGAGGCCGCGTATCTGCCACACCCTCGGGCGCTCCACGCAGCCAGGGGCCTCCCACTGCCCCCCCGCGCACGCCGGACAGCTCAGTCGCGGTCGGAACAACCTGCCCATATTGCCACTCCCCGGTGGAGGTGCCATCCACGGGACACGTCATGTGCAGCCGCTGCGGAGGGATCTTCGTCGGGTTGAGCGCCAGCGAGGCCCCGCAAGCTCCAAGCGCACGCGACCGCGCGGAAGCCCCCCAGCCGCAGACCGCTGGGCAGCGGCGCGGAGCCGGCATGATCCGCTCGATCTGCCCCTGGTGCGGCGCACGGAACAGTTCGGCCCGCCCAGGAAGCGTCATCTGCGCGAGCTGCTACCAGCCTTTCCGCATCGACGGAAGCGGAAACCTCGTGCCCTGACGGGGTTGGCCGCCGCGGAGGTCAGGCGGACGGGAATCGCCCTCGCTCATATATGAACCTCAACGCCTGCGCGTAGCCATAGCTCTTGAGCTGGGCCCTCACCCTCCGAAAGCCTTCTCCGTACACGGGGTCCGGATCTTCCTCGAGGCACCTCAGGTAGAAGGACGCCTCGGCGTTGCCCTGCTGGCTGCGGTGGCGATGGATCAGGTACGACAACACATTGCAGAAGCCCTCTTCCTGCCAGGGCCGGGCGTCGTCCACAGACGCCAGGAAGAGCCAAGCGTGCCCGAGCTCGTGCGCGAGCGTCCCGACGAACATCTCTCTCGGTAGCCCCTGCAGGATCGTCACGCCCTCGACGACCCGCCGAACGGAGGGACCCAGGCTCGCCCCACCTCCCTCCGTCCCGATCTCGGTGCGACAGCGGATGAAACCCAGCACAGCTCCGGCACTGGGCCCTGTACTGCTCGAGAAGTCGGTCCTGACGCCACGCTGGGAACGGATCTCGTCCGCGTCCGCGAGGGCGATGCGGAGGGGTAGCCCGTCCATGATCACGCCGGCCCGCTTGAGCAGCGCCGCCACCTCGCGCGCAGCCTCCGCCGCGGCTGGGTTGTCGTCCACCGCCGTCTCTCGACAGATGTTGCACACACGCCGACCATCCTGGTACTTCACGCCGCCTCCCGTGCAGCGCGCGCTGATGTACCGCGCGCAAGTGGTGCACCTGGGTGCGTCGACATGCTTGCGGTGGCAGTACCGGTTGCCCCAAGGGTCCACCTCCATCATCGCGCCAGGTGGCGTCCGCGCTCCACAGTAGTCACAGCGAACGAACAAGCACTCACCTCCCATGACGCCGACGACCACCAGGCATGCCGGTGCCGCCAACGAAGACGATGTACACCGCGACACCGGCGAGCGACAAGATCGCGAGGATCAGGAGAGCGAACCCGCCTGAACACCCAGAGGTATGTCCACTCACGAGCACGCTGGCGCGAGCACCCCTGGCATCCCAGACGTCCAGCCGCACGCGCTCGTTCACCACCTGGTCGGCCGCAAGCTCGAGGGTACTACCCTCGAACCTCGAGTTCCCCACGGTCCAGAGCGCGCGCGCCAAGCCGTCGCCATCAGGATCGCGCGTCGGAGCTGCCGAGAACACCAAGCGTTCTCCCCGTCGCCTCACGTCCGCGGACGGCTTGGGGGGGCGGTTCTTTCGCGAGGGCACACAACGCAGCTCTTCCACACTGAAATCACCGCCCCCTGGTACGATAGCACTCTGCGACGCACCACCAGGCAGCCTCACCTCGAGCCTGCCCAGAAACAAATCCTCCTCCTCGAGAAAATCTGTGAAGAACACCGGCTGCTCCCCCAAGCGACAGTCGTACCCCCGCCGTGAGGGGCTAAGCTGAAGAGTGGGACTGACGGCCAGAGCCTCGGGCAAGGCCGAGACCAGGCTCAAGCCATCAGCGCCATCGGGCTGGGACCAGAACGACCCGGCGGGGACCGAGTCGAGCCCCGCCTCTGGCAGATAGCTGGACTCCGTGATCGTGCCGCGGTCGACGGTCACCAAGCGGTAGCCTCGGTAGGCCCCGCGGCCAGGTCCCGCGGAGAGCGTGGTGGTCTCGACGACGCGCCGGGTCCCAGTCCTCCCTGCACTCGGGGTCCCACACCGACCAAACCGCGGGCCGAAACGATCGCGGTGTCCATGGCCGCAGAAGTACCAGTGCTCGCGTGCATCCAACAAGCTGAGGATCGAACGCGCCTGCCGCTCGTCGTTCCAGACCTGAAAGCCCGGAGTGAGCAGGTGGCCCATCATCAAGGGTAGATCAACGTGATAGGCAGCGTCCGCGTCACAGTTTCCTTGGGGGTCGTGGTGGCCAAACAGCACCACCTCCCTGCCGTCGCCCCCCCCTTCCCCCAGCGCCGTCAACCGGGCAATGGAGTCCACTGACAGGACCCCACCGTAGTTGTCCGCGAGCGGGACCCCAAGGCGCAAGAGCCGGGACACCTCACCGAAGCCAGGCACGTCCACGCTCGCCGGGATCGCCCGCCGGCGTGCTCGCTCACCGGCGTAGGTGTTGAGGCCCAAGAGCTGCAGCCGCCCCGCCTGCACAGAGAAGCTGGAGGGTCCGATGAGCTCCTCGAAGACCGCGAGGCCGTCCTCACCATGCTCCACCAAGCCGAGGTCCTCTGCCGAGTCGACGAGGCATTGCACGAACTCCTCGACGCCACCAAGGACACTCGACAGGCACGGCGCCACCTCGACCGAGGCGAGGCTAACCTCGCCACCGAGCAGCAGGTGGGCGTAGCCGTCGTGGTTGCCGGGCACGATGAACGTCGCCAGCCCATGCCGCTCGAGGAGACGACGCACGGCGTGGTACTCCTCCCGGTAATCCATTCCGTAGACCAGATCACCGGGGACGAGGACGAAGAGTGGGTCGAGGAGCTCTATCTCATCGAGGACGCGATCGGCGAAGTCCCAAGAGTCGAGCTCCTCGGCCC
>CALDOK010000308.1 GCA_937912125.1 uncultured Pseudomonadota bacterium
GCCCCAGCCGTCGCCGTCGCTGTCGGCCCAGAAGTCCAGCAGCACGCCCTGGTCGATCTCGCCGTCGCAGTCGTCGTCCACCCCGTTGCACGCCTCTGTGGCCCCGGGGAAGACCGCGGCATCGTCGTCGTCGCAGTCGTCGCCGTTGTCGGCCATGCCGGCCCCCAGCGCGCAGGTCTGAGTGGGCTGGTCCGCGTCGCCCCAGCCGTCACCGTCCAGGTCCTCCCAGAGCTCCAGCAGCACGCCCTCGTCGGTGTCGCCGTCGCAGTCGTCGTCGCGACCGTTGCACAGCTCGTCGGCCCCTGGGAACACCGCCGGATCGTCGTCGTCGCAGTCCTGCCGTGCCGGGTGGCCGTCGCCGTCGGCGTCCCTCGGGCCGGTGTCCACGGGCGGCGCCGTGTCTTCGGGCGTCCTGCAGGCCAGGACCAGCAGCGACAACAGCAGCGCGGGCAGGGGAGGGGACATGGGGGCGGGATAGCAGGGGTTCAGGACAGAGGCATCATACCCAACCCCGTGGAGGCAGCCGTGATCGAAGCCCAGCTGATGGCCCACATCCTCGACAGCCTGGCCCACCCCTACGTGTTCTGCGACACCCAGCACGTCATCCGGTACATGAACCGCCCAGCCCTTGCCCACTACGGCAAGCGGGGGGGCACGGCGCTGCTGGGCACCGACGTGCTGGACTGCCACAACGCCGCCTCCAGGGTGCAGATGCTGGAGATCTTCGGGCGCATGGAGACCGATGGCCTGGACGAGGAGCTGATCACCGACAGCGCTCGCTGGCGCATCTACATGCGCGCAGTGCGCGACGGCGAGGGCGGGTTGCTGGGCTACTACGAGCGCTACGAGCCGCCGCGTGGCGCATAGCGACGGTGCTGGACCAGGAACGTCTCTCCGCTGCCGGATCGCCCCGGATGGTCCGCACAGCCCCACCAGGATCGTCCGTCAGCCGCCGGATACGTCCCTCGGCCCATGACTCGGCCCTGGTGATCCCCCCCACACCCACACCGACTGCCGCGCTTTGCCCTTGGAGGGGATAGCGACCTGCGCTAGAAGTGTCCTCCTAGCCCAGGTCCCTCTACACATGTCCGAAGACCGCGCCAGCCTGCAGCGCCTGATCGCCGCCCTGACCCGCAGGGAGCGGTGGCTGCTGGTCCTGCGGGCGCTGCTGCAGGTCCTGGCCGCGGCGGGGCTGGTGGTGCTGGCCGCGGTGGGGTTGGCCTCGGTGCGGCTGCCCAGGGAGCTGGCGCTGGGGCTCTGGCTGGTCATCGCGCTGCTGCTGCCCATGGCGGCGTTGCTGCTGCCTGCGCTGCGCCGCTGGCGTCGCGCTGGGGACTCCGGGCACCAGGCGCGCCTGGCCGAAGCCCTGCGCCCCGGCCTGCGCGGCAGGCTGGTCACGCTGGCGGAGCGGCCTGACGGCCCTCAACCCGGGGAGTCCGACGATCTGCTGGAGCTGGCGGCCCGCCGCGCCCGCGGTCTGCTCGACGGCCTGGCCCCCGCAGAGGTCCACCCCGCGCGGCCCCTGCGCCGATTCTGGCTGGCCGCCGGGCTGGTGTTGGTGGCCTGCGGCCTCAGCGCCCTTGGCCCCGTGGGCCCGGCCAGCGCCCTGCGCGTGCTGCTGCGCGGCCGGTCCGCTCAGGCGGCGGTGCAGGCGCAGCTGGACGCTGCCGATGCCGACCTGGCGCTGCTCGGCGACATCGTGCTGCGCTACCGCTACCCCGACTACACGGGGCTCGATCCCCTCGAGGTGCCCAACTCCACCGGCGACGCCCACGGTCCCCCCGGCACCATCGTGGAGCTGCGGGCCCGCACGGCGCAGGCCTGGCTGGCGGGCGATCTGGTGCTCGAGCGCTTCGCCACCGCGACCGTCCCAGCCTCCACCCAGCGCAGCGCTGCTCGCATCGAGGGCGGCCGCGATCTGTTGGCCAGCTTCGAGCTGGCGGCGCCGGGCAGCTGGGCCTTCGCGCTGCAGGGCGTGGACGCCGAGCAGCTCACCCGCACCCACGAGGTGACGCTCGATCTGGACCAGGCCCCCGAGGTGTTGGTGGTCGTATCCGAGGATCTGCTCGAGGTGGCCTGGGACGAGGCGGTGCCCGTGAGCTGGACCGCCCGGGACGACTATGGGCTGGTCCGGGTCGAGGTGGAGACCACCGGCGACGCCCCCCACACCCACGTCCTGCGCACCCCCCTGGACCCCACCAGCCGCATCGAGGGGGCCCACGACTTCACCCCCGCCGATCTCGGCCTGATGCCCGGGAGCGAGGCGCGGCTGCGCGTGGTGGCCTGGGACAACGACGCGGTGACCGGCAGCAAGGCCGGACGCTCCACGGCCTTCCGGGTGCGAGTGTTGGGCCCTCGCGGCCAGAACGCCCGGCGCCGGAGGGTGGTGCAGGAGCTCCGCGACGCCCTGCTGCTGGTCCTGGCCGATCACCTCGAGGACCCCTGGCCGGTGGGCCCGGAGCGCGTGGCCCTGCGCAGCTGGGGAGCCAGCGCTGCCCGGCGCATGGACCCCGTGGAGCAGCTGGTGGAGGACGCCTGGCAGGGCTACGAGCCCGAAGGCTTCGAGGGCACCATCATCGACGCCGTGCGCCGCTCCCAGGCGTCCCTGGTGGGCTTCCTCAACGTCCTGGGGCCCTCGGGCGCCGACGTGCCGCAGCGCGACCTCGACACCCTCGCGGGCTTGCGCGACGAGCTGATCGGGGACGTCGAGCAGGGGGTGCTCACCCTGGACGAGGTGGTCCGACAGATCGCCAAGAGCACGCTGGTCGAGCGGGTCAAGGGGCTCGAAGACGCCGCCGACCGCCTCGAGACCCTGCGGGATGCCGAGCCCCGGCAGGTGCTGTCGCGCCTGGACCGCCTGGGCCGCCAGCTGGAGCAGGTGGAGCGTGCGGCCACCATGCTGGGCGACTCGAGCCTGGCCCACTTCACCCACTACAGGGTCCGCGACGTGGAACACCTGATGGAGGCGGTTCGGCAGGCCCATAGCGCCAGCCGCACCGAGCAAGGCCGGATCTACCAGGACCGCCTGGTGCGGGAGCTGCGCAGCTTCGCGGAGCAGTTCGGCCAGCTGCAGCAGCGCCAGCGGGAGCTGGAGGAGGAGTCCGCCAAGCGGCTCCAGGCCCTGCGCGAGGAGCTGGTGTCCCTGCTGGGTGGGCAGAACGAGCTGCTCACCAAGCTGCTCGAGGCGGTGCAGCAGGCTGGCGACCCCAGCCAGGCCTTGAGCGGGCGCTGGGACAAGCTGGCTGCGCAGGCTGCCGACCTGAGCCAGGTCCTGCTGGGCCTGGGCGAGACCATGATGGCCCACGAAGGCCGCCCCGCCAGCGAGTGGCGCTTGGCGCAGCAGGCGTCCGCCGATGCCCAGCACCTGAGCGAGGCCCTCGCGGCCCGGGACCTTGGGAGGGCTCTCGAGGGTGCCGCCGAGACCGAGTGGGCCCTGCAGCGGCTGGGTGAGACCGTCCAACGGCACGCTGCGCACTCCCAGCTGCTGGACAGGGCCATGCCCGGCCAGGCCGAGGTGGAGCGCTCCCTGGACAGCTCCACCAAGGCGTCGGGCCAGGTGCGCGGCTCCCTCGAGGCCCTGCTGCGTCAGCTGGCCTCGGAGCCGGGCCAGCTCCGGGGCGCCACCGGGGCCCTCACCGCCCGCCAGGATGCGCTGCAGCAGCGCACCGCCGCGGCCGAGGCCGAGGCGCGCGAGCTGATGAGCCAGCTGCCCATGGAGGCCCCCGGGCTGGTCGAGGGGGTGGCCCGCGCCAACCTCGAGATGGCCCTGGCCGAAGAGGCGCTCCCTGTGGGCTACGCCCAGGAGGCCGAGGGCTCCCAGCGCGCCGCCATCGAGGGCTTGGAGGAGGCCATCAAGGCGCTGGACCAGGCCATGCAGAACAGCAAGGACATGTCCCAGATGAGCGAGTGTGAGGACTGCAAGGGGGGCGGTGACTCCAGCGACCAGTCTGGTGACAGCGACAAGAAGGGCGGCAGGCGCCCCAAGGTGCCGCGGATCGAGATCCCCACACCCGAGGAGTTCCGCACCCCCGAAGCCTACCGCAAGGCCCTGCTCGAGGGCATGCAGGGCGACGTCCCGGGTGAGTACGAAGCCCTCAAGAGGCGCTACTATGAAGATCTGGTCCGCCAGTAGGCTCGCCGGTATCGCGGCCCTCGCCTTGCTGGCGGCGGGCGCCCCCACGGCCCTCGGTGCCAGCGTCGAGCAGGTCGTGGACTGCCTGAACGCCGTAGATCTGCCCTGCGCCGAGTCCGCCTTGGCGCGGCTGCGGGCCGAGGACGGAGACAGCCGCCAGGTCTGCGAGCTGGCCGGCCACATCGCCTTCCATCGTGGCGACTACGCCAGCGCCGTCGCAGAGATCGAGCGGGCCGCGGCCAGCGCTCCGGAGCTCGGCGAGGAGTACGCGGGGGTGCTGGCCCACTACCAGGCCACCCTCGACGCCACCGCGGGCATGGTGGAGATCCGGGAGGGCGACGTGATCCTGCGCCACGCGCCCGGCATGGACGCCATCCTGGTGGAGGAAGCCTTCCAGACCCTCGAGGCGGCCCAGCTCACCCTGCGCCAGCAGCTGGGCGTCCTGCCGCCCCAGCCGGTGCTGGTGGAGATCTTCCCCACGGGCAAGCGCTTCGTGGCCGCCTCGGGCCTGCCTCCGGAGAGCGTGAACACCACCGGCGTGGTGGCCATCTCCAAGTGGGCCCGCCTGCTGATGACCAGCCCTCGCGCCGTGGCCCGGGGCTACGGCTGGAAGGACACCTTGGTGCACGAGTACGTCCACCAGGTGGTCTCCCACCTCAGCCACGACCGCACCCCGGTCTGGCTGCAGGAGGGCATCGCCCGCTACCTCGAGGCCTGCTGGCGCCACCAGCTCAACGCCACCCTCGAGCCCTTCTCCCAGGCGGCCCTGGCCAGCGCCCTGGCGGCCGACGACCTGGTGACCTTCGAGGAGATGCACCCCAGCTTCGCCTTCCTGCCCTCGGCCGAGCGCGGGGCTGTGGCCTACGCACAGGTGCAGATCCTTGTGGCCACGGCGGCGGAGCACGGCGGCGCCGGCTCCATCGGGCGCGCCTTGCAGGCCATCGAGAACGGCGCCGAGGCCGACGATGCCCTGGCGCGGGCTGCGGGCTACGACCGCTTCGAGGAGCTGATGGACGAGGCCATCCAGGCCATGCGGAGCCTCGATCTGGTGGAGCGCAAGCTGGCGGCGCTGCCGGTGGCCCTGGACGGCGAGGGCGGAGACTTCGCCGAAGATCCGTTGCTGGCGGAGCATGTGGAGCTGGCCGACCACGCGCGCCTTGGGGATCTGCTGCGCCAGGCCGAGCGCCCGCGGGCCGCTTTGGTGGAGTACGGCAAGGCCATGCCCCCCGACGAGCCACCCAGCCCCCTGCTGACCAACCGCAGCGCCGACTGCCACCTGATGCTGGGCGAGCGGTCCACGGCCCTGGACCTGCTGCGGCAGTCCACCCGTGACTACCCGTCCTTCGCCATGACATGGAAGGGCCTGGGGCAGCTAGAGCAGGCAGATGGCGAGCCGCAGGCGGCCCTGGACGCCTTCTTGGCCTCGGCCGATGTCTACCCCTTCGACAGCGAGGTCCAGGCCTCGCTGGCCGCCCTCTACACCGAGCTGGGCGACCTCGCCTCAGCCTCCCGTCACGCCGGCTTCGAGCGCATCCTGCTCTACGGTGGCGAAGAGCTGGGCGGTGCTGTGCGCTAACCCCCTCCAACCCGTCACGGGTTCGTGGTACCTTCTGCCTGTCATGCGTTTCGGCTTCATCCAGCACTCGATCTTGTACGCCGTTGTCAACGCCGGCTTGTTCGTCCTGAACCTCGCGCCGGTGGGCTTCGATCTGGATCGGCCCGGCGTCCCCCTGTGGTTCGTCTACCCACTCGGGGGTTGGGGCATCCTGCTGCTCGCCCACGGCATCCTCGGCGCCCTGGGCATCCAGCTCCGGAGAGCCGAGGCGCCGGCGCTCGCAGAACCCCCGGCTGCGGCACCCCGTCCCGTCGTCGATCCCTCACAGGCCGGACGTGGGGGTGTCCTGCTGGCCGAGTGCCGTGTGCGCTCCGGCGGGGTCCTGTCGGCCGTGATGGCGCTGGGCCCGGTGCCGGTGGACGTCGACGACCTGCTCCGTGGGGCCCTGGACCAGGCCGAGCACGTCACCGAGCGGCTGACGCCGGTCTACGTCTCCCTGGTGGAACGGCGAGATCCCGCGGCCGAGGCCCAGCGTGATCTCCTCGAGGGGGCGCTCGAGGCCATCCACCTCAGCCTCGAGGTCCTGCGGCTCGAGGCCGTCGTGCTGCAAGGCCAGGCCGTCGACGACCTCTCGGCGTTGGCTGGGCCCCTCGAGCAACTCCGTGAGGCCATCATGGCCGCCGCCGAGGCCCTGGCCTCCCTGGGCTGATCCCGCTCCTGCCCCGCTGTGCCTTGATATGTACAGGGGCTCCCGCTCTCGCTCCAGGCTGTGGGGAGGTGCTCTGTGCTCGGTCTTGTCGCGATCATGTCCCTGATGCTGCTCGCGGGCTGTGAGCCCGAGCTCCCCCCCTCCATCGACGAGGTGGACTGGGCCGCGGCCGCGGGCCCCGCCCAGCTGCGCCTGGACCAGGGGATCATCACCCTGGACGGGCTCCACGTGGGTGAGCTGCGCGAACCCGGGGTGCTGCGTCAGTCCCGGCACCGCAAGCTGCTCAAGGCCCTCAAGCTCCGCTCCGGCCAAGACCCCGACTCCCACGAACCGCCCGAGCAGGCGCTGCTCTCCCGTGGCTGGCCTGTGCGCCTCGAGCTGCAGCCCACCGATGCCTGGGACGACGTCTACCCCATCATCGCCACCGCCGCGTGGGCGGGCTTCGGCCCCTTCGAGCTGGTGGAGCTGCCCCCTGGCCAGCGCAGGGTCGGCCCGCTGGACACCGACACCCGCCAGCCCGTGCCCTGGGCTGGCGAACCCATCCTCGGCGTCCTGCCGGTGCTCGACATCGCCCTCGGCCCCACCCAGCGCTGCGCCTCGCTGCACTTCGATGTGCAGGTGGATGCTGAGCTTCCCACCTCCATGGACGCCCAGCGCCAGCTGCCACAGCTGCTCCGTAGCCTCGGCTCCCAGCCCTTGGTGGCCTGCGGCGTGGTCTACGGTGAGCAGCCCGAGCTGCAGGCCATCTGCCTCCAGGCGCAGCAGCCCCAGCCCGATGCGCCCCCCCAGCCGCCCGCCATCCCCGCGGGCCAGCGCGGCTTGCCAGCCACGGCATTCGAGGGTGGCATCCAGGGCCGCACCATCGTCTCGCCCACCCAGGACACCCCCCTGGCGACTGTGCTGGACCTTGTCCAGGCCTTGTCCTCCGGGGGGACGACCCCGGTGATCGCCCTCACCAAGCCCGGCCCCTCCGAAGACATCCGGTGTCCGGAGGCGAAGGTTCTCACCATCGGTGGTGTTCACCAGGCGGGCGCGCGCTGGCTGGGCGAGCACCACCAGCCCCTCAGATGAGCTTGGAGCAGCCATGACCGACGACCTGGCCCTGTTCGAGGAGATCGCCGCCACCCGCGACCGCTTCATCGCCGAAGTGGGCAAGGTGATCGTGGGGCAGCACGAGCCCATCGAGCTGCTGCTGATCAGCCTGCTGGCAGGCGGGCACTGCCTGTTCGTGGGCGTCCCCGGCCTGGCCAAGACCCTGCTGGTGCGCACCGCGGCTCAGGCCCTGGGGTTGGACTTCGGCCGGGTGCAGTTCACCCCCGATCTGATGCCCGCGGACATCCTGGGCACCGAGGTGCTCGAAGAAGACCGCGCCTCGGGGCGTCGCGCCATGCGCTTCATCCCCGGCCCCATCTTCACCAACCTGCTGCTGGCCGACGAGATCAACCGCACGCCTCCCCGCACCCAGGCCGCGCTGCTCCAGGCCATGCAGGAGCTGGAGGTCACGGTCGCGGGCGCCAGCCGGCCCCTGGACGAGCCCTTCGTGGTGCTCGCCACCCAGAACCCCATCGAGCAAGAGGGCACCTACCCCCTGCCCGAGGCCCAGCTCGACCGCTTCATGTTCTCGGTCGCCGTGGACTATCCCACCGAGGACGAAGAGGTCGAGGTGGTGCAGCGCACCCTGCAGGCGCAGCTGCCCACCATCGCCCCGGTGCTCTCCCGGGAGTCGCTGCTGGCTCAGCGCGCCCTGGTGCGCAAGGTCCCCACCAGCGACGCCGTGCGCCGCTACGCCGTGCAGCTGGCGCGGGCCACCCGGCCCGTCCCCGGTGAGGCCCAGGGCGCCCGCCGCTGGATCCAGTGGGGCGCCGGGCCTCGCGCCAGCCAGAACCTGCTGCTTGGCGCCCGGGTGCGCGCCCTGCTGCGCGGCCACGAGCTGCCCGATGTGCGCGACGTGCGGGCCCTCGCCCCCGCCGTGCTGGGGCACCGCATCGTGCTCAACTTCGAGGCCGAGGCGTCTGGGGTCACCACCGCGGACGTAGTGCGTACGCTGCTCGACGAGGTGCCCGCCCCGTGACCCTCTGGGAGCCCGAGGTCCTCGCTCGCATCCGGCACCTGGCCCTTGTGGCCCGGCATGCCGTCGATGGCGTGCAGTACGGGCACCACCCCAGCCGCGCCCTCGGCTCATCCGTGGAGTTCCAGGACTACAAGGAGTACGCGCCGGGGGATCCCCTCTCCCAGCTGGACTGGCGGGTGGCGGCCCGCTCGGATCGGCTGGTGGTCCGCCGGCATCGGGCCGAGTCCCAGCTGCCTTGCTGGATCGCCCTGGACGCCTCTGGCGACATGGGCACCGGGGTCACCAGCCTGGGCCACGACGCCCCGCGGGCCCCCCTGGACGGCAGCAAGATGGGCTTCGCCCTGTGCATGGCCGCCACCCTGTCCTGGTACCTCACCCTGCAGGGCGAGCCCGTTGGGCTGGCGCTGCTGGGCGGCTCGGGCGCTCCTTGGTCCACGCTCCCGCCCCGCTCAGGGCGCCGCCACCTGGGCCGTGTGCTGGGCGCCCTGGCCAGCGTGCAGCCCGCCGGTCAGGCCGATCTGGGTGGGGGGCTCTCCCACCTGGCCCAGCGCATGGGGCGCTCGTCCATGGTGGTCCTCATCAGCGATCTGATGGAGGAGCCCGAGCGCTGGGGGCCAGCCCTGCGGGCGCTGGGCCAGCGCCGGGGTGAGCTGCGGGTCCTGCACCTGCAGGACCCCGGTGAGCTCGATCTGCGGTATCCCCGCGTAGCCAGGTTCTTCTCTCCGGAGGGGGGCGACTCGGTGCCCCTGGACCCCGCCGAGAGCCGCGAGGAGTTCCGGGCTGTGGTGCAGGACTGGCGCCGTGAGGTGGAGCGGCTGGTGCTCGCCTGGCGTGGCCACTACCTGCCTGTCTCCACCAACCGCCCCCTGTCCGAGCCCCTGCTCCGACTGCTCCGCACGGGCAGCGGGCGAGGGCAAGGGCGCCCGGGAGGCGCCGGGTGAGCGTGGGCTTCCTCGCGGTGGGTTCCCTGGGGCTGCTGGCCCTGCTGGCGGGGCCGGTGCTGGCCCACCTGGCGCGGCAGACCCCTGTGGAGCGCCAGCCCTTCGGCGCCATGATGCTGCTGCAGCGTTTGCTCCGGCGAACCCGTCGCCGCCGTCGCCTGCGGGACCACCTGCTGCTGGCGCTGCGCCTGCTGGCGGTGCTGCTGGTGGTGCTGGCCGTGGCCCGTCCCGAGCTGCGCCTGCCCGACACCCAGCCCCGGGTGGGGGCCTCCGGTCGTATGGTGATCGTGGTGGACAGCAGCCTCTCCATGGGGCTGCGCGAGGGTGTGCCGGGTAGCCCCTCGGGGCCCACCCTGCTGGCCGTGGCCCGCGAGAGCGCTCTGGCCCTGGTGGACGAGCTCCCCGACGGCGTGCGTCTGGGCCTGGTCGCCACCGCGGGTGGGGCCGCCGGCGCCCGCGCCCTCCTGCCGGGCCTGGATACGGACCGCGAGGCCGCGCGCGCGGCCCTGACGCGGCTCGACCTGAGCGCTGAGTCCACCGATCTGGCGGGCGCCCTGCGCCAGGCTCGGGCCCTGCTGGCGGGCGAGGCCGGCGAGGTGGTGGTGTTCACCGACGAGGCGGGGCCCGGTGTGGTGGCGGGTGCTGGCGTGGAGATCGGGCGCCTGGTGGAGCGGGGCGTGCGGGTGGTGCCCCGGGTGATCCGCCACGATCCCGCCAGCAACGTGCTGGTGCGCAGCGTGGTGTACGGCGAGGGGGTGGAGGGCGGCAGCCTGCGGGCCACCATCGCGGGCTTCGGCCCCTGGGAGGGCGAGGTGATGGTCACCGCCGTGCTGCCTGACGCCTCCCGCATCTCCGCCTTCGCGACCATCCCTCCCTGCGAGGGGCCCACCGACGCCGAAGAGGGCGCCTCGGCCGCGGCTTGCGGCGAGGTCGAGGTGGTCTTCACCGTGCCCCCCGAGGTGCCGGGGGGTGTGGGCTGGGTCGAGGTGGACGACGGCGTGCTGGCGGCCGACGACGCCCTGTGGTTCCATCTGCCCAGGGTCGGCGCCAGCCGCGTCCTGGTGGTCGATGGCGATCCCGGTCCCTCGCCCATCCGCTCCGAGATCTACTTCCTCGAGCGCGCACTGGCGCCCTGGGGACGCCTGGGTACGGGCATCACCCCGGATGTCACCGCCCCGGCTGGCATCGGGACCCTGGACCCGGATCAGCACCGGGTGGTCTTCCTGACCAATGTCGGCGACCCTCGACCCCTGGCGGACAGCCTCAGCTCCTTCGTCCGGCAAGGCGGAGGCCTGGTGATCACGGCCGGCGACAACATGGCCATCGAGCGCTACAACGCGGCGCTGGGCAGCCTGCTGCCGGGCGTCCTGCGCAGCCCGCGCAACCTGGTGGACCTCGACGCCTCCGGTGGTGTGTCCCTGGCGCCCCCCCGGGCCTCCGACGACAGCGATCTGATGGCGCCGTTCACCCGGGACGGGCGCACCAGCTTCGCGCGCATCTACCAGCGCCGCCTGCTGGTGCTCGACCTGCTGGACGCCAGCGAGGGTGTCAAGGTGCACCTGTCGCTGGACAACGGCCTGCCCCTGCTGGTGGAGCGGCAGGTGGGCCGCGGACGGGTGCTGCTGCTCTGCGGCAGCGTCGATCTCGCCTGGGGAAACCTGCCTCTGCAGGCGGCGTTCCTGCCCCTGGTGCAGCGCCTGGTGTCCTGGCTGGGAGCCGAGACCGACGGCAGCACCGCGCGCTTCGAGGGCATCGTGGGAGACGCGGTGGAGATCGAGCTCCCATCGGCTGAGCTGGAGCCCACCGTGCTCGACCCCTCCGGCGATGCTGTGCCGGTGCGCCACCTGCCCGGGCGCCTGGTGTTCGTGCCTCGCCAGCCCGGCGCCTACACCCTCAGCCTGCCAGGCTCGCCCCCTCTCGCCTGGGTGGCCGTGAACACGCCCTCTGCCGAGTCGGACGTCCGACGCTACGAGCGGCTGTCACAGATCGAGGCCGCCCTGGCCCCGCAGTTGCTTCAGCGGCGGGTCGGGCTGGGCATCGGCGCCTTCGTGCTGGCCCTGGTGTTCCTGCTGCTCCAGGCAGCCCTGGCGCGATCGGAGGGCAAGCCATGAGCCGCTCGCTTCCCATGTCCTGGTCCCGGCGACGGCTGCTGCTGCGCGCCCTGCAGGCGGCGGGCTTGGCCGCGCTCCCCAGCTCGATGCTGGCCTGGCCTCGCGTGGCCCGGGCCTTGGGCGACGCCACCAAGCTCGATCTGGTGGAGCTCCAGCTGGGCGCCGGCTGCATCAGCCGTCCCAGCGCGTGGCTGCGGCTGCTGTACGAAGTGGAGCAGACCACCAGCGTGGTCACCCTGGCCCGGGCGCCGTCCTTGGGGCCGGACGATCCCGCCCTCTTCGACCACCCCCTGGCGGTGCTGGTGGGGCACGACGCCTTGTCCGATCTGGACGATCTGGCGGTCGCACAGCTGGGTCGCTACCTCCAGTACGGCGGCTTCCTGTTCATCGACGACACCTCGGGCGTGGAGGACAGCGCCTTCGACAGCTCAGTGCGGCAGCTCTGCGCGCGCCTCTTCCCCACCCGCCCCCTGGCCCCGCTGCCCTCGGATCACAGCCTGTACCGAGCCTTCTTCCTGATCCAGCAGCCCGTGGGCAGGCTGGCCATGATGCCCTGGCTCGAGGGCATCGACCTGGGCGAGGTCACCCCGGTGATCTACTGCCGCAACGACCTGAGCGGCGCCCTCGCCCGTGGCGCCGACGGCCGCAACGCGTTCCCCGTGGTCCCCGGCGGTGAGCTGCAGCGGCGCGAGGCCGTCAAGCTTGGCATCAACCTGGTGCTGTACGCCCTGACCTCCAACTACAAGCACGACCTCACCCATGTGCGGCAGCTGGTGGACGACGGGAGGATCGAAGAGTGACGGTCCTCTCCTGGTTGGTGGGCGGCTGGCAGCCGGATGGCGGCCAGCTCGAGCTGGGCGCCGGCGCGCTGGAGCTGGGCTTGGCTGCGGCGGGCGGCGTGCTGCTGCTGCTGCTCAGCTGGTTCACGGCCCGCGGCGCGCGCACGCGAGCCTTGCAGGCGGCGCTGCTGCTGCCGGTGGTCGCGGCGCTGGTCTGGGCCTTCGCCCGGCCCAGCTGGGTCCAGCGGGGCGGCACCTGGGAAGAGGGCCGCTTCGTGGTGTTGGTGGACGACAGCGGCTCCATGGCCGTGCGCGAGGGCGACAGCTTGCGGGCCGACGTCGTGCCCGGGATCCTCGCGGAGCTGGACCGGCCCAACGTGGAGCACTTCCGCTTCGGCAGCAGCCTGGTGCCGGGCGAGGCCCTGGGCTTCGATGCGCCCGACACCGATCTCGGGCTGGCGCTGCGGGCCTTGTCCGAGCGCTACGCCGGCGAGCGCCTCGCCGGCCTGGTGGTGATCACCGACGGCCTGGATCGGGGAGCCTGGCGCAAGGCCTGGTTGGCGGGCGAGAGCCTCGATCTGCCGGAGCTCCCCGGCCCCCTCACCCTCTACGGGGTGGGCAGCGGCGCAGCCCTGGTGGACCTCAGCGTGGCGTCGGTCGCCAGCGGCGGCTTCGCCTTCATCCGCACCCCCTTCGAGCTGCGCGCCTCCATCCAGGGCTCCGGCTACGAGGGACGCAGCGTGCCTGTCACCCTCACCCGGGACGGCAACCTGGTGGGCCGTGAGCAGGTGGTGCTCGACGCCCAGGGCGCCGGTGAGGTCGTCTTCCGGATCACACCCACCGATGTGGGGCGGCACGCCTACCGCGTCGAGGTCCCCACCGACCCCGACGACGCGGTGCCCGGCAACAACGGCTACACCGTGGTGATGCGGGTGGTCCGGGACCGCATGCGGGTGCTGCAGGTCTGCGGCAGCCCCAGCATGGACCAGAAGTTCCTGCGGCGCTTCCTCAAGCAGGACCCGGCGGTGGATCTGGTCAGCTTCTTCATCCTGCGCACCCACGAAGACATGAACGCCGGCTACGACCAGGACGAGCTGGCCCTGATCCCCTTCCCCTACACCCAGCTGTTCACCGACGATCTGGACAGCTTCGACCTGGTGATCTTCCAGAACTTCGACTACGACCCCTACTTCGGGTTCCGGGGGGGCGACCTGCTCGAGAACCTGGCGGACTGGGTCAAGGCGGGCGGCGCCTTCGCCATGGTGGGTGGGGATCGCAGCTTCGATCTGGGGCTGTACGCTGGCACCGCCATGGACGACGTGCTGCCCGTGCTGCTGGGGGTGGCCGAGCACGAGGCGGTCAGCCTGGAGCCCTTCCAGCCCGAGCTCACCGCCGCGGGGCGGCTGCACCCGGCCACGGCCATGGCCTCGGACCCCGAGCGCAGCCAGGCGTTGTGGTACGAGCTGGCTCCCCTGGACGGGCTCAACACCAGCCGCGGGGCGGCCCCAGGTGCGACGGTGCTGCTGCGGCACCCCAGCCTGGTGGGAGTGGATGGCCTGGGCTTGCCGGTGGTGGCCGTGCGCTCGGTGGGCGCGGGCCGCAGCATGGCGCTGACCTCCGACTCTTCGTGGCGCTGGGCCTTCGCCGAGGCGGGCAAGGGCAAGGGCAACCAGGCCTATCTGCGCTTCTGGAAGCATGCCATGCGCTGGCTGGTGGCCGACCCCGAGGCCCAGCGGGTCACGGTGAGCACGTCCCGCGAGAACTACGCCATCGGCGACGAGGTGCGGGCGGTGATCCGGGTGCGCGACCCCGCCTTCGAGCCCCAGGAGGGGGTGACGGTGCGCGGCCGGGTGCTGGTGCCGGACCTGGGCGGTCAGCTCGACGCCGAGCAGCTGGACGAGCAGGGCCGCTTCCAGCGCCAGACCAATGCCGCCGGCGAGGTGGAGTTGCTGCTCCCAGCCAGCATCCCCGGGGCCTGGCACCTGGACGTCCAGGCGCTGGATTCCATGGGCAGCCCCTTCTTCGCGGGGGGCACCGTGTTCGCCGTCACCGAGCGGGTGCCCGAGCTCGAGGAGGTCATGCCCGACTTCGCCTTCCTCCAGGCCCTGGCCGACGCCACCGGCGGCGCCTTCCACCCTCCCGGCGACCCGTCGCCGCCCCTCGAAGACCCCGCCAGCCGTCGGCGTGTGGAGGAGGTGCACCAGGTTCCGCTGTGGGACGTTCCCCTGGTGGCGCTGCTGGTGGGGCTGTTCGCGCCGATCAGTTGGTACCTGCGCCGAAGGGGAGGGGGCCGCTAAGGGCGGCGCGCCCGCCAGGCGGAGCCTGACGGGCGCTCGGATTCGCTGCTGTCCCGATCAGTCGGCGGGGGTCAGCTGGATCTCGTAGACGGAGCTGCCTTGGTAGTCCAGGTCGGAGATGACGACGCGGGTCTCGTAGTTGTTGTCCGCGCTGGGCTGGGCCGCCAGGGCGACGCCGCCGCGGCCCACGAAGGTGGTCATCCTGACGCCGGCGCTCATGTCCATCACCGCGCCTTCCGGGGCGTTGTAGGGCTCGGTGTTGCAGCTCGGGTCGGCCGCGTCCGGGCAGCTCAGCTCGCCGTAGACCAGGTCGTACTGCTCGCCGTTGACCAGGGCGTGGGGAGAGGCGTAGAGGTCTTCCTCATCCAGGGGGGTCACCCAGATCTGGGTCTCGCTGATGGTCACCTGGGTCAGGCCGGCGACGGGGATGCGGATGCGCACACCGTCTTCCCAGACCGGAGTCTCGAGAGCGGTCCAGGTGCCGAACACGCGGCCGCTGCCGTCGGAGTCGGTCTCCCACTGGGCGCGGATGTAGCGGGAGGTGCTGTCGCCTTCGATCCGCCAGACGGCGCGCAGCGTGCCGTGGTCCTCGGCGTCGCCCACGGTGCGGAAGTCACCGTTGAGGGTCCCGGCGATCTCCACGTCGCGCATGTGGGTCTCGCCGTGGACGAGGCCGCGGATCTGGTCCTGCAGGGGCTGGGCCAGCTCGCCGAAGATCTGGTGGCGATCACCGGAGTCGGGGTCGATCATGCGGCCGCGCAGCATGGAGACGGTCGAGATGTCGTCACCGGGCTCGATGACGCCGGCGATGAGGCCGGTGGTGATGGTGGGCTCGCCATCGGGGCCGTTGCCGTCGATGGGCAGCCCGACGAAGTCGTGGCCCAGCTGCATGGCCAGCTCGTAGTCGCCGGCGAGGACGGCGTCCTCCAGGGCGTCACTCAGCAGGTCCAGTTCGGCCTCCTGGGCGGTGTCCATGGTGGCGCAGGCGGAGAGGCCGAGGGTGGCGATCAGGCAGACGAGGGCGGTGCGGGTATGGGTCATGGTTTCTTCCTTCGGTGGCTCGGCTGTCTCCGCTTCCCTTTTTATTGGCCGGAGACCCGTGGCTTTGCGTCCCAGTCTCACGACTGGTTTGCCTTTGTCGAGAAGAGCGATGTGCTCTGTCTTCCCCCTGCTCAACGGTTGGCCGCGCCTCGATTCCTGTCACCAGTTGTCACGAATTCGGATCAGGGCTCAGAACAGGGTGGTCTGGGTCTGTGGGGGCTTCGGGGTCCAGCATGCGGGCCCCTGGTTGCGCATGTCGTTGACTGTGCCGTCCAGGGCGGTCGCCTTCAGGAACTCGTCGCGTGCTGGGCGCAGCAAGGGCGACAGCGCCTGAGGGTCCCGCTGCTCGGGGTCGAGCCAGGCGTCGAAGCTCTCAGGGGCCAGGATCGCGGGCATACGATGGTGCACGGGGCGCAGGGTGGCGTTGGCCGAGGTGGTGATGATGGCCACGCTGTCGGGCGCGGCTCCTTCGTCGTCTCCCGGCTGCCAGATGCCGGCGAAGGCCATGGGGGCGTCGTCCGCCGGTCGGAACAGCCAGGCCTGGCGGCTGCTTTTCTCCCACTCGTAGAAGCCCGAGGCAGGGATCAGGCAGCGCTGCTCCCTGGCGGGAGCGCTGAAGCTGGGCTTGTGGAACAGGGTCTCCGCGCGCGCGTTGATCAGGGGCCTGCTTGGCGGCCGCTGGCGCATGAAGGGGGGGCTCAGCCCCCAGCGCATGTCCCTGGCCACCCTGCCCCCGGGGACTGCCACCACCGTCAGGATGGGTTGGGTGGGGGCGATGTTGAAGCGCAGCGGCAGCTGCGCTGGGTTGAGCAGGCGGATGAAGCGCATGAGCGCGTCTTCATCGATGCTCAGGGCGAAGCGACCGCACATCAGCCGCGGCCCAGCAGCCGCCCCAGGAGCCCGTGCAAGCTGGAGAGAAGGCGCCAGGTGGGGGTGGCGTAGACGCCGGCCAGCTCGGACCGCACCTGGGCCAGCTGGGCGGCCAGCTCCAGGGCTCCGCTCGTGCCCGCGGGGCTGCGCTGGGGGGCCTCTGCCCAGGCCAGCAGGGGGGCCGCCAGCGCTGTGGGCTCGAAGGCTCGGGACAGCCAGGCCTGGGCCTGGTCCACCACCTGGCCGTCGCTGCCCCGCTCCACGGCCTGGGCGAGGGCGTCCGCCACGGCCTGGGCGGTGGGGCTGGGGAGGGAGCGCAGGAAGCCCTGCTCCGCCAGGCTGGCGGCCAGCTCGCAGGGCGTGGTGGCCATGAGCTCGAGGCCTTGGTGCAGGCCGAAGACCAGGCGGGTGCGGCTGCCCAGCAGCGGCTCGGCGCCGGGGCGGTCCACGCTGAGCAGCAGGTGGGCCTGGGCCAGCCGCGCGGGCAGATCGCCGTGGGGAATCCAGCCCAGGAGCTCGAAGCGCTGGGCGTGGGCGCTGCGGGCCACGCCCTGCTCGAACTCCTGCCAGCCGGCGCTGTGGTGACCCGGGAGGTCGCCTCCGGTGACCAGCACCCGGATCGGCAGGCCTCGGTCCATGGCCAGCAACAGGCCTTGGAGGGTGGCGTCCTCGTCGAGCCAGGTGTTGAAGCCTCCGGCCAGGAGGACCACCAGGGTGCTGCCTGGAGCTCGCTGACGAGGTGTCCCCTGGGGCAGGGCGAAGTCGTAGGCCGGGGGGACCACGGCGGCCCAGCGACGCTCCGGGCGGGCCAGGGCCAGGCGGCCCAGCACACCCAGCTGGCCCAGCAGGGCGAAGCGTTGGGGCTCGGAGCACACCGAGAATGCATCGGCGCGATCGAGGGCGGCCAGGGTGGCGGCGGCGTGGGCCTGCCAGGGGCCCGCGGGCAGGGGCTCGGCCTGGTCGTCGGGTGCCAGCCGGGCAGCGCGGGCCTGGGCCTCGGCGAAGGGGTCGCCCGGCAGGTCTGCCCAGTAGGGCAGATCCCGCACCACGCGGGCGGTGTGGAGCGGGAGGTAGGGGCCGGCGGACACCCACAGCTCGGGGTCGTGCTGGCGTGCCAGGGCGCGCAGGCCGTCCAGCCAGTCCGGCCGCAGGGTGGAGAGATCCCACACCTGCTCCAGGGGACCCCGGGGGCGGCTAGGGGGGCCATCGTCGGGCTGGCGCAGGCACACCAGGCCGACCTGGTGACCGGCGCAGGCCAGAGCATGGGCGAAGTGGTGGGTGCGGAGCTGGGGAAAGGTGACCCGTCGGATCTGGGGATCGGGCAGGGGCCCGGCGCCCACGAGCATCACCCTGCTCATGGATCGTCCCCGCTGGGTGTGGACGCGGGGCCAGGCTCGGGCTCGAAGTGCGTGATCAGCCCCCAGCCGTGGTCCAGCTGCACCAGGCCGTGATCCTCACACTCCTGGATCACCTCGAGGTCGTACAGCTGGTTGTGCCAGACGTGGGGCTTGAGGTGGGACTTGTCGAAGGCCGCGATGGAGAAGCGATACTTGCCCGCCAACAGATCCAGGGACGGGTAGACGATGAAGAAGGTGTAGACGCCCTTGTAGGTCCCGTCGAGCACGCCGTCGAAGCGGGTGTTGGGCCCGAAGACGTACACGCCGTCGTCGCGGAACACGGCCACGCCGAAGATGGGGCGCTCCACGCTCTCGGTCGTGCGGAAGGTGACCGCGACCACCAGCTTCTCCCCGGTGCGGATCTTGCGCCGAGGGCGGCCCAGGCCGTCGAGCAGCTGCACCTCGAGCACGCGGATCTCACCCGAGCCGATCACCACGGGCTTGTCGCCGTCGTAGTGGTCGTAGGCTTCGGTCTCGCCCCCCTCACTCCACACCCGGGCGGCCTCGGGAACGTCGCAGACGTCCATCAGCACGCGCTGCAGCTCAGGGTCGTCCACCGTGGCCTTGTAGCGTGTGGGCACAGCAACAGGAGGCGGGGCTTCTTGCAGGCGGGGCAGGGCGGCGCTGTCGGTGGGTGTGAGGAAGCGAGAGATGCGGACCCGCTCGAGCCCCATGTAGCGGTCGACGATCTCCCGGGAGGTGCCCACGCCCTGGACCCGGCCGCCGTCGATCCACAGGGCGTGGTGGCAGAGGCTGCGGATGGCATGCAGGTCGTGGCTGACCAGCACGATGGTGCGGCCCATCTCCACGAACTCCTCGATCTTGCGGATGCACTTGCGCTGGAAGTATTGGTCGCCCACGGCCAGCACTTCGTCCACCAGGAACACCTCGGACTCCGTGTGAGCCGCGATGGCGAAGCCCAGGCGCAGCATCATGCCCGTGGAGTAGGTGCGCACCGGGTAGTCGATGAAGGCTGCCAGCTCGGCGAAGGCGATGATCTCGGGGATGCGCTCGTCGGCCTGATCCCGGGTGAGGCCCAGCAGAGAGCAGTTCAGGGCGATGTTCTCACGCCCGGTGAAGTTGGGGTGGAAGCCCAGGCCGAGATCCAGCAGCGTGGACATACTTGCGTTGATGCGCAACTCCCCGGAGGTGGGCGCCGAGATGCCCGCGATCATCTTGAGCAGCGTGGACTTGCCCGCGCCGTTGGGGCCGACCACGCCGAAGCTGCGGCCGCGCTCGACCTGGAACGAGACGTCCTTGAGTGCCCAGTGCTCTTCGTGGTGCTTTCGTCGGCCGAAGAACTCGAAGAAGCGGCTGCGGTCGTGCAGGTAGATCTCGAAGCACTTCGACAGGTTCCTGGCCTCGATCACAGCCGGTGCGGGCGCCGGCTGTTCGAGGACTGGAGCATTCGGATGAGGTTCGGACACGCGCGCTTGGTGGTCTTCGGGGTCCACGGAGTGAAGATAGCATCACGGAGGGGTGCGGAGCCGAGGGCCCATACGCAACGACGGTTCTCCGTGGGGGGGAGACTACCCATTCCGGCTCGAAACCGCTACGATGGTCGTCCCGTTCTCCCCGATGGGGTGGACGCACGTATTCTGACTTCCAGAACGGACTTCGCCGCATGCCCGCAGGAGGGCCGATGACCGATTCCGCAGCCAAGCCCAAGCTCATCCTCGAGCTCGAGTCCATCGAGCAGTGGCGCACCGAGCAGGCCCAGACCTACGACAACAGCCTCGTAGAGCTGGCCGCCGAGGAACAGGCGCTCCGTGAGCAGATCGCCGAACTCCAGCAGTCCCTCGAGGGCAACGCCGACAAGCAGCGCCAGCTCGACGGCGAGATGCAGGAGCTGCCCACCGAGGTTGTGCGACGCTCTCACCAGGCCCTGCTCGACGCCCTCGAGGCGGATCGTGCCCTGGTGGAGGCCCGCTCTGCGGCCCTGCAGGAGGTGCGCGAGCTCTCCATGATGGAGCTGCAGGACAAGCTCGAGGAGCCCGAGATGGCGGCCGCCATCGAGGAGTACGAGAAGTTCCGCGAGGTCGAGCCCGTGCTCGGGTCGCTGCCGCCCTCCTACCGCCAGGTCGTGATGGACCACCACGAGGCCCTCAAGTCCAAGCTGGCACCGCTGTTCGTGCTCGCCGCGGGCCCCAAGGAGCCCCTGGATCTCGAGCCGGCAGTGGCCGTGATGGTGGCCTCCATCGACGTCGTGGATGATCGTCCCGCGGCCTTCGCCCTGTTCCTGCCGGTGGACTTCCAGGTCTACCGGGCCTGGGCCGACCGTCCCGAAGACCTGGCCGCCCAGGTGGCCTACCGGGTCGTCTCGGGGGTCAGCCAGGCCCTCGACACCCTCGGCGCCCCCGACGCGCCGGTGGTCTACCAGGACTTCCAGGGGTGCATCTCCATCCAGGTCTGGCTGGACGATCACGACCTCGACGCGTCCGTCTCCGACACCATCGTCGCCAGCCTCGAGCAGGCCCTGGCCTCCGCCCCCGAGTGTGGCCAGGTCAAGCTGGGCTTCGAGATCGCCTGGGTCGATCCCCAGGTCATCGGGCCCGACGACGAAGAATCGGACGACCAGCCCGCGTCCCTCGCCGACGGCGGCGAAGACGCCGCGGCCGACCCCACCGACGAAGATGACAAGAAGTTCAAGCCCGTCCAGATCGTGCTGCGGCGCGGCGGCTCGGACCAGTGGTAGGAGAACGCCCCATGGCCACCGTAGATCAGTTCAAGAAGCTGGGGATCAAGGATGTCGCTGCCCGGCTCGGCATCCACCCCTTCAACGCGGTCCGCATCCTCACCGCCAAGAGCCAGCTCACCCCTGAGCTGCTCTTCGAAGAAGACGACATCGAGAAGGTGCGGCGCTACGGCGGCATCGAGTACTGGTGGACCGGGGGCTGCACCCTCGAGGAGGACGCCATCCAGGGCCGCGCCGTGCTCCGCTCCATCGCCCGTGAGCTGGTCAAGCGCGGCGTGGTGGGCGAGCAGACCACCCGCGCCGACAACGTCTACCGCGGCCTCGATCCCGACGACGAGCGCCTGGCGCGTCGCGCCCTGAACGTGCTCATCCAAGAGCAGTACCTGCGCACCATGCCCACGCCCCTGGGTATCCACGTCAGCATCGTCCCCGAGCGGCACCAGGCCCTCGAGCGCCTCGCCAACGGCAAGGAGATCCCTCCTGCGCTGGCCGTGCTCTGGCTGGGCTGATCTCGGCTTCTCAAGGCCCCTCTTCTCGAGCGTAGTCCGCACCACCCTGCGCCTCCGGAATTCAGGATGACCAAGCCCCCAGCTGCGACGAGCAGACCCCGCAAGCGCTCCCGCCTATTCCAGGCGGCGCCCGACGCGCTGTTCGTCGAGGAGTGGGTGCCCAACATCACGCTGCCGCCGCCTCCGGATGCCCCCCTCGAAGAAGAAGAGGGTGTGGTGCAGCTGGACGAGCACGGGCTGCCCGAGCGCGAGGAGGAAGAAGAGCCCGAGCCCGAGCGCCGCGGTCCCGCCCGGATCTACGTGGGCAAGGGCGCCAGCGCGGACGCCGGGGCCAAGCCCGAGGCCGGGAGCGGCATCTCCCGTGACGAGATGCCGCCCGCCGACGTCGAGCTCCCGGCCCTCAGCCTGCCCAGCCAGGGGGATGACGAGGACGACAGCGATCCCTCCATGCCCGACCTGTCCATCGACGGCACGGGCTCCAACTGGGGCGCCGTGTTCGATGGCCTCGACGACGAGGACCCCACGGATCCGGAGCTCCACAGCGGCGCTGAGTCCGAAGGCGGCAGCTCGGAGCCCATGCCCATGCCGGCGGCCGGCTCCCCCGACGATCCCCCAGCCCTGGCCCAGCCCCCAGCCCCCGAGCCCGTCCAGAGCCCCCCGCCTCCCCGCCTCGATCGGCCCGGGCCGGCCGCCGCCCTCGACGCTCGCTCCACGCCCACCTGGTCACGTCCCAGCAAGCCCGTGGGCCAGGCCAAGCCCGCGACTCCTGCCCGGCTCGAGCCGCCCCGGATCCGAGCCACCCAGCCCAAGCCCCCCGAGCCGGGTCTGGGCAGCCTGGTGCCGCGCAGCCTGATCATCGCGTTCATCGTGCTGGCCATCCTGGTGGTCGTGGTCTGGGCCATTCGGCACCAGAACGCAGATCTGTCCGAGCAGCCCGGCCCAGGGCCTGCCGGGCCCCCCGCCACTCCCGAGCTCACCATCCAGCCGGGCACAATGGACCTCGGCTCACCTCCGCCGGCACCTGCGCGCGAGCCTGTCCAGCCCGAGCCTGTCCAGCCCGAGCCTGTCCAGCCCGCGTCGGCAGCTGCCAAGCCTGCGCCCGCCCCGGCCGCCGCTTCGGCTCCCCGGCCTTCCACCCCTGTGGCGGCGCCTGCGCCCGCGCCTGTGTCAGCCCGCCCGCAGCCGGCGGCTTCCCCCCCAGCCTCGGCGCGCACAGCTCCCCCGCCTGCGGCCGAGCCCCCCGTGGCCGAGCCCACGGGCAAGGGCTTCATGGTGGTCGAGAGCGACCGCTACGCCATGATCTACATGGGTGGCCGGCGCCTCGGGGGCACACCTATCGCCCGCTTGGAGCTCGAGCCCGGCAGCTACGCGGTGCGCGCGGTCTGCCGCGACACTGGCGCCACCAAGACCGCGCAGATCGAGATCAAGGCGGGCGAGCTGGCCACGGCTAGCTTCCGCTTCATGCCCTAGTCTGGGGTTTCGCTGGTTTTGGTGTACTGG
>CALDOK010000309.1 GCA_937912125.1 uncultured Pseudomonadota bacterium
AGTTCGAGCATCGTGCCCGCGCCGAGGTTGCCGATGTCCACTGCGTGCGGGTTGGCGGTCGAGTCCACGTGGCCCTTGGCCGTGGCCGCTGTGATCGGGTTGACGCCGCCCGTGTCGAGGCCCTGGTCGGTGCCTTGGGTGTGGGCGAGGCCGGCCGCGGTGCTGTTCGCGTCGATCTCGTCCCAACCGGAGCCGTCGTAGCAGTACCGGAGATCGGCGGTGGTGTCGAAGTAGCACATGCCCTCGGCGAGGGTCCAGCCCTCGGCCGTGACGGACGCCTCTGCGGCTGTCGAGTTGGCGAAGGTGCCCAGCTCCGTTGACGTGCCGGCTGCGTAGGCGACCAGCGGGATCGCGAGCAGAAGCGCGATGAGTAGGTAGCGTCTCATGTGATCACTTCCCAGTGGGCGTTACTGGCCGCCTGCGTGGATACGTAGACGGTGCCCGTCGATGTGTTGATGTACTGCTGGCCGGCGAACACGGACAGGACCGCGCCCACCGGGGTGGTCACCCCTGTCAGTGGCGATACCCCGGTGACCGCGGCGGCTGTTGCCGCGGCGTCAACCACGCCGTCGTCGTTGGTGTCGTAGACGGCCCTTCGCATCACGTCTTGGTATTTCTCAGGCATGGCTACCCCCTACCAGATCGGCAGAATGTGGGCGTTCGGGGTGCCAGACGCCGACTTGACGTTGAGCAGGATCGACTGGCCAGGGGAGCCGGACCCCTCGATGTACCTGGACCCGTTGGCGGCCACCAGGCGCTCGACGTAGTCGCCGCCGGACCCTGTCTTGTAGCGGACCGTGAACGCGATCGTGGGGTCGTCGATCCATACCTCGATGGACCGTGCCCCCCGAATCTCGAACTCGGTCGCCAGATAGGCGGCCGTCAGCGCCTGTGTCTTGGTGCCCCTGATTTCGGTGGATGCCATGTCGTCTCCTAAGCCGGGTGTCCGCTGTCCATCGCGGGCATCACCAGCACAGCCTCGATTCTGTTTTGCGCCTCGTACAGTAGCGACTCTACCAGCGCGACGCGCTCAGAAAAACCCCTGTCCGTGTCCGTGACCCTGACGACCGCCCCCGGGTAGTGGGAGGCAATCAGCGGGGCCTGGATCGTGTAGGCCATCCTGTAGGACTGCGCACCGTACCGCCGCGCGTGCCACTGGGCAATCCGTCCAGCCGTCGCCGCGTCCTCTACCACCTCGGTCTCGATGGTGATCGATCGCGTCGTGGCGTACTGCTGGAACGTTCGCCGGAGGTACAGATCGGGCGTGGCGTCGGCGTCGGTGTCCAGGACCACGGGGTCGCCAGATAGCACGATCCGCCCGTTGTGCTCGCCCTTGTCCGCGTCGTGTAGGTAGCTCACCACGATCGTAGCGCACACGTCGTCGAGGTCTGTCGTCCCAACGGCGCCCACGCGCTCTGCGTTGAGCCCCTCGACCACGTCCAGCACCGAGTGTGTCGAGTCCGCGTAGTAGTCCCATTGAACGTAGTAGAGCCCTTGCGGGCCGAACTGCGCCGAGATAGGGAGGATGGGCAACAGGTGATCCTGTATCCAGTGGTACGGGGTGATCCTCGTGTCTGGCGTGGCCATGGCGTAGCAGTCGATCGTGTAGGCCGACAGCACCGACGAAAGCGCAGCAACCCGCCCGGCGTCCCATCGGACCGTCGAGCGCCTGAGCCACCAGCGGAGCGCCTGGTACGCGGTCTTGACGACCTCGCCGCCATCGATGAGTCCGTACCGCGGGGAGAACGGGGCTGCGGAGTGCCACACCGCCCAGTATTTATCCCCCTCGGCTATCGTCACCGACGACCCCTGAAGGTCAACCACTGCGACGGGTACACCGTTCCCATCCCAAATATTCTCAACTGTGATAAAGTCGGCGCTCACAGGATCGCTCCTGTTCCAGATCCCGATCTGTGATCCCGCGGCGTCAACATGGTGCCCGGCTACTAGGAGCAGGTGCCTCGGTGTTATTGCGTCAACCTCGACGTATAGTGCCGGGGTGGCAACCATTTCAGAGCTCCCGAACGTGTGCCCCGGCGCTCCCAGAATCGTGGGGTAGCGCTCGCCCGCTATCGCATCGTCGTGGCTTGGCCATGTTGTGGCGTTGACGACGTGGCTGGCCGGCGGCCACTGGCCCTCGTCCCTGAACGGGGCCTCCTCGATGGTGCCCACGACAGGCAACGGCGACACGTCCCACGAAGGATCTCTGAGCCGCCCGTCCACGACGGTCATCACACGGTCGGTGCCGCGCAGCCACCATCGGAAGCGAGCTCGAGCTCCACCGAGCGGGTAGCCAGCGGCGATGAGGTCCGGCACCACCAGCCGCGGGTAGGTGTGCAGCGTGACGTCTACCGCCGCGCTGTCGGGCTGGTCCGAGAACAGGTCGAGCATGCGCTCCATGGACCCGCCCCACTCCAGCCCAGCGAAGTAGACCACGTCGGCGCCACCCTCACCGATGGGGGCGATCTCGTCGCGCTCGGCAAGGTGCAGCGTCACGCCCGCCCACTCCAAGTCCACCAGGGCAGTCAGGCGCCCCGATAGAAGGTCGTCGTAGGTGAAGCGCGCGCAGTGTGGGGCGACGACGGACACTACACCTCCTCGATGAAAGTCACGGTGTCCAGCTGCTCGGCCTCGTCAACGCCCTCGGTGCCAAGGATGGCCGTGGTGTTCAGGGGATTGGGCGCCCTGCACAGCATCCACAGCCGACGATCCAGGATCTGGTGGGTAAGCCCGCCGCCGCTCGTGCTCTGCGGGATGTACCGGCACAGCACGATCGGCTTGCGATGCTCGACGCGATCCAGGATTCCCTCAACAACGCGGATGGTGTCGTAAGGCGTGGCGATGGGGAGCCCGCCGACCTGGCCGGCGACATAGTCCGGGTTCGGGTCGTCGAGTTCAACGGTGGTGTTGTCCACGATCGTGTCCGTCCAGGACAGCTCATACTCGCGCCTGCGAGGCCCGAGGAGCCTACTTGACCGCTTACGCCCGGTGGTCTCCACGATCTCCACTGACGGGCTCCTGAGCGTGCTGTAGCCGAGGCTGTGATTCTTGCCGAAGATGGCCAGCGACCCGAACAGCAGCGACCCGATCTGGAAGTACCCGTCTGCCGTGTCCTGGGCGGCGATGCGCAACCGGAACTGGTCGTATGCCTGGACGTAGCCGTGGACAATCAGCAGCACGTCGCGGCGCCAGATGTCCATGGTCCCGGTGGCGACCTCGGCCCCGTCGAGGTAGTCGGTCGCCAGGGTGATCGTCGGGGTCTTGGTGGTCACGCCGAGCCCGCGCCATGCCCCCTCGGTGTTGTGCGCGATCTTGTGGTAGCGGTTGTCGCCCTCGCCTCCACTGGCCCCGAGATCCACCGTGTCGCCCACGTGGTCCTCGAACCACAGGTAGCGCGTGCCCTTGGTAGCCTGTGCCGAGTCCGGCTTGAGCCGCCGCCCCTTGCGCGCGAACTTCAGCGAGGCGTACCCCTCGGCCGTGTTGATGTTGCCGATGGTCACCCACGCGGCGCCGTTCCCGCCCTCGAGAACGGCCGTCTTGAAGTTGCAGCCGACGAGGGCCATGGCGATGGTCGAGTTGTCCATATAGCCGTTGGTGTACAGCGTCTCGGTATCCCACACGATGTCCACGGTGGCGGCGTCGGTCGTGGACCTCCACGGCTCGCGCGGCGACGGGTGGAGGTTCGAGTCAATCGCCGAGATCGGGCAGGTGTAGCCCGGCTGGATGTCCCAGCTGTCGCCGATCTTCGTGGGGCCGCTGATGGCCTTGATCTTGGTGCCGGCCTTGATCAGGTAGGGATAGGTCGAGAAGGATGCAGGGTGGAGGTAAGCGGGGTTGACCCACGTTGCGGCGTAGATGCCCCCTGAACGTGGGCTCCACGTTTCCATGTCGAAGCCATAGCCGACAGGGGTTTCCCAGAAGATCACCGCGTTGCTGTTGGCTCGAACTCCCCACTCCATCTGGTCTCGGCGTCCAGCCGCACCGCCGCTGTTCACGGTCGTAGAACCACCCACATACTCCCATTCGTTGATGTGAGCGTCGGTGTTCATCCACACCTGCACACGTCCTGCGTTGGTGTGGGCCCCCGATGACTCCAGCGCCACCCGGATGTGCCGCAGTGCCGTCATGTCGAGGGCCTGCGTCAGGATGTTCCCGCCAGCGGCGGGGTCATACAGGGCAAACCCCGCGGTGTCGAACCGCAGAACCACAGTGTGATCGTAGACCGCACCGTCGGACAGGGAGAGCAGGACGCTCACGTCGTCCGCGGCCTGGTTGCCCCCAGATGCCACACGCAGGGCGATCTCCTTGTAGACCTTGAGCTTGTCCCCGGTTTCCTGATGCTGGTAGTAGCGGGTCGCCCCACCGCCGCTTACCTGCAACTGTGCCGATGCCGTCAGGGCCGTGGTACCGCCAGTCTGAACGAGGGTCCAGCCCATGTTGTCAGGGATGGTAAGGGGGATGTAGGTGAGCCCCAGTGCGGACGGCCCCGGACCCCACCCAAACTGGTGGGTGTCCGTGTAGCCCTGGTCATCTGCATGGACCTTCGTGGTCGAAACCGGAGCAGTGTGGCTGGAGAATCCGCCCAGGTAGACGACGAACACGGAATGGTCCATGTACGTTGTCGGGGCCGTGACCTCGGCGCGGGACACCATCGCGGCCCTTCCGCCAGTGGACACCACGTCGAACCCATACAGGTACTCCGTTGCGTTGGGAAGGCCCCATGTATCCCACTTGTAGGTGCCCCATGTCGCGCCCCCGTCCATGGACCGCTGGAGCTTCATCACCTTGTTGCCAGGGCCCGTTACCCAGGAACACATGGCGTAGAGAACACCGTCCTCGTCATTCCACAGAGAGAATCCCTCTGACCCACCGATAACCCCGGTAAGCCCCAGGTCCACAGTGGCAGTCTCGGAGAGCGCCTGAAAGGCCGTGCCGATCCTGTGGATGCGATAGTCGAAGGCACCAGCCCCGTCATCCTCCCAGGACCCCGCCACGAACCCACCCGAGGGGATGGCCTCACAGCAAGGATACAGGGTCTGTGTCCCCGATCCTGTGGAGTGGTAGTAGGATTCATCGACCTGATCGAATGAGCCGCCGAGGTCGTCGGATGCATACTGCGCCATGGAGTAGTAGACGCCTACTTTGTACCCACCGACGATCAGCAGGATCTGCCCGTTGCTGTAGGCTGCAGATAGGCGTCGGTTACTCACCGTGTCCGCGGCGGCCCACATATCGATATTGAGGACGCTGGACGAATGGACCTCCCAGGTCGTCCCCTGGTCGTCCGTCCTGTACACGTCGAGTTGTCGCTCCGTGGACGCCTGGATGATAAGCAGGACCCTCCCGCTCGGGAGTTGCACCAGGCATGACGGGATGTGTCCGGGGTCAGCAGGTGCGCCGGGATCGGTGGCCGCCCCCCATACGGATGTGCTGGGGTTGTAGACGTAGATCTTCGGGACGTCGGCGGCGTCGGTGATGCCGGTCAACATGAGCTTCCCGCCTTGAAGGCGGATCACGTCCAGGTAGTTGTTTTCACTCGGGGCGGCTGCGGCCCATGCGATGGGGTCCCAGCCGGTGATGGTGTCGAATGACTCGACCCCCTTGATCTCCGTGGCAGCATCCGGGGGGGTGGCGGCCAAGTCACGGAACCCGAACCCCGCCTTTTCTTGCCCGGGATGCCCAGCCCGCAGAGTCACAACTTCCAGCTGCCCGTCTTGCGCCTGGTCGCCGCTGGCCTCGAGGGCCATGTAGGTATCGACGGCCGGCACTGGGGTGCCAGGGTACGCGCCTGCCTGCGTGTAAGCGCTGTCGGTGGCGCCCGCACCCTTGGCTTTCAATGTGTCGTTGGAGACGCGCTCGTCGCCCAGCAAAATGCCCTGGAAGTGCGTCTTGGTGATCTCTGTGCCCATTGGCTATCCCCTGCCCCACGTGGGCACGCGCGTGCCTGACTTCGGTTGCGTAACGCGGACCGTCTCGTCGTACAACTCGCCGCTACGTGTGCGGATGGCCTCGTGACTGGCTACGTTGGTGGTGCGGTTGTTGACCTTGTTGATGACCGTCAACGAGCCGCCGATCCCCTCGCCGCGGTTGACGGCACGTAGCCCGTCCTCGCCGAGCACCTTGGTTCCGAGTCGGTTGTTCATCGACTCGCCGCGCTGGCCAATCACGGGGACCTCGTTGTCGAACAGTCCACCTGTGTGGAGCTTCGGCGGCGGCTGAGAAGCGATGGCGGCGATTTGGACGGCGCCCGCAATTCCCGCGGCAATCGAAAACCCGACCGCCACCGGAAACGGCACAGGCGAAGCAAGCGCGTTGACAACAGCGAGCGCGGTAGAGACGGCGGCCTGTGACGTCGCCACCGCCTGCGAAACTCCGAAGGCCACCAGGGCGGCTTCCTTTTCGGCCTTCTCTTGCTTGGCCAGCGCTTGCAGCCGTAGCCCGAGCCGCTCCTTCTCGGCCTGGTCAGTGGCGTTGACCATGAGCCCTTCGACGCGCTCGATCTCGGACTGCGTCTCGCGAACCGCGTTACTGAAGATCGTCTGGAAACCGGCGCCAATGTCGGCCATCGGGCCGAGTACGTTTTCAGCTACGACTGCAGAGACGCCCGCTAGCTCATCGAACCAGTCCTTTACCACCTCGACTTCGGCCGCCATATCGCCAAGCGCCGCTGTCATGTCCTCGACGTCGTGCGGGTTGGTCAGCACCTCGACACTGAACTCGGACGTGCCTCCGGCCGGGAGGCTTTCCAGGAACTCGGCGACGGCGTCTCCTGCCTTCCCAGCATCGTCCGGCAGCTTGCCCAGCGATTCGCCGGTATCCGCCGCCACCTTATCCAGGTTCTTCATCGCGTCGGTCAGTGCCACGACGCTAGGGACACCACGATCCAGGTTCTTGTTGGCCGCCTGCGTCTCGCCGCTCAGAAGATTCAGCTTGCCAAGCAGCGCGGTCAACGTGTCGTCGAACCTGGCTAGCGACTCGCGGAAGCTGTCGGAGCCCGTGATGGCGCTGGAGATCGCCTTCGGGAACAGTCCAACGGCCTCGTTCATCAGCGTGACGGTATCGACGAGCCTCGACACGTCGGAGATCGTCGCAGAGAGAAGCTCGTCCCAGATGGAGATCTCCGCGTCCACCTGGAAGATGCTTTGGCCAAGCCTCCCCATGGATTCCGTGAAGTCGTCGATCGCGCCCTTTTCCTTGACCTCGTTTATGACTTCGCGGACGCCAGCGGCGACGTCTGCAAGTAGCGGGATGACGGGTTCAAGTCCCTCGTTGGCCAGCGAAGACAGCGACTGTTCGAGCAGTAGAAGCTCGTCTTGCAGCACCTCGGATTCCGCGGCCAGTTCGTTCGAGATCACGCCAGCAGACGCGAACTCGTCAGCAGCCGCCCGGATGGCGTCGCCACCCGCGGCCATAGCTGGAACCAGGGCGAAGCCCGCGCGGCCGAGAAGGTCCATCGCCGTGATGGTCTGCGCGGCCCGGTTGTCCATCTTGCCGATCTCGTCGCCGATGACCGTGATCCGCTCGATGGCCGACAGTGGGATCAGGTCTTCGGCACTGAGGCCGAGGCGTTCAAGAGCTTCCGCCGCTGGACCGATACCGGCCGAGGCGTCGTCGAGGCCCTTGTTCAGCTTGACGAGCGCCATTTGCGCGTTGACAGACCCATCCGTCATCAAGTCGAAGACGCCCTGGAGGATCTGGAAGTCCTCGGCGGTCTCGCCCACGACCGCGGCCTGCTTGGCGATCTGGTTCGCCTCGTCGCTGAGGTCCACGGCGGCAAGTGCGATCCCTGCGATGGCCGCGGCTGCGACGGCAGCGCCCGCCGCGATGGCCTTGAAGGACGCGCCGAAAGCTACTCCCGCCTCGGTCCCCTTGGTCCCGGAGTCCTCGGTCTGCTTGCCCAGGTCGTCAACGGCCTCTGTCGCCTCCCCAGCGCCATCGGCGGCCGTGACCATGGCCTTGTCCATCTCGGTGCCAAGATCGCCAGCAGCGGAGCGTGTGGCGTCCATGGCCTGTGACGCAGACCGGAGCGATCCCTCCATCTGTGAGGCGTCGAGTTCCCAGCGTAGTACCTCAGTCATGGCTCAGTCCAAGCGCCGCGGCGATGGCCGCGTCAGAGTTGCCCACGGCCTTCATGTGGCGCGCGATGGCCGACATGCCGAGGCTCGTTGTGGACTTGGCCGGCTTGCGCGGCTTGCCGTGGGCGCGAGACGTCGCTTCGTAGTGCCCGTCAACCGTGAGCGGCTGCAGCAAGCGCAAGCGCAAATCGTCGCCCGGTGACGTCGCGATCTTGTGGTAGGCCAGCAAATCCACCCGTTCCTCCTGTGTCAGCCGATAGAAGCCCCAGGGGTCACGCAACAGGTGAATCCCGATGTCCAGCGCGACTAGGTCCCAGTGCCCGCGCTGGCTGCGGTAAAACCCTCGCGCTTGGCAACGTCCTCCTCGCCGGTCATCTCGGCGCGTACCCGGTTGGAAAGCCCTGTCATCAGGGCGTTGATGTCCGCCGAGGTGTAGCCGGCCTCGTGGAGCTCCTCGTGGATGGCCTCGCCGTAAACCGAGTCGTCTCGGATCTTGGCGCGGTCGGTCTCGAGGTCGATCGACGGGTGACACCACATCTCGCCGAGCATCACGCCTGCGTGGGACAAGTTCGTCAGCACGCGGGCCGACGCGTCCACCGCGGACTCCTGTAGCTTCGCGGTCTTTATGCTCAACTTGAGGCACCCCAGTTGCGACGGGATGCGAAACACGTGCTCGCCGTTCCTGTCGATCGTGACGCGCCAGTAGTGCGGGAGGTTCGGGATCTCGCGCTTGTGCTCTCGGGTCTTCATGGGTGCCCCTCTCTTTCTTCGGTGGTCTACTTCTTGGCCTTCGCGGCCTTCTTCTTGGTGGCGGTCTTCGGTGCCTTCGCCGTTTCCAGGTCGGGCAGCTCGTCCAGCATCTCGGCCGCGGACTTGAGCAGGTGCGCGGCTCGCGTCAGCACCTTGCGGGCTTCCGCGTTGGTCGGCCCCCCGCTGGGGTTGAGCGTCGCATGCGGGTTGCGAGCGGCGAGGACGTGATAGACAGCCTCGGCCGCTGCGATGTCGTCGTGGAGTCCGTGCTTCATGTCGCCTCCTACGCGGTCAGACCGATGATGATGATCTCGTAGGTCTGCGTGCTGGTGATTCCACCGAGGTGGAGGATGTGCGAGGTCCCGTTGCTGACGGTCACGCCAGAGGGGAACTCCAGGAGCAGGCAACCGCCGGCCGGGAGGTGGATGAAGTCCGAGTCGTCGGCCAGCCAGCCCTCGGTCCCCACGGCGTCGATCCACGCGTCGGCAGCCACTCCGGTCCCGTCGGTTCCGCCACCGATCTTGATGTAGTTGGCCGCGCTGGTGTTGCGGATGAACAGCGCCTTGACCTTGGCGAAGCTCACGGTCCGGCCCGTGGTCGCGCCAGCGGCGTCCACCTGGACAGCCGCGAACAGGTCCAGATTGACGTGAGCGGCGGCGGCGACGCTGCCAGCGTCGTCGGTCCACATCTCGTTCGCCTTGCTCACTGCCGTGCCGTCGGGCCACGCGAGGTTTTCCTCGACGGTGGCGGGATAGAGCTGCGTGCCCACTCCCATGTCCACCTTTCGGGTGCCCTGGATGCGCGCGAGAATCGAGGTCGTCAATACGTCAGCCATGTCAGACTCCTATCAGGTCGCGCTCGACGGGCGGACCGCGTAGCTGGTGATGGTGATGGCGATGGTGCTGGGGTCGCCCTCGGAGATCGTGCCGCTGAGGTAGCAGTACGGGTAGACCACCTGGTGGTCGGTCGGGTCGCCGTGGCTGGTGCCCTCGGTGTCCCAGGTCATCGTGTAGACGGGCACTTCCGCGGTGGCTCCCAGGGTCGAGACCCAGTTGGTGCCCACGTTGCCAGTGCGCAGCAGGAACTCGGGGAGCGTGGTCCACGCGGCGTCGGTGATGTCGCGAAGGTTCGCGGTGAAGCTCAACGACATCGGCTGATCGGCGCCGAATCGCAGGGACGGCGTGGGCCCGATCCGGTTGCGGTCGAGGAAGTTGTTGACGACCTCGCCGGGGTGGTTGGCCACCAGGTTGCCGCCCTCGTAGGCGATCTCGTAGGTGTTGCCACCTCCGAAGTCGGACAGCGTCAGCGTGCCGTCACGAACGACCTTGATCGTGGTGCTTTCGGGCATTGGGTATCCTCCTAGACCGACGCTTCGCCGATCCGTCTCAGGTGTTCGGATAGCACGGCTTCCAACTCTGGAAGGACGCCGGGCATCTCGTCGTTGAGTGTCTTCTGGGCGATGATCATTTCGTCGCCGGGGGGGCCAGCGTCGCCGCCTGCCCTGTGGACGTACTGGGCATAGTCCACGTCGTTGAACATGTTGACCGCGAGTGTCTTGACCCCGGGCTCGAGCGCGGCATACCAGCCACCGCTCGACTTACCGATGGACTCTGACGGGCTCCCGTCGCCCTGTGGGCCTGCGTTGGACGGGTTGAGCCAGTCGCGCTTGATCACGGGCTCGACGGTGTTGCGGGCGTAGTCGAAGAGGACTCGCCGCAGGTCCACCATAGCCTCGGTGCCGAGCTGCTGGATGCGGTCCTCGACCGACAGACTCGACACGGGGCGTCCGCCTTTGCCTGTGATGGGCATCAGAGGCCGCTCCTCAACAGGAACCGCTTGGTGGTCTTGCGTCGCTCGCGCTCGAACTCGGCGTCTTGCGCCTCCATGATCTCGGCCGGGGTCATGCGGTCGCCTTCGTCCACGGCGGGCTTGAGACGTGACACAGCGGCCAGCGCGCCAGCCGTGGACAGCAGAGCCCCCAGGGCCGGCGCATCCGTCTCCACGGCCGTCTCTTGGCTCACACGCTGGGACCCGATGACCATCTCGCGGATCAGTTGGTCCACCTCGCGGGTCAGGTCGAACGGCTGTAGCTCAACGGCGGCCATCAGCGCTCCCTCACGATCGACTGGTCCAGCTCGGCGTCGAAGTAGAGATCTGTGAACAGCCACTCGCCGGAGATGTGCGCGATCCGCTGGCCCGATTCGTACTTGAGCCGGATCACGCCCAGCGGGCTGTAGCTGTAGTCGGCCAGCGCGGCGATCGTGGCTTGCGCGTCGTCGTCCCGCTCGTCTTGCGTGGCCACCTGGTCATCGAGGTCCACGCGGTGGGCCATGCGGATCTGGACGCGGGCGCCCATGCGGAGCCGAACCTTGCCGCGGTTCTTGGCCGTGTTGCGGTCCTGGGGCCAGTCCACGGTGAACAGCTTGGACCCCAGCAGCGGGTCGGGGGCCTGTTCGAGCAACAGCACGCGGGAGCTGTAGGTGAGCCCGTTGCCCACGGACGTCACGGCATCGGTGATGCCAGCGCGAAGCTCCCTGTAGGTGGTGTCGGTCACGAGTACCAGCTCGGGGCCACGCGGCCCAGGAACATGGGAGGTTCGCCGGCCTGGTGATCGCTGTCACCGGGGGAGGGTAGGTCGTCCTGGTCATAGTCCAGGTTGAGGTCGAGCACCTGCCAAGCCTTCTCGTAATCCGCGGCGTACTGGTCCGCCAGCTTGCCGTACTTCTGGTCCGTGCTCGTCGAGGTCTGGAACGAACGGAAGATGCGTTCCAGCGCCTTGGTGCGGATGACGTCGTACAGGCCCCACGAATCCAGCACCAACCACGGCCGCTTTCCGTTGCGCAGTAGACGCCGTTCGGCGTCGAACAGGGCGTCGTCCAAAAACGGCTGAAAGCTGCGCTGGCTGCCCTTGTCCAGGTAGGCCCGGAGGTCACTGTGGATGTCCGTCAAGTCGGTCTCATCGACCGGGTTGTAGAAGCGCGACAGCACGACGGCCGCTGTGTTGCGGAAGTGGTACGGCTTGCCCTCGATCTGCAGCGTCCAGCGGACCGCGTATCCCATCTTCGGATCGGTCGTCGAGGGCAGCGACGCGGCGAGGATGGTGAAGGACGAGACCCCGTCGGTGATGGTGACGGCCTGTGCGGACACGAGCGCGGTGCCATCGGGATCGGTGACTGTGACCACGGACGCGGCCAGCGTCGGCACCACCAAGCCACCGTCGTAGTAGACGGGACACGAGATGGTGTTGTCCTCTCCGCGAACGAGGAGATCCATCAGGCGGAAGCGGGCCGAGTATCGTGTCTCAACGGTCATCGCGTCCTTTCAAAACCCCAGGGCCAGGGGGGAAGAGAGGGGCTTTCGTCCGCCCCCCCAGCCCGGGATAGACTCACTCGATAGCCTCGACAGTGCCGCCCATGGCCCCCACGACCTCTTCGATCGTGGGGATGGGTAGCAGAGCCTCCAACGCCTGGATAGCTCCCATGTGCGCGTCGATCTGCGTGGACTCATGGAGGACGCCGGCCTCGTGCCGCGCCTTGGCCTGCCTGTGCTCGGCGAGCGAGGTGCGATACTGGGCTAGCATGGTCTCCACGGTATCCACGTTGATCGTCGCGTCAGGCATCACTCGGCCGCCCAGAACTTGAGGAAGCGCACGGCGCCGTTGATGAGGCAGCGCGCAGACCCGGCGGCGTTGCCGGGCGCGTGGTCGTGGCTGTAGATCATGTAGCCGCTGCCGTCGGTGTTGCCGAGGATCTCGATGGCGTTCATGGTGCGGTCTGCGCCCGCCCCGTCGCCCGTCGAGAGGATGCCGAGGATGGCGTGCTTGGTCGCCCCGCCTGCGTCGGAGTTGGCACCACCCGCGTAGATCTCCGCGATGGTCCCGTACACCGTGCCACCCGCCAGGGCGGCGTTGGGGAGGACCAGGTTGCCGCGGAGGCCGGTGCCCTGTCCGGCGACCTGTCCGCCGTTGTACTCCAGGGTGAAGGCGCCACCGTCCACGGTGCCGGCTGTGCCGGCGGCGGTCACGAGACCACGGCCGCGGATGGCGTCGCCACTGACGCCGATGCCAGCGAAGTCCGCGTCGAGCCGGAAGCCGCGGAAGTCGTCGGCGGTCGCCGTGGTCTGCGTCCTGAACTCGAACATGTTGGAGCCAGCGACAGCGGTTGTCGCCGGGTTTGCGTAGGTGCCCACGCCTCCCAGCAGGGCGGCAGCGGGGTCAGCACCGCCGGCCGCACTGAACTTGACCTCGGCCGTGATGTCCACGTGGGTGTCGGCGTTGATGGTGACCGCGTCCACGCCACCGTCGAGGGTGAGCGAGGCGGCCGCCGCGTTGCCCACGCTGACGATGCGAGCACCCGCCGAGGCGATGGCCACGTTCTGCGCGACGTTGTCCGCGCCGATGCGAAGGACGCCCGCGCTGGACTCGATGTTGACGCCGTCCACGCCGTCCAGCTCGATGGAGCCGGTTGTCGTGGTCGCCAGGTTCATGTCGCCGGCGTCCACCGTGACGTCGCTGTTGCCGACACCGGCCAGGGACAGGACGCCGTCCGTGTCGATGGCGATCCCGCCGGTGCCCGCGTCGATGTCGATCCCGCCGGCCGCGTTGCTGGCGTCGATGACGATGGCACCCGCGAGGGCTCCACCGGCATCCAGGGCGATGGTCGTGTCGGCGTTGAGGGTCGCGCCGCCCACGCCGGCTTCCATGGCCAGGCTTGCGCTGGCAGCGTTGCCGACGGTGATCACGCGAGCGGCAGCGCCGGTCGCGATGTTGACGGCCTCGGCGGCTGCGTCGGCGCCGATGGAGATCGGGCCGCTGGACGACTCGACAGCCACGCCGTCGATCCCGTCCACCTCGACAGACCCCGTGGTCGTGGTCGAGATGTTCAGGTTGTTGGAGTCGCGGGTGAGCAGGGCAGCGCCGATGTTCCGGAACTCGCTGATGTCCTTGTTGGCGTCCACGACGACGGCCTTGCTGGCCTCGACGGTGCCGACGGCGCCGGTCAGGTCGTTGTAGTTCAGCTCGGCGGCGGTCGCCGTCACGCCCATCAGGTCGGAGACCTCGATCCCCTGGAGCATGGCCAGCGCGGGGTAGTAGGAGAGTTCTCCGACCGTCGCGCTCTTGACCTTGACCTCTGCGCACTCCTGGACGATGACGGTGGAGCCCGTCGGGACGGCCTCGACGAGAGCGCCGGCAGTGTCCAGGTAGAGCTTGACGCCAGCGAGGGAGTACGCGCTCGTGTTGAGCCCGGTGATGGTGGCGACGCCGGCAGCGGCCCCGGTCGTGCCGTCTGCGATGGCCTCGGTGAGGACCCACACCGCTCGGCTGTCCACGTCCACGTTGGTGGCCAGGGTCACGACCCAGTTGGTCCCGTCGTGGCTCGACGGATAGACCAGCGCGCCCTTGACCATCGGGGCGCCGGACGCGTTGGCGACGATCTCGATCCCGCCGCCGGAGTCCACGACCCACACTCCACTCGCGCGGCGGTACTTGTATCCTGTGGTGTTGTCCCAGTATTCGGACCCGTCACCACGCGTGTGGGTTGGCACTCCGGTGCCGCTGGTAAGCGACGTCGCCGTGGCGAGGTCGTTGGGATCGGCGCTCGGCGAGATGACGATCTCGCGGAAGGCGGCGGCATTCTGCAGCCCGCCAGGCTGCCACGTGCTGGGACTCGGAACTTTGGTCGGTGGGGAACCCATGGTCGGCTACCTCCTGGATAGCGGCCCACTCTCGCGGGCGGACCTTGATTCAGTTTTTCGTTCGGCGGTCGGACCTCTGGGCTGCATCCTTCGCGATCTTCTCGGCGGTCTCGGTGCTATGGCCAGCCTTTCGCAGGCGGGCTTTCATGGCCTCGAGTGCCGCTCGCTTCTCGCGTCGCTCACCCATCGGTATCGACCTTCGCGGGCCTGCCGGGCTTGCGCCTGGCGGGCTTCCTCTTCGGTTTCTCGGCAGTTGCCGAGGTCTTCTTCATTTCGACCAGCTCGGCGTGTATGTTGGCCATCTGCTGTTGCATCTTGAGCATCGCCAGCTGGTCAGCGCCGCTGGCCACGGGGGCGGCCTGCTGTGCGCCTGCGTGCTGCATGACGATGTTGCCCGACGTCTCGGCGATGTCGGCCAGCGCCATGTTTCGGTCCTCGCCGCGCATCTCGGCCAGCTTGATCCTGGCGGCCTTGTAGCGGCTGCGCTTGAGGTCCGTGGGGTCTTCCTGGACGGCCATCAGAGCGCGGGCCACGCTGTCCTCCTGGCGTCGCACGTAGCTGCGCTTCAACACCGGGTTGAACGCGCAGACCTGGCCGCGCTTGACGAGGAACGCCAGAAACGCGTTGTAGGCCGGCTCATCCTTGATCCAGTTGGTGTCGTTGCCGATGGGAACCGGCTTGTCGAAGGCGGTCTTGTAGCACTTGCCGCCGCCCTTGACGTCCCACTCTTGCAGGTAGGACGTGCCAGTGAACGTCTCGCCGTGGATCACTGGACGCGCGGCGAAGTACTCGACGACAGCGGGGTTGTCGGGCTGGATGATGACCCACTCTTCGCGGCGCAGTCGCTGCTCGCCACCGTCCAGGATGGCCTCGCCCTTCGGCCCCCCGGCCACGTCCCCGGCGCCCGGCTCGTGTGGGAATCGTCCGAGGTCGGGGAACCATCCGCCGCGAAGCGGAGACCAGGCCCAGCGCTTCGGGTGGTGCGTGAAGTCGAACGGGCGTTCATAGCCCGACGTTCCGCGCTTCGGCAGACCGTGCTCGGTCTTGCTTCCACGCGTCATCACACTGCGGGGCTTGAGGTCTGGTGCCGGGGCGGCCTGGGTATTGAGCGTTGCCATGGTGCGGTCCTTCCAGGTCCCGGCTCTATCTCATGGGTGCCGGGGCGGTCTGGTGTTGCCAGCGGTCTTACATGCTGGTCTTGATTTCGACGATCCGGGCATCCTCGTTCTTGGCGATGCCCGTGTAGCCGTTGCCCACGATCTCGTTGACAGCGGTGGAGCCGGTGCGGTCGATCTCGACGAAGACGGCGCTCTCGTCGGTGGCGACTTCCAGGGCCGGGGTCAGGCGGATCTTCTGCTTGAGCGCGCCCACCTTCAGCTCGGTGCCGGCGATGGCGCCCATGGCCCACAGACCACCGGAGTAGTCGGTGCCGTCGTTGTTGACCTGCGCCGTGGTGTAGAAGTCGATGCCCAGCCACGAACCGCGGAAGCCCTGGCCCTTGATCGACAGCATGGCGGCAGTCGCGGCCTGGAACTGGTTGGCTCCGCCTTCGCCGCGGATGCTGGACTGGAGGTCGGTGAACTGCTTGCTGGCCAGCGCGGAGAAGTACGGGCCGGCGGGGACCTCGGCCTGCTCGAGCGTGAAGATCGCATCGTACAGGTCGTTGACGGTCATCGCGGCGCCGGACGTCCCGACCACGCTGGTGGCGGTGTCCACGGCGTCCATGATCAGGGCGGAGACCCTGCGGACGTAGGCCATCGCGATACCGGCACCGAGGCGGCCGATGTCCAGCCCACCGTTGGGGGCGAGGAACTGAAACAGGTCGGTGGTGTCGTAGCGCAGCGCCTGGCGGGCCACGGTCACGGTGGCGTTGCTGGTGCCCAGGGTCGAGTTCGACAGCGCGCCGGCCTCGGTGGGGGCCGACATGACCTCGTCGAAGGTGACCTGCGGGATCTTGACCACGGCCGAGCCGGTGCCCGACGGGTCGGAGGTGTACATCACGGTGTGACGCAGATCCTGCTTGTCGGCGATCATCTCCCAGATGTCCCGGTTGAGAATCGCGGCGAGTCCGAGATCTGCGGCTTTTCCTGCCTGTGAAACTTCGTTGGCCATTTCAGATGCCTTGTGCCCCTTTTGGAGCCCTGCATCTGGTTACGCCAGTGAATCGGTGGGCTGATTTGACCCCTGAGTTTCTTTTACGTGCATCCCAGCACGGGGGCGATCATGTCAAACTGCACTGTCAGGGTTTCACGCTGCAACGGACGTGTCAAGCGAGGATCTACAGATTCTTGATCGCCTCGGCGCGGTAGGCTTCCCAGTCGGCCTTCCGCTGCTCCGGGGTGGTGGCTGCCGACTTGAAGTTGGCCACGTCTCGCAGGTCTCCCGACACGGCCAGCGGCGGAGGCGGTGCGGCGCCCTCGTTGCCGGGGGCCGGTGCCGTGGCCACGGGCGCGGCGGGGGCTTGCGGGGCCAGCGGGGCCGCTGCAACGGCGGGGGCGGTCTCCTGTGCTGGTACGTTGGTGGTGGCGCCCAGGTACGGCGCGAGGTACTTCGGGGGGCTCGCGCGGAACTCGGACCACCACAGCTCGAACGCGGGCTTGCCCTCCTCGTCGAGGCTCTCGTATGCCTTGCGCACGAGGTCTCGCACTGCGGGCTCATCCACCCCGGCAGACGCCAGCATCAGGTCGATGGGCTGGGTCGTGGAAAGCGCCTCGTACTTCGATCGCCAATCGTCGGCCTCGGCTGCCCGTCGCTGGAGATCGGTGATGTCGCCGCCCGCGGCCTTCTTCAAGTCGCGGATCTGCATCACGAGGCTGTCGCGCTCCTGGGAGTGCTGCTGGAGTCCGGCCGCGAGGGCAGATAGGTTCTGGTACTTCGAGCTCAGATCCGCGTACTCCCCGAGCTTGGTGCTGTGGTCCGCCTTCAACTTGCGCAGCTGTTCCTGGACCTTGTTGTAGTCGGAGCGCGATACGGTGTCGCCCGTGTCGCCGGGGTTCACGTTGGCGAGCTGTTCCTCTTCGGTCATGGTGCCCTCTCTTCTTACTTCGTGGGTGCGGCGCCGCCGGTCCATCCAGCGAGCGCAAGTTGCCTGTTCTCTTCGGTGACGCGTACCAGCGCGGCCAGCGCCTGCTCTCGCGTGGTGCCCGGGTTCAGGTCCATGTAGGCGTCCACGGGCGACTCCAGCCCGCGTGAGAGCTTCATGTCGTGCTCCTCGAGGGCTTCCTTGGTCTCCTGAGGCGACGTCGGCAACCCCGGGTAGGTCAGCGAGTAGCCTTCCTCTGGAACGCCGGCCCCGGTCGCGTTGTTCAAGATCACCGAGGTCACGCGCATCAGCTGGGCGTCGGAGCGGGAGAACTCTGGCACGAACGACTTCTGAGCCTCGCGTACCGCGGCCCGCTTCATGGAGATCGCGTAGCCCGACTCGGCCGAGCCGGACCTGTGGAAATCGTCGGCGCCGATGTTGAAGTGGACGCCCATCCTGGCCTCGAACTTGGCGATGGCCTCGCCGAGGGTGGCAGGGTCGGAGCCAGGAGACCACTGCCCCACTGATGGGGCGATCTGGCCGGGGCCCTCGTACAGCATCACCAGGGACGCCGGGTCGGTCGTGACCTGTTTGGACGTGCCCTTGACGCCGTTGATGGTGTCCACCTCCATGCCGCCAATGATGGCGTTCATGGCCCACCGCTGCGGCCAGCTCGCGTCTCGCACGCAGTGGAGCCAGAAGCTCCACAGGGCGGCGATCGTAAGGGTGCCGTCGATGAGTTCCAGGTTCTCGAACCCGTCGAACAGCATGCCTGTGGTGCTCTTGTGGTACAGGACATATGGGCTGACGGGGACTCCTACCGAGTCGATCCACTGTTCCGGGTAGCCGCTGGGGAGCCCGCCGGGGATGAACATCTCGGTCAGTGGCGCACCCTGCTCGGCGCCGTGGTACTCCTCGGCCAGCTGGATCGCAAACATCGGGTTGTTCGGGTCGCGCAGATCGACGACGTCCCAGGTCCACGCCCGTTCGCCGTCCACCACGCGGGTCCGGGCCTCGACCACGTAATCAGGGAGGTCCGGCTCGTCGGGGCTGCTGGACGCGCTCACCATGTCCGGGGTCACGATCCGGTACATCATGCCGTCGTTGCTGCGCTTCCACGATGGGCGCACGAAGCACTCACCCATGCCGAGTACGTTGCGCTGGTTCCGTGTGGCCATGGACCACCACCGTGCGTCCTGCGTGGCCTTGACGGCGGCGGCGATGTCGTCCTCTGTCGATCCTTCCGGCGGGTGGATGAACGGCGCCTCCGGGTAGAGCTTGGCGAGCTGCCACACCGCGGTCTTGAGTATGTTCGTGCTCAAGTCCCGCTTGCCCGTGGCCTTGTTGCGGACGTCGTCGAACATCGCGCCCATCTGGACGTCGAGCAGATCCTTCCACTGCCCCTCGAACAGTTTGCGGACTTTCAACGCCTGGGCTCGGCGGGCGTTCTCGCCGTCTCGCGGGAGCGGCGGGATGCTGGACAGGACGTGTTCGTCGGTCATTGGCTGGCTCCTACGGGGCGTCGATTCTCACTATCTTGTCAGGCTCTGCGATGGCGCACCCCATTTTTGCCTCGACTAACAGGGATAGTCCACCACGAAGCGTATCGTCCTCAACCGAGCACCATACCACGTCGCGCGGTCGCGACTCCCGAAGGAACGCGATCCGGCGGGCCGTCTCTGGCGTGGTGAAGCTGTGGTTGCGCTGGTACTGGAGTTCCTGGAGAACGTGCCACGCGGTCTCATTGGCGATGAGGAACGCGCCGGGTGCGCAGACGAACGCCTCGTCTACGTCGCGGTCGGTCCAGTGGACGCATCCGTAATAGCCTTCGGCGGGAAAGCTGCCGAACGTCCCGCACATCCCGTTCGCCTCATCGGCGCTGCTTGGTTCGGCCATCGTCACCCGATCGCTTCCTTCGGTGCGCGCGGCGTTCAGAAATTCAACGTGGTGCTGAGGTGTAGACACCTTGTGAATCGGGCCAGCTGGGCGAGACAGCCTCGACACATCGAAGGCGGCCATGTACAGGGAGTCCACCAGGCTGTCGCAGCACACCGCCCGCGCCACGCAGTATGACGTCTCGGCCACCATCTGCCGGCGGCGACGGAGGAACGCGTGGGCCACCCCTTGCGCGAGTCGCTCGATGCTGACGCCGTCGAGGCTCTGAATCTCATACTGGATCGCCTGTCGCCCGAGGGTGAAGCTGACGGAGTCTGACCGCTCCTCGTAGCTCAGGTTGGCCGCGGTGCCTGTCGGCTTCCACTCGTGCACTTGGTGGAACGACGCGACGTGGTAGGCCATGTCCTCGGCCTGCGAGATCAGGTCGTTGAACAGCTCGTTGAAGGTCCGCGCCAGTGCGAGGTGTTTCAGGGATCGCTCCATGGGTGTCTGGGTGGGGGCGATCATGGCTTGGCTCCCGGGATGCGCAGCTCTCCGCCGGTGAGCCTGTTCGCCATCTGCACGTCCGCGTCGTTGAGATTCTGGACCATGTAGGCCAGATCGCCATCGCCGTTCACGCACGCATCTCGGTACAGGAACGCCAGCTTGGCCATCTTCACGGCGATCTCAAGCCAGTAGTCGCCGCTGACTTCTGGGAATCTACGGGTGCATGGGCCGTACTCCGGCTCGGTCAGTGGTCGTCGGTTATCCATGAGAAGCCCCTCTCATACCACCCGGACGCTCTGCGCCGGGATCTGTTTCGTCGTGTCCAGCAGCGGCCCCGGTCCATAGCGGACGTCGTCGATCCAGTGCTTGATCTTGGCGTCCTCGCCTCGGTCGGTGCCCTTCCACTTCCTGAACGCGTTGATGTGGTTCGTACACCGCCGGTGGAACCAAAGCCGCTGTGCAGCACAGGCCGAGGATAGCACACGGGCGCCGGCTAGCACCGAGCCCGATCCCTTCTTGGCCTTGGCGACGCGAAACGGCGGGTTGTTCGGGTCGCCGCGTACCAGGCCAGCAAAGGCGATCTCCAACTCCCGGTTGACCGAGCCCGTGACAGCCGACTTGCCCGCGGTGTTGATGTCGCCGTGCGCCCGGTCCACGTCGAACAGGGTGAGCCCGTGGGCGTTGAGCTGGTCCGCGATGCAGCTTGCGTCGGTGGCGCTGGTGGTCCTCCCGCTGCTGCCGTACTCGTCGAGGACCAACACCACGTTGTCTCCGCCCTGGTCACGCCACCACGCGTACAGGCACTCGGTCTCATGCCCGGGGGCCTCGCCGTGGTCGAAGCTCACGCCGATCTGCACAATGGCGGGCAGGCCGATCCGCTGGTAGTCGCTGTCGTCCACGATGCACGCGTCCGTAAACCCGCGGATGTAGCGGTCGATTGCCGGCGCGTCCCACTCGGCGTCAATGCGCTGGGCTCGCTCCTCGGGCGGGCACAGTGCCCACTGCTGGCGCACGTTGCAGTCTGGGGCGTCGCAGTCGCCACCTGTGATGGTGCACCGCTCGTCGCCGGGGCATCCACTGGGCACGCGGTGCGGGACGTTGGAGGCTCGCAGAGGCACCACGTACTGAGCCCACGTCGAGGAAGGGTCGTCGAGGATCTCGCGTAGCCATGCGGTGTCCGGGCTCGACTTGCGGACGTCGTCCACGACCGTGAAGTTCATGATGATCGGGGCGTCTGACGACAGCGAGAACGCCCGCATGATCTCGCCCCACAGGTGCCGGGCCGGCGGCTCGTTGATGAGCCCCCAGTCAGCATAGACCCCCGCCTGTGACTTGGCCTCCTGGTGACTCGATCTGAACAGGATGCGCGACCCGTTCGCCCACTGGATGCCACGACGCCCGCCGATCTTGTAGCCCGCGGCCTCGGAGTAGCTGCAACCCTTGGCCAGGTGCCCGGCGGGCTCAAGCATGCGGATGGTGCGGCAGATGTCGTCGGCGTAGCTGTGGTCGAGGTCTGGCACGTAGACGATGCCGACGTTCGGCGTGGGTAGGTCGATCGTCGGGTGGCAGCCCAGCGACAGGGCGATCCCCTCGGCGCACGGCCCGTAGGACCCGCCTACTTTGTTCCCCTTGCGAACGAACCGCTTCGGGTTGGCGTCCTCGAATAGCTGACGCTGCCACGGTGCCGCCCCCCGGGCGAAGTAGTAGGCCAAGCGGTTCGCCCGCTCGAACGCCACCACGCGCTCGACTGCGGCTTGGACGGCGGGGGTTGTCACGCTGGATCGGGCCACTTGCTGGGGTGTTGTATGGCTTGGTTGGCGATGGTGATCGTCGGGGCGGCCCTCGAACACAACGAGTCCGCGTAGCAGTACTCGCAGCCCGTCCCGTTTTTGAGTTCGTCTGCGAATCCGGGCTTGCCGCACTTCGGGCAGAGGGGGCCTACCGCGTCCAGGTACTTTCGGTTGTCCTCGCGCAAGCCCATCGCCAGGTCCAGCGTCCGCCCCCAGTGCGTCATCACCGCGAACATGGACGCCTCTTTGCTGATGCCGGCGGCGGCTTCGCGGTCGTCCCACTCGTCGAACAGTTCGCGCAGTCGGTCGAGGTCGTGGCCTGGTTCCGTGTGCTCACCCATCCCGCTTCGCCTCCTCCAGCTCCGCCATCAGCCGATCCCGCTCCGCCTCGAACTCCTCGGCCTTCAGCACGATCCCCAGGGTCGCGCCGTCTGCCCCGGTCACCTCGGTGCGGGAGGTCGGGCCGTGGCCGCTGCGGTCGAGGATGGCCACGGCGGCTAGGCGGGCCTGGTCCTCTTGGACGCTGTCGCGGGCGATCGTGATCAACCGCTCCGCAGCCATCTGCGCGGCTCCCGACAAGACATCCGTGACGGCCTGGATACGAGCTTCCTGGAACGCTGCGTGAGCTGCCTTGACGTCGGGCCGGGCCAGCCTCGTGTAGACGGTGGCGAGGTGGACGCCCATCGACTTGGCGATCTCTTCTGGAGTCAAGCCGGCCAAGCGTAGCTTGAGCGTCTCTTCGTGCTCAGGCTTTAGTGGTTCTTTCAGTTTCGCGCCTTTTCGTTCCGCCATAACTAAAACCCTAGTAGCCCCGCGGGCTTCGGTCAATCTGTTTCGGTCTCACTTGACACCGGCCCCGAATCCATGACAGGCCCCGTCTCGCGCGCACGCGGCCCTCTCCGATCCGGATCTTGCTCTCTCTGCATTTCCTCGAACGCCCTGGTTCCCTGCGTGTCCAGCATGACCTCGCCGTCCCGCAGCTTCGGGCCTTCCAGCTTCCCCCTGACGTCCGCCAGTTGCTTCGCCCAGTCCCT
>CALDOK010000310.1 GCA_937912125.1 uncultured Pseudomonadota bacterium
CCGACGCGGACGCCGACGCCGACGCCGACGCGGATGCCGACGCGGACGCCGACGCCGACGCCGACGCGGATGCCGACGCCGACGCCGACACCGACACCGAGATCTCCGGCGTGGTGGACTACGTCACCACCCTGGACGGGGCCGTGGTCTGCGACGCCCGCATCGAGCTGCAGGGCACGCCCTATACGGGCACCTGCGCGGGCTGTGACTTCGCCTTCGAGATCGACGCCACGGTGGTGCGCGACAGCGGCACCGCCGACTGCGAGCTGCATCCCTACCTGTCCTACATCGACGCTGGCGTCTACACCAACATGCTCATGGCCCACATGGCCAGCTACTCCGGCTCCTACGGGTCCTACTCCGATGTCTTCGCTACGGGCTTCGCCGTGGACTACAGCTCCTACGGCTACGGCTACTACCCCGGCCCCTACTGGTTCATGCTGTCCTACGACGGCTCGTCCACGGGCAGCTTCCGCCGCACCGGCGACGACATCGAGTGGACCTTCACCTACGAGTCCACCGAGAGCTACGGCGACGCGAGCTACTACAGCGACTGCGGCACCGTGGGCTATGCGGATCTGGGGGACAGCGTCGTCGGCACCTACACGGGCCAGTCCGAGCTGGACTGCAGCACCGACGAGGTGGACGTGTGGACCTTCCTGGGGGCCCCGGGCCAGACCGCGCTGATCGCGGTGGACACCACCGCCACCACCACCGCCTTCGATCCCCTGATGTGGGTGAACGATCCCGCCGGCTGTACGCTGAACTCCAGCGACGACAGCTTCGACTGCACCTACCCGCCGCCCTCGTACCAGTGCCCCTCCATGACCCTCTCCCTGGCCGACCGCGGCCTCTACCAGGTGGTCGTGGCGTCCTACGGCAGCTGCGCCGGCAGCATCGGCGCCTACGAGCTCACGGTCGACCTGGGTGGTGTCGACCCCAGCCTCACGCTGCTGCACGACGACGCGGACCGCTACGCCGCCGGCAGCATCTACGCCTTCGACATCAGCGGGCAGGCCACCATCGTCGAGTAGGTTCCGGGCGCCTCCCTGGAAAGCGCCTCGAGCGCCGGCTATAGTTCGGGCCCATTTTCGAGGAGTCCCGGATGCAGACCCGTCGCTCTGTTGGTTTCGACAACGAGAAGTACCTCGAGGCTCAGTCCCAGGCGATCCTCCAGCGGGTCGAGCGCTTCGGCGGCAGGCTCTACATCGAGTTCGGTGGGAAGTTCTTGTTCGACCACCACGCCGCGCGTGTGTTTCCGGGCTTCCACCCCAACGTGAAGATCCGGCCCCTGCAGCGCCTGGTAGACCAGATGGAGATCCTGTTCGTGGTCAACGCCAAGGACGTGCAGCGCGGCCGCGTGCGCGGCGACTGGGGGCTCACCTACGATCTGGCCACCTTGCGCACCCTGGACGACCTTCGGGAGCGGGGCCTGCCGGTCTCTGCCGTGGTCATCACCCGCTTCAAGGGCCAGCCGGCGGCGCTGCAGCTCAAGAGCCGCATCGAGAAGCGCGGGGTGCGCGTGTTCACCCACTTCAGCGTGCCGGGCTACCCCGACGAAGTGGATGTGGTGGCCAGCGAACAGGGCTTCGGCATCAACACCTACATCCCCACCACGAAGCCCATCGTGGTGGTGGCGGGCGCTGGGCCGGGTAGCGGCAAGATCGAGACCGCCCTGCAGCAGATGTGGCACGAGCAGCAGCAGGGCCGAATCGCGGGCTTCGCGAAGTGGGAGACCTTCCCGGTCTGGGATCTGCCGCTGGACCACCCGGTCAACCTCGCCTACGAGGCCGCCACGGCCGACATCCGTGACAAGAACATGATCGATCCTCACCACCTGGCCGCCTACGGGGTCGAGACGGTCAACTACAACCGCGACGTGGAGCACTTCCCCATCCTGCAGGCGCTCATGGACCGCATCACGGGCGGCAACAGCGAACTGCCCCGGTACCAGTCGCCCACGGACATGTGCTGCAACTGCGCCTCCCAGGGCATCGTGGACGATGAGGTGGTGCGCGAGGCCTCCCGCCAGGAGATCGCCCGCCGCTTCCTGCGCTACAACTGGGAGCTCACCATCGGAGTCGAGAACGAGGAGACCGTGGCCATCGCCCGGCGGCTGATGGAGCGGGTGGGCGTGTCCGTCGAGGATCGCCCCACCGTGCTGCCCGCCCGGCGAGCGGCCGCGGACGCCAAGCGCCTGCCAGGCAAGGGCTGGAAGGAAGCCTACTGCGGCGCCGCCATCGAGCTACCCGATGGCACCGTGGTCACCGGCATGAACTCCGAGCTGCTGTACAGCACCGCTGCCGCCGTGATCAACGCCATCAAGGTGCTCGCGGGCATCCCCGAGAACATCCACCTCCTGTCCCCCCTGGTCATCCGCAACCTGGTGAGCCTCAACGAGGTGCTGGGCGACGGCAGCGACAGCCTGGACATCGGCGAGACGCTGGCCGCGCTGTCCGTCAGCGCAGCGCACAACCCCGCGGCCGAGGCCGCCTTCGAGATGTTGCCGGTGCTCAAGGAGTGCGAGATGCACATGACCCATGTGCCCACCTCGGACGATCAGGAGGTGCTGCGCAAGCTGGGCATCATGTTCACCACCGACGCCCTGCACACTCCGGGTGGCTACTTTCTGAAGTAGCCCTACCCTTGTGGCCCTGTGGTGAGCGTTCCCACCAGCATGATGTCGCCTTGGTTTTCTCACCGTCGGTGACGCCTGGGTGGGGGTAGCTCTTGTGTGCCCCGCGCTGGCTTGTCGCCGTGCGGGACACCAACTCGAACCCTGGAGGTCACGTGTACAACGTGCGCCCCGTCGTCGCGCTCGCCGCGGCTGCTTTCATGTCTGCAGGAACGGTGAACGCCGAGGTCTACCCTGCTTTCTTCGAGGCCGAGCTCGCCCCTGGCGAGTCGGTTGGACTGGAAAAGCTCGTCACCCTTCCGGAGGACACCCCCAAGCTGGACTTCGTCCTGCTGGTGGACCTCTCGGGGAGCTACGGGGACGACATCGAGAAGATCAAGGACCTGGCGCCGGATCTGTTCGACTCCATCCGCGCCGACGTGCCGGACTCTCAGTTCGCCCTGGCCAGCTTCGTGGACTTCCCGTTCTCGCCCTGGGGCAACGCCTCGACGGGCGACTACGGGTACGCCCTGGACCAGGACCTCACCACCGACCGGGCCACCTGGCTCACGTCGGTCAACGGCATGTACACCCGCTACGGTGGCGACTTCCCCGAGTCACAGCTCGAGGGGCTGTTCCAGGCCGTGACCGGCCAGGGGCGCGAGATGCCCATCAGCGCCGATGGCGACTATGACGACCTGGGCGAGATCGAGCCTGGCTTCAACGCCACCTTCCGCGACGACGCCACCAAGGTCATCGCCATCACCACCGACGCCGCCTTCCACGAGGGTGGGGACTATGGCTACAGCTTCGCCTACCCCGGCGCCACCATGGCCGAGACCATCGACGCCCTGCTGGACGTGGGCGTCAAGGTCATCGCCATCAAGACCGGCTCGGCGGACTCGGACATGGACATCCTGGCGGACGCCACGGGGGGCTCCGTGGTCACCACCGACAGCTCCAGCTCCCAGATCGCCACCGCGGTGCTCGCCGGTCTCGAGACCCTGTCCTACACCGTCAGCGCAGCGCCCGGCGAGGACTGTGAGCCCCTGGACTTCGCCTACGCCCCCGATCTGTTCGAGGACGTCTTCGGCGGTGACACCGTGGCCTTCGAGGAGACCATCACCGCGCCGCTGGACATCTCCGAGGCGGACCTGGACGAGGACGGCTACCTGGAGTGCACCGTGGACTTCCTGGCGGACGATACGGTGATCGGCACTCAGAGCGTGTCGATCTTCGTGCCGCTGAACCAGCCTCCGGTGGCCCTGTGCGCCGAGCTGTTCCTCGAGGCCGATGGCAGCTGCCTGGCCGCGGGCGACATCGACGACGGCTCCTACGATCCCGACGGCGACGAGCTGGTCTTCGAGTACTCCGACGCGGGTCCGTACACCGTGGGGAGCCAGACGGTCACCCTGACGGTGACCGATCCCGACGGCGAGTCCTCGAGCTGCGACGCCATCGTGAGCGTGGCCGACGTCACACCTGCGACCATCGAGGTGGGTGAGGCCCTCGAGCTGTGGCCCCCAAACCACAAGTACGTGGACTTCGGGCTGGCGGACTGCGGCATCACCGTAGTGGACTCCTGCTCGGGTGAGCTGGACATCTCCGCGGTGGGCTTCGTGACCGCGGCCTACAGCGACGAGCCCGAAGACGCCACCGGCAACGGCGACGGCAAGACCTTCGACGACATCGTGCTGTTCGACGACACGGGCTTCTCCCTGCGCTCCGAGCGGGCGGGCGGCGAGAACGGCCGCGTCTATGGCATCAGCTTCGAGGTGGACGACGGGTCCGGCAACGTGGCGGGTGGCACCTGCTTCGTCGGCGTGCCCCACTCTCAGAACGGCGACGCGCCCATCGATGACGGCGCAGGGGCCGGGTACGAGATCTTCTAGCCTCACCCACGGGTGATCCAGGCCCCTGCTGCTCCGTGCAGCGGGGGCCTTTTGGTGTGTCGTGCGGCCTTCACACCGCTTTCACCTGCGAAGTCGCCCCGGTCCGGCTAGACTTCCCGTGCTTCCTGGAGGAGTCTCCCATGCGTCTCGCCATCCTCGCCCTGCTCGCCCTGTCCGCCTGTCACTCCGTCGGCGGCATCCAGCCCACCGACACTGCGGATCCCACCGAAGGCGACACCGACACCGACACCGACACCGACACCGACACGGATGCCGACGGTGATGCAGACGGCGACACCGACGCCGACTCCGACGCCGACAGCGATGCGGACGCCGACCTCAGCCCCGAGGGCGACTACGAGGGCGACATCTGGGTGATGGTCGAGAACGAGTGGTGGCCCGTGGAGGGCAACGGCCTCTTCGAACTCGCGATCACCGGCGACGGCGACGCCGCGGGCTACGGCTATGTCGACGTGGGCGGCCACATGGACGTCGAGGGAGACATCACCGGTCGGGTTGAGGGCACGGAGTTCATGGGCACCTGGACGGTGATCCTGGGTTGGGGCGGCGACGCCTACCCCCTGGATCTGTTCGGCCCGGTCGAGGACGGCACCATCCACCTCGACTTCGAGGAGTACACCGACTGGATGTACGTCTACGGCAGCATGGACGGCGCGCGGCTGGACTGATCAGAACGCCAGGGTGACCACCAGCGCGCCGGTGTTGGCGGGCACGAAGCGCACCCGCACCAGCTCGCCCTCCACCACGAACGTGGCGCTCTCGAGGGCCACCCCATCGTGGGTCATGTCGGGTCTGCCGTAGGCCTCGGGCACGTAGACGGCGATCTCGTACTCGAAGGGTGCGAACTCGGTGGGAGCGGCCACGTGCATGGGAAGCACCAGGGTCTGGGCACCGTCGTCCCAGGCCACCTCGCCCAGCAGCACCCCGCCCATGGTCAGCTGGCGGTTCCAGCCAAGGAACTGGGGCGCGCCCGTGGGCTCCCGCAGGGCGATCATGCGGGCCCGGTGGCTGGGGACCGCGACGCTGGCCGTGTCCTCCAGCGTGCCCAGGAACTCTCCGGTCCAGAACTCGTAGGCCAGCCGCGGCCCCTCGACGCCCAGGGCTTCGAGGTCGACCTCGTGTAGCCGGTCGTCGTCCGTGTCGGCGATGGGGCTGTAGGGGTTGGTGGTCTGGTCCACGTTGAAGCCCCAGTGGAACAGCCCCAGCAGGTCCCAGCTCTCGCTGAAGCCGTCGAGCCCGCCATCGTAGTGTACGTGCCAGCGCTCGGGGTACTCGCGCTCGAACAGGTCCAGGGGGCGGGCCGGGGCGCCGTGCACCGGCAGGATCTTGCGCAGGGCGTTGACGTGCTCGGGCTCGAGGTCAACCAGGCGGTCGCCGATCTTGACGATGCCGCCGCTTAGGGCCACCCAGCTGCACCAGGCCTCGCTCTCCTCCTGGGTCAGCCGGGGCCAGGACTCATCCCTGGTGTTGGACCGGAAGAAGATGAGGTCGGGGTGGTTGACCCAGACCGTGTCCTGGAAGAAGTAGCGTCGGGCCGCGGTGCGCAGGGTGGGCTTGAGCCCCTGCTGCTCGAAGCGCTCGTCCCAGGCCATGGCGCCCTGGTCCCAGTCCCAGATGGGCATGGAGTCCAAGCCCAGCCGTCCGGAGTCCAGGATCCCGAAGTTGGTGCCCAGGGTGCCCACCAGCATGAAGAAGGCGTCGTCTCCCAGGGCCTCGCGGATCACGCCCACGCCCTGTCGCCAGGCCTCTTCCCGGGTGGTGTTGGCCTGGTGGTAGTCCTCGCCGAACAGGGCGTAGTAGCCGAAGTCCAGCTTGAGCCACTCGAAGCCCCAGTCGTGGCGGAAGGTGGTGAACAGCTCCCGCAGGTACTCCTGCACCTCGGGGTGGGTCAGATCCAGGATGTAGCTGTCCCCCAGGATGACCTCGCCCAGGGCCACCGGGTCGGCGAACCAGTCGGGGTGCTCGGTGACCATGGAGGCGTCGCTGTAGATCTGGAAGGGGGCCATCCACAGGCCCGGGATGAGCCCCCGGTCGCGGATCTGCTGGGTGAGCCAGGCCGGGCCGTGGGGAAAACGTTCCTCGACCCAGGTCCACTCGCCGTAGGTAGGCTCATAGCCGTCGTCGATCTGGAACCAGTCCACGCCCCAGTCCCGCAGCTCGTTGGCCATGATGTCCAGGTTCTCGAGGATGACCTCTTCGTTGATGTCGGTGCCGTAGCCGCCGGTGCTGCCCGAGCCCGCCCAGGAGTTCCAGCCGTTTGGCACTCTGCGGCCGGGCTCGCGCTTGTGCCAGGGCACCAGCTCGAGGGTCTGGGCGATGGCCCTGGCGTACAGCTCGAGGCCGTCCAGGGCGTCGGCGCCGGTCCAGAAATAGAAGGTCTCCGAGGCCAGGGCGTCGCCTGGGGCCACCACCTTGGGGGCGGGCAGGTAGGCACCCTCTAGGGCCAGGAAGGAGAAGCCGGTGCGGCCCTCGTCGTCGGTGATGGCCCGTGAGTCCTTGTAGCTGAGGTTCATCACCGGGGTGGTGCGCTCGAAGGTGAGGCCGCCGGCCACCCAGGCGTGCGCGCTGTGGAGGTCCTGCACGCCGTGGTTCCAGCTCGAGGCGCTGTGCCCTTCGAACGCTCCGGGCATCACGGTGGCGTAGCCGCCGTTCTGCTCCATGTCGCCGGGCACCAGCTCCGCCACGAAGTCCAGGGCGGCATAGCTGCCGTTCTCCACGATGCGGTGGGTGCTGGGGTGATCCCCCAGGAACAGGGCGCCGTCGTCCCGCCCTTCCAGGTACAGCGGGCTGAGCTTGGTGACCGCCAGGTCCTGGTCGGTGCTGTTCTCCACCACCAGGCCGGCCTCGAACCAGCCGTCGGGGTGGGCCCGGAGCCGCCAGAGCAGGGTGGGCTCTTGGTCGGAGCCGGTACAGCTGGCCTGCAGGGTGTCGCCATCGGCGCTGGTGCTACAGGCGGCCTCTGACAGCAGCAGCTCCCGACCCTCGTCGCCCCAGTCGTCCAGCATGGCGCGGGCGGTGGTTCCGGTGAGCACCAGCTCTCCTTCGGCGTTGTGCAGGGTGATGAGCCCCCCGCTCATGGAGAGGCAGCCCGCGTCGTTGCAGGCCTCGAGGGGGCTGTCGGCCGGGGCGGCGGTGTCGTCGGGGCGGCAGCCTGGTGTGGCGAGCATGGCCAGCAGGAGCGTGATGGAGTGGTGGCGCATGGGGAGTCCGGGCTTGGTGGGCAGCCCCATGCTGCCACAGCTCGCCGGCCCCTGGGGCCCACCCTGTGATAGCGATCCCCCCTGTCCCCAGCCCCGCGCTCCTGGAGCTCCCATGGAAACCCCCACCCCCTCGCTCCCCCCCGTCCTGGTCGCCGAGCAGCTGGCCGCATTGTTGGGCCAACCAGGCCTTAGGGTGGTGGACTGCCGCTTCGATCTGGATGACCCCGGCCACGGCGCGCTGGCCTTCTCCTACTCCCGGATTCCCGGGGCCTGCCGGGTGGATCTCGAGCGTCAGCTGTCCGCCCCCGTCGTGCCCGGTCGCACCGGGCGCCACCCGTTGCCCTCGGTGTCGGACCTCGAGGCGGTCTTGGGAACGCTGGGCATCGGGCCCGACACCCGGGTCGTGATCTACGACGACTTCGAGGGCGGCTTCGCGGCGCGGCTGTGGTGGCTGCTGCGCTGGCTCGGCCACCGGGAGGTGGCGGTCCTGGATGGCGGTTGGTCCGCCTGGGCGGACCCCGGCTTCCCCCTGGAGCGTGGCCCGGCCCTGCCCGTGGAGCCCCAGCGCTTCTGCGCCTCGCCCATCGCCTCCATGGTGGCAGGGGTGGACGAGGTGATGGCGCGGCTGAACGATCCGGAGCTGTGCCTGGTGGACGCTCGCTCTCCGGCCCGGTATCGGGGCGAACAGGAGCCCCGCGACCCGGTGGCCGGCCGCATCCCCGGCGCGCGCAACGCCTTCTGGAGAGACAACCTCGACGAGGATGGCCGCTTCCTGGCGCCCGCGCGGTTGCGCGAACGGTTCCTGGCGGTGCTGGAAGGGCAGGACGCTGGCCGCTCGGTCCACTACTGCGGCTCCGGCGTCACCGGAGCGCACAACGTGTTGGCGATGACCCGGGCCGGCCTGTCCACCCCGCGCCTGTACCCGGGCTCGTGGAGCGAGTGGATCGTCGACCCAAGCAGGCCGGTGCGACGCGGGGTCGCAGCGCCTGGGGGCAGCCGGGGGTCGCGAGTGTAAAGCCCCGTTGCGCGGTGCGGCGCGTGGGTCTAAGAGAGGGGGTCTATCCAGTGAAACTCCGTGGAGAACCTCATGAAGCTCGCCCGTCTCCTCCTCCTCCTCCCCCTCGTCTCCTGCGCTGGCTACCAGCTCGACGACGGCCGCCAGCTCTGGGTCATGCCCGGTGAGGGCGGCGAGTGGGACGACTACACCCAGGTCGACGCCGACCTCACGTTCACCACCATCCAGGCCGCCATCGACATGGCCGTGTCCGGCGACACCGTGAACGTGCCCTCCGGCACCTACGTCGAGAACCTGGTCATGGCCGATGGTGTGACCGTGGACGGCGCGGGCCAGGGCGAGACCAACCTGGTGGGCTCCGTGTACTTCGACGGGCTCAGCGCCGGCACCATCAGCGACATGTCGCTGTACGATCCCACCTGGGTCAGCTCCGGCACCAGCTACGCCACCCAGTACGGCGTGGGCGTGGCCAGCGGCAGCGCCATGATCATCAACGTGAGCGCCTACTACTTCGAGAACGGCATCATGGCGGTCACGGCCGACAACGTCTACGTCGAGGGCAACACCCTGGGCTACAACTGGTACGGTATGAACCTCGACACGGTGTCCAACCTCACGGTGGCCAACAACCTGGTGGGCAACAACCCCGCGGGTGGCATCGTGTCCGGCAACAGCGCTGGCACCATCATGTTCAACACGGTGATCGGCAACGCCTTCTCGGGCACGGCGGCCTACCTCACCGGCGGCATCGCCCTCGAGGGCACCGGCACCGAGCGGGTGGTGAACAACATCGTCAGCTCCAACTACTACGGCATCAACTGCTACTCTTGCTCGGGCACCTGGGACTACAACCTGGTGTGGGGCAACGCCACCGACTACGTCAACGACGCCTCGGCGGGCGGCTCCGACATCGCGGGCGACCCCCTGTTCGTGGCGGGCTCCGAGGGCAACTTCCACCTCACCGCAGCCTCCCCCGCCATCGACGCGGCCAACAGCACCGTGGGCATCGTGGTGGACATCGACGATGAAGCCCGCCCCCAGGGTGACAACTACGACCTGGGCTACGACGAGTACGGCGTGTCCGCCTACGAGCTGATCATCACCGAGGTCATGGCCAACGCCAGCACCGAGTCCACCGGCGAGTACGTCGAGATCTACAACGCCGGGTCGCGCCCGGTGGACCTCGCCGACCTGATCGTCACCGACTTCGACGACATCGACGTGATCCAGGCCTTCGACGGCGGCACCACCGTGGTGGGCGTCGGCGAGTACGCCGTGGTGGTCGACCCCGAGTACGACGGCGTCTACAGCATCCCCGGCGCGGTCACCGTGGTCACCACGGGCGACACCACCCTGGGCAACGGCCTCACCACCTCCGACAAGGTCACCCTGTACGAGTCCGATGGCTCCACCGTGATCGCGACCTTCAGCTACCCGACCGACCCGGGTGACGGCGTCTCCCTCGAGATGTACAGCCTCGACAACGGTGACGCGGCGGGCAACTGGCGCGCCAGCCAGTGCGCCGGTGGCAACTCCCCGGGCGCCGCCCACTGCTTCCCCGAGTCCGGCGACCCGGCCGATCTGGTCCTCACCGAGATCATGGCCAACGCCGCGTCGGAGTCCACGGGCGAGTACGTCGAGATCTACAACCCCACCGACACCGACATCGACCTGGCCGGCCTGGTCGTCGCCGACAACGCGACCTCCGACGCGCTGGTGGCCTTCCAGGGTGGCTCCACCCTGCTGGGTGCCTACACCCACGCCCTGATCGTCGATCCCGACTACAGCTACGACTACTACCTGCCCAGCGAGATCCTGCTGGTCACCACCGACGACGCCACCATCGGCAACGGGCTGTCCAACTCCACCGACATGGTCACCCTGTACGACACCGACGGCGTCACGCTCATCGACTCGTTCAGCTTCCCCGGTGACAACGGCGACGCCGTCTCCTGGGAGAAGGTGGACTACGCGGGTGGCGACGTCGAGACCAACTGGGTCTCCGCTGCCGACTACAGCACGCGCAGCGCCAGCCCGGGCCGCCTCAACGGCGCGGCGGGCGGCATCTGCGACCCGCTGATCATCAACGAGGTCATGGCCAACGCCGACGACGAGGACACCGGCGAGTTCGTCGAGATCTACAACGCTGGCTGGGACACCATCGACCTGGCGGGCCTGATCATCACCGACGGCGACGAGGTGGACACCATCGCGGCCTACGACGGCGGCGACACCCTGCTGGCCCCCGGCGGCTTCGCCCTGGTGCTCGACGCCGAGTATGCCGGTGAGTACACCATCGACAGCTCCGTCATCCTGGTCACCACCGAGGACACCACCATCGGCAACGCCCTGAGTGTCAGCGACGAAGTGCTGCTCTACGAAGCCGATGGCACCCACCTGATCGACGGCTTCCTGTGGCCCACCAACCCGGGCAACGCGGTGAGCAGCGAGCGGGTGGCCATGGGCGGCACCCTGGACTCCGACAGCAACTGGGAGGCCTCCACCTGTGCCTCCGGCGGCTCCCCCGGCTCCGAGAACTGCGTCTCGGCCAGCACCAGCGGCCCCACGGTCTCCGACCTCTACGGCAGCCTGGTCATCACCGAGGTCATGAGCAACGCGATCACCGAGTCCACCGGTGAGTTCGTCGAGCTGTACAACGCCGGCTCCACCGACATCGACCTGCTCTACTACGTGCTGTACGACGGCGACGCCGCGGACACTATCTTCGGCTTCTCCGACCCCTACGACACCATCCTGGGCGCCGGTGAGTACGCCGTGATCCTCGATTCCGGCTACGACGGCGTGTACACCATCCCCTCGGGCACCCTGCTGCTGGTCACCGACGACGCCACCATCGGCTCGGGTCTGGCCACCAACGACCCGGTCTACCTCTACGAAGACAACGCGGTGTCCTTCATCGACTCGTACAGCTTCCCGTTCGACGCGGGCAACGGCTACAGCGTCGAAAAGGTGGACATCCCCACGGGCGACACCGCTGGCAACTGGGCCGCTTCCGACTGTGCCGCCGGGTCCAGCCCCGGCGCCACCCACTGCTTCTAAGCCTCCACAGATCCATGCCTATTCACGAGGAGAAACTATGCGCTGGCTGATCCCTCTCGCCATCCTGGCCATCGGCTGCGGCGACAAGCCCGATGACGACACCGCCCCCCCCGAGGGCGACACCGACACCGACACCGACGCCGACACCGACGCCGACACCGACGCCGACACCGACGCCGACACCGACACCGACGTGGACCTCGAGTCCGTGTCCATCACCGCCACCGTCGAAGCGCTGAGCTCCCGCGAGACCGTCACCTTCGGGCTCCTGGGCGTCTACAACGACGGCAGCGAGGTGGACGTCACCGACGTGGCGGGCTTCGCCTCGGACGACGAGTCCGTCCTGGCCTTCTACCAGCCGTATGTGGGGCAGCCCCTCAACGGCGGCGTGGTCACCGTCACCGGGAGCTACGAAGGCTTCGAGGACACCGTCGAGATCACCATCGAGCTGGCCCTGGCGGCCGAGGGGGATCTCGTCATCAACGAGCTGCTCTCCGACGCCACCGTCGATGGCGACCCCAACCTCGACGGCAGCACCGACGCGGTCGAGGACGAGTTCATCGAGATCGCCAACGTCAGCGGCGTGGCCCTCGACCTCGAAGGCGTCACCATCGTCGAGAATGACTGGAGCACCTACCTGCCCCGCCACACCTTCGCCGAGGGCACCATGCTGCCCGCCGGCTCGGTGGTGGTGGTGTTCGGTGGCGGCGATGTCAGCGGCATGAGCGCCGACAACGCTCAGTTCTTCATCGCCGTGAACGACGACCCGGGCACCCTGTACGGGCTCTCGCTGCTCGACCTGGGCGAGACCGTCCGCGTCATGGCCGCCGATGGCAAGACCAGCATCGACTCGGTCTCCTACGGCACGGCCAGCTTCGATGGCTCGGTGCCCGCGGGCCAGGATGAGTCCATCACGCTGTCCCCGGACGTCGAAGGCACCACCTGGGTGGCTCACACCGCCACCGGCGCGGCCGCAGCGTTCAGCCCCGGCACCTTCGCTGACGGCGGTCCCTTCGTGGGCCCCGGCGGTGTCTACGCACCCTGACGATCAGAGCTGCTCACCGTTGATCACGATCACGGTGCGGATGGGGACGCCGGGCGCGAGGCTGGCGTTCACCCCGCAGTAGCGGGTCTCCGAGAGCTCCACGGCGCGCTTGACCTTCTCGTGGTCGAGCGCGTCGCCGTCGATCTCGTAGCGGATGGTGATGCTGTCGAACTTCTTGGGGTGCTCGGCGGCCAGGGTGCTGTCCACCACCACCTCGAGGCGTGTGACCTCCTGGCGCATCTTGCGCAGGATGGCGATCACGTCCATGCCGGTGCAGCCGCCCAGGGACACCAGGGTGAGGCCCTTGGGCTTGGGGCCGCGGCCTTGACCGCCGACCTTCTCGTCGGCGTCCATGGCGATGGTGAAGCCGTCGAGCTCGGCGTCGAAGGCCATGCCTTGTTTCCAGGTGATGCGGGTGTTCATGCTGGGCCTCGGGGGGCGGAGGGGCTAGGTTCTGTATCGCAGAGACATCGGTGGCGGGGAGTGTTTCCCGCCCATGTGGAGGTGGCCGTGTCCGAGAAGCAGCACAACGCCAAGAGGAGAGATCGCCTGGAGAGGCTCGTGGAGCTTGTCAAGGAGGCCGCCGTGCGCCTCGAGGCCGCGGGGCACGAGCGCGTCTGCCTCGAGCCCGGCGCCATCGCGGTGCTGCAGCCTGGCGAGATGCTGCTGGTGGACGATGGGTTCTTCCACATGCAGCCTGTGGGGGGTGACGCGCGCACCGCCCGGGCGCCCGTCATGGCCGGCTTGCTCGAAGAAGCGGTGGGGCTCCCCACCCCGGTACAGATCGAGGCGCTCAAGACCACGCGGGGATTCCGCTTCGCGCCGGACGCCTTCTACGCCCTGTCCAAGAAGGAAGAGTTCTTCAGGCGCCTGCTGTACGCCCTGTACGAGTTCGAGCTGGCGACGCTCGACGTCGAGAACCGGGCCTACCGCAAGCACCTGCACGACTTCTACGCCCCCGGGGGCGCCGCGCTGCTGCCCGGGCCCTACGTGGCCGACGACGTGCAGCTGGTGGGCATGCTGATGGAGACCGACGATCGCTGCTGGGCCAAGCGCTTGCTTCCCCCTGGCGTGTGGCGTCCGCCGGGCCTGCGCAACAACTACCTGATCGTGATGGCCCACTTCCGCAACGTCACCTGTAAGCACCCCTTGGCCGGCGAAGTGAGCTTCGACTACCGCGAGACCACGGTGTTCATCCCTTCGGTCGCGGGCTTCCGGCCGGGCGCCTTCGCGCCCATCCTGTTCCCCGACAACGCCATGGCCATCACCCTGGGCCGGGAGATCTACGGCTTCCCCAAGCGCTTCGGCCGCACTCAGCTGGATCTCGACCGACGCTACGCCGAGCTCGAGGTGGACGACAAGCTCGAGTTCTGGTGCGAGTGGGGCGAAGAGCAGCCGCTGCCCACACCTCAATACGTGGACAAGTTCGTGGAGGCTGCCTACGGAGACCGCTGGTGGGCGGACAAGGCCGGGGACGTCGCTGGGTGGTTCTTCCACCGCCTGTTCTCCCCCGACAGGGGCAATACCTGGCCCGCGGCCTCTGTCTTCGTGCGCAAGCAGCTGCCTGACGTGGCCCTGCCCTGCGAGAAGGATCTGGTGTACGAGCGCGACAACCTGGTGCGGGTGCCCTTCGATGTCTCGGACGTCAAGTCCTGCGCCTTGCTTCCCGAGCTGCGCTTCGAGCCCGGGCGGCACGCCACCTTCCTGCCCCAGAGCCGTTGCTTGCTGGCAGGCCACGTCTCGGCGGACATGGGCTTCGGCGTGCGCCAGGAGCTGCACGACTTCTTGGGCCCCCTGGACCATGCGCGCTTGGTGCAGCGCAAGGTCAAGCGCACCGCCCAGCGCACCGTCAGCCGCACCCACGGCATGGTGCAGCTCACGGGCGACCTGCTCAAGGACGCCTGCAAGAAGCTGGGCTGATCTTCAGCGCAGCAGCGCCAGCACGGCGGCGGCCACCAACAGGGCCGTCACGCCGGTGGCGGTGAGGCCCAGCAGCGGGAGCAGCAGGGTGGTGGCCAGCAGGACCCCCGCGCAACCCCCCAGGAGATCTGCGGCATACAGGCTCCCCGCCACCCCCGCCTGATCGGGCAGACCGATGCGCGTGGCCAGGCCGAAGATGGCGGCCGTGGCGGCGCCGGCCAGCAGCAGCAAGACGCCACTCTGGAGTAGGCCCGTGGCGACCAGGGGGGCGGCGAGCGTCAGCGCGCAGATCCCCATGCTGGCTCCGGCCACGCTCCAGCGCAGCCATGGGGGTGGTTCTTCGCCCGGATCCAGCCGAACCAGGGCGGCGTCGATGCCGATGGCGCCCACGGTGAGGCCACCCATGAAGGCCCCCAGCAGCAGGCCCAGGTGACCCGGCAGCACCCCCTGTTCGATCTGGAAGCGCATCAGCAGCGAGCTCTCGAGGAGCATGCCCAACAGCCCGGCCAGCACGGCGAGGGCGAAGCGGCGGGATGGGCCCCTGCGGCGGGCGAGGCCGGCCAGGCCCAGCAGCAGCAGACCAGCGGCCCCTAGGCCTCCGGGGGTCAGCGCTTGGGCCCGCTGGAGCAGGGGAGCGGGATCGACCATGGCCAGCCTGGGGTCGAAGCGTCCCAGCCACAGCAAGAGGGTCAGGGAGCTGCTGCTGGGTCGGTCATCGCGGTTGGCGGGGGCTGGCGTGCTCACCAGGAGCGCTTCGACGCCCGCGAGCCGATCGTTGCTCAGTTGGTAGGCCAGCCAAGGCTCGGAGACCAGCTCCGCCTGGATGGCGCGAGCCACCAAGCGGCGTGTCAGGGGACCGGGGGAGCGCTCCAGGGGAGCCCTGGAAGCCAGCCAGGTGTTGGTGGCGCCGGGCAGCACCAGCACGTCGTCGAGGCTGGCCGTGAGGGCATGTCGGATGCCGGCGTTGCGCCAGGCGAGGGTGGGAGTCCAGAGGTTCTCCGCCCCTGCCAGCTGGAACGCCAGCACGCCTCCGGGGGCCAGGTGCTCGGCGCAGCTGGCGAAGAACTCGGCGGTCAGGGTGCGGCTGGCCGCGGCGGTGCTGGGCTCCGGTTGCGCCACGAGGATGAGGTCGTAGCGGCCGGGCACAGCCAGGAAGCGCCGTGGGTCGTCGATGTGCAGGCGCACCGCGGGGTCGTCCAGGGCCCAGCGCTCGGCGTCGGGCAGGTGCCTGCGAAGCAGGTCCACCAGGGCGAGGTCGGGCTCCACCAGATCCACGCGCTCTGGGCGGTGCTGGAGCAGTGGCGGCAGCACGCCCTGGCCCACGCCTCCAAGCAGCAGCACCCGCCGGGGCGTCTCCACCTGCAGGGCCGCGGGGTGTACGAAGGCCTCGGCGTCCACGCTCTGGCTCTCGAAGCTCAGGGCTCCGTCCAGGAACACCACCACCTGCTCGCCCCGCTGGTCCACGGTCACTCGGCCGTAGGGGGTGTCGCGGCTGGCCAGCAGAGCGGGGTGGTCCATGCGGGTGAGCGCTCGATCCAGGGGGCCAGAGCCCGCCAGCACCAGCGCCAGCGCCACCGAGGCCAGAACGGTGAGCCCGCGCAACCAGCGGCGTTGACCCGGTCCGGGCAGCGCGGCAGCCCCCACGGCGAGCAGTGCGGTCAGCGAGGCCAGGGCCAGGTTGCCCATGCCCGCCAGGACCAGGCCCGTGCTGGCCGATCCCCCCAGCAGCGCCCCGATGCTCTCGATGCCGTAGGCTCTGGCCAGGCTGCGGTCGGGCTCGATCCATGCCCGAGCGGCCAGGCGGAACAGAGCCCCCGCCAGCAGCGCGCTGGGCAGCAGGATCAGGGCTGCGCCCAGCAGCTGTGTGGGCAGAGCCAGGCTGGCACCTGGCGTCGCGTCCGTGAGCTGGCGCAGGGCGCGGGCCCCCGCAACCGAGGCGGGCAGCAGCGCGCCGACGCCCAGCAGCAGGAGCCTGATCAGCAGGGGATGGCGCCCCCCTCGGCTGCGCCCCAGGGCGGCGCCCAGGCCTGATCCCAGCAGCCATCCCCCCAGCCCCACCAGGGTGATCAGCTCGCTGCCCTGGAACACCACGGAGAGCTCTCGCAGCAGGACGACCTGCCCGAGCAGGGTGACGGCGCCGACGGCGACCAGCCAGAGGGTCAGGGGACTACTCCAGGTCGATCTTGTCGGTGCTGGGCGAGAAGCCGTTGGCCAGCTGGTTGATGAAGTCGGGGAGCAGGCCGGTGTACCAGGCCCAGCCGATGCCGCCGATGAAGATCAGGACGGCCCAGAGCTTTCCGTTTCCCATGGGATGACTCCTCGGGCGCGCGCGCTCGCGGTGGTTCTCGGCCAGTTTGGCACGGATTGGGGTTGGGCGCGACCTGGAGGGCTGTGGGGGGCGGGGGCCTTTACTGTTCCTGCACCATCTCCCAGTAGCCGCGCTCCCTCAGCTCGCGCTCGAGGGCCTCGCCACCGGGTGCCTTGGGTGCGATCTGCCCCTGGGCCATCCGCTGCTGGATGAAGCCGTCGAGCCTGGTGATCAGCTCGGCCGCCAGCGCGGGCTCCTGCTCCAGGATGTCGGTCTGCTCGCCGGGATCGCTGCGGAGGTCGAAGAGCTGGTGGGTGGTGGCGCCCTGGTCCATCCGGTGGTGCAGCTTGTGGGTGGCGGTGCGCAGGGTGGCGTGGGCGGGGTTGGCGAAGCCGAAGACGTCGCGCTCGATGTAGCTGCCCTGGGCCAGGCCCAGGAGAGGAAGCAGGGACTCGCCCACCAGGTCGTGGGGTGGGCGGACCCCAGCGCGGGCCAGGATGGTGGGGGCCAGATCCACCAGCTGTACGCGCTCCGGGCGCACCGCGGGCTGGGGATGGGCGGGGTCGAGGATCACCAGGGGGACCTGCAGCACGGTCTCGTACTGCAGCTCGGCGTGGCCCAGACCGCCGTGCTCGAACAGCTCCTCGCCGTGGTTGGAGACCAGGATGACCACGGTGTGGTCATCCAGGCCGCTGCGCTCGAGCTGGTCGAGCACCTGGGACACCTCGGCGTCGTAGCTGTCGAGCGCGGCATGGTAGCAGCCGATGGTGCGGCGTCGGACCGCGGCCTCGTCCATGGTCTCGCGGCTGTGCTTGAAGGTGTCGTTCAGGCTGACGCAGCGGGGCGTCGGCTGCTCCTCAACGTGGCGCTGCACGACGGCCGGGGGAGGCGGGGGTACGGGACGGTGCAGGTCCATGTCGTGGACCAGCAGGAGGAACGGCTCAGGGGGACTCTGGCTCAGGAAGTCCACCAGGTTGTGGGCCGAGGCTCGGGGCTTGCCAGTGCCCGGGCCTCCGAGCATGCGCTGGAAGCCCCGGCCGAAGGCCGGGTAGGCCACCGGCGCTGTGTCCCCCCAGGCCACGGCGGTGTGGTAGCCGTACAGGGCCAGCACCTCGGGCAGGGTGACCCCCAGGTCTGCCAGCTGCTGGGTCTTGGGGTTCATGCTGGCGAATGACGGCGGATACCGACCCGTGAGCAGGCTGGCCAGGGCCGGGAAGGTCCAGCTGGACTGGCTGAAGGCCTGGTCGAAGCGCACGCCGCGCTGGGCCAGGCTGTAGATGGCCGGGGCGATGGGCTCGACGTCGCGGGTGGCGTCCAGCAGGTCGGCCCGCATGGAGTCGATGTCGATGATCACGAAGTTGGGAAGCGGCGGGTCGCCGGCTGGGGCCCTGGGCGTGGGCGTCGGCTGGCAGGCGATCAGAAGCGCTGTGAGCAGGCTGGCCAGGGCTCGAGATCTCCAGAACATGGCCGGAGCATAGCAGGCATCAGCGCAGCTTCAGCTCCCGCTGGACGAGGTCGTCCCGGGTGACGGGCTGGCGTGCGCTGTCGACGGAGTCCACCGTGCAGTGCAGGACCTCCAGCCGCCAGCCCCACTCGGTGCGCGCGGGTGGCAGGAGGTGGCAGCCCTTGGCCTCGAGCGTCGCCGCGGTCTGGCGCTGGTCGTCCCGCCTGCTGCGTTTCTTGGGTGGGAAGGGAGGGCTCACCAGGACCACGACGGCGGTGTGCGCGCCGCCGGGCTCCACCGTGAGCCCCGCGGGGTCCCAGCCCGTGATCAGCTCGGCGTCCAGGTCGAGGTCGGCGGCCCAGACGTGGAGCAGAGAATCGGGGTAGCCCCAGCCTCGCACCAGCAGCCATGGGCCGGCGCGAGCGCGTGGTACGAGGGCCTCGAGGAGGGCGGTCGCCTCGGGCTGGGGCAGGTGGTCGGGGTAGTCGTTGGTGATGCGGCTGAGGGTGCTGGCGGGCTTGTCGCCGTCGGGGCTTTGGCTGGGCTGCAGGCCCCACTGGGCCACCAGGAGCACGCCCGCGGCCGCCAGCGATCCCCAGTCCGTGGCAGGACGTCCTCGCCAGCGCAGCCGAGAATCCAGCCACGGCAGCAGGGAGGCCAGGATCAGCAAGGGCGCCAGCGTGCTCAGGTTGCGGGTGACCTTGTAGGGGTGGACCGTCAGGGCGGCCAGGCCCACCAGCACGCCGAGCTGCAGCAGGGCCAGGCCAGGGGGGCGGCCGAGCCGCAGATCCAGGCGCATGGGGCCCAGGATCAAGTTGTGGTGGTGCTCCCGCCGGGTGAGCATGGGCACCAGGCCGAGGACGAACAGCCCCATCAGGCCCAGCGCCACCGGCCAGTTGCCCACGGAGCGGGTGGCGATGGCCCAGGGTGCCCACAGCCAGGCGGCGGCTGTGCCGCTGGGTGTGGGCTGGCCGGTCACGGTGAAGGCGGCGATAGCCCGAGGCAGGGCGGGCTCCACCAGCCACCAGGCGCCCCCCACCAGCAGGCTGGGGGCAAGCCAGCATGCCCAGCGCAGAAGGCGAGCGCGCCAGGGGGGGGCGCCGCGGGTGAGCAGGTCGGCCAGCAGCAAGGGGGCCAGCAACAGGGGCAGGTTGGTGAAGCGCGCCAAGCCCGCGGCGAGGAGGGCGGCGCCCACCAGCAGCTGGGCCCCTGGGCGTGGGGCTTGCCAGCCGTTCAGCGCGAGACCCAGCACCAGCACCCAGGTCAGCAAACTGGTGGGCTCGGTCATGCAGGTGAACAGGTGGGTGGGCAGCGTCGGGCCCAAGAGCAGCACCAGCGCAGTCAACAGCCCGACCTGGGCTCCGCCCGCGGGGGCGATGCGGCGGCCGAGCAGGGGCAGCGCGACCACCAGGGAGATCAGGGTGACCGCGGCACCGTAGCTGCGGAGGGCTTGCTGCGTGACCCCAAGGGTGCTGGACCACAGCGCCAGGAGCAGCGGGTGCAGGGGGGGGTGCAGCTCGGGCCAGGTCAGGCGCTGCAGCAGGGGCCCCCAGGCGCCCTCCAGCAGCAGCGCTCGGAGGTCCAGGGCCTGGGCGGCGTAGTAGCCCGCATCGCCGCTGGGCAGGTCGGTGGGCGTGACGTGCAGGCTCCAGGCCTGCCAGGCCAGCAGCACCGCCAGCACGCTGCCGGCGAGGTGGAACAGGACGCGGCCGGTGCTAATCCTCACGCCGCTGCAGCCCCACCAAGGCCAGGCCCAGCAGGCAGCCCAGCAACCCCGCCGGCGCGGCGCTCCCGGCACAGCCGCAGCCGCTCAGATCGCCACGGGGGCCGTCCCAGTCGAGTGGGGCGTCGTCGCCGCTGTCCAGGCCTGTATCCTCGGGCTCTGGGGCTTGCTTCCAGCCGCCGGTGATGGTGTAGGCGCTGCCGTCCAGGACCTCGTGGGTGCCGTAGACCGCCACGTACCAGGTGCCGCCCTGGGGAGCGTCCAGCACCAGCAGGTCATCCTGGGTGCCGCCACGCTCCGAGGCGTAGTCGTGGTCGCTGGGGCTGGGCCAGCGGTCGTAGGCTGCGTACAGGTCGCAGTCGGCATCGAGATCCGACAGGGTGATGGTGGCAGCCTCTGTGCGCTGGGGCAGCTCGAGCCGCCAGTAGTGGAGCTGCCCGTCGCCGATGCGTTCGTCGTCCTGTTCCATGCCGATGTGCTGGTCCCTGGTGATCATGCCCTTCTCGGCCCAGGGGGTGCCCAGGCCGTCCAGGGCGTACTGGAGGATGGCCGAGGTGAGGTCGAGCTGCTCACCGGAGCTGTGGCCCTCGGGGTGGGAGCAGGTCACCACCACCCGGCCCGACTCGTCGCTGCCCTTGTAGGCCATGATGTTGTAGTAGCCGTGCAGGGCCGAGGTGCCGGGGTCGTCCACGATGCCCAGGTACTCGGTCTCGGGCGGGTTGTCGTAGTGGTCGGGGTCGAAGCGGCAGCCGTAGTTGTGGTAGACGTCGGACACCAGCCCGTCAGACAAGCTCGTATACATGGCCACCAGGGGGTGGCTGGTCTGCTCGAAGATCAGGTCGTGGTACTCGCCGCCGGTGTAGCTGGCGTCGCCCACGCCGGGCCACAGGTGGTAGTAGGGCTCGTTGGGGCCGTTGGCCTCGTAGTCATCGACGTCGTAGTGCAGCATGGAGATGAAGGCCCCGGCGCAGGACCCGGTGTAGGATCCGCCGCCGGCGTAGAAGTCCCGCACCCGCTGGCGACCGTCTACGCCCAGGGACGTTCCGTGGCCCGTGGCCGAGCCGCCGTTGGTGTAGATCACCCGGTAGCGGGGGGCGCCGTCGGGGTAGAGCAGGGCACCGTTGGGGTCCTCGGCGCTGCCCGCGATGATCTGCAGCTGCTCGTCGATGTCGTCGGTGAGCATCACGTCGTAGGAGAGGCCCAGGGCCTCGGCGGCGTACAGCTGCTCCCGCTGGGTGAGATCGTGCCCGCTGTCCATGAACAGGTCCGCAGCGTAGCCCTCGGTGGCGTGGGCGGGAACCAGCAGGGTGAGGGCGAGGTTGATTGCGAAGAGCATGCCGACAACCTAACCTAGGGAAGGGGTTTCCCAATCCGTCATGGCTCCCGAGCGCCCTCCAGCGTCCTTCGTCCGCCATTGACGCCATGGGCGCAAACCACCCCGGACTCCGAACCACCCATCGTTTATACTGCGCCTATGGACTCCGAACGCATCGACCCCGCCGTGGAACGTTTCCGTGCAGCCCTCGATCTGCACGAACTCGGCCTGGCCATCAAGCGCCAGAATCTGCGAAGGGAGCACGGTGACGCTGACGATGATGAGATCGAGAGGCTCCTGGGTGCCTGGCTCTGCGAACGGCCCCTCGACTGTCCGGGGCGCTTGGTACCGTGGCCAAGGGAGCCCCGGTGAGAGAGCTGCTCGACGCCCTCGAGCGCTTGCTGGCGGACCTGGACGCCCTGGGGGCCAGGGTGGCCCTCGTCGGGGGCCTGGCCATCGCGGTGCGGGTCGATCCGCGCTTCACCCGCGATGTGGACCTGGCGGTCTCGGTGGAGGATGATGCGGGTGCCGAGGCCGTGGTCCGTGGCTTGCTGCATCGAGGCTATGGCTTGTTGGCGACGGTCGAGCAGGACGTGACAGGTCGCCTTGCGACGGCTCGCCTCGGGCTGCCGGGGCAAGGCGAGCATGGTGTGGTGCTCGACCTGCTGTTCGCGACTGTGGGCATCGAGCGTGAGATCGTTGCCGCGGCCTCTGATGTCGAGCTGGTACCTGGCCTGGTCCTGCCTGTCGCACAGGTGGGACATCTATTGGCGATGAAGCTGTTGTCACGAGATGTGGGTCGACCTCTGGATCAAGCGGACATCGATGCGTTGCTGCGTGTAGTCGACGACGTGGAGACCCAACGACTCAGTGCTGCCGTTCGGTTGATCACAGCGCGCGGCTGTGATCGTGGCCGCGATCTCGAGGCTGCGATGGAGTCTGTTCTCCAGCTCCTCTGACGCTCACTCCTCCCAGTCGTGGTCGGACGGCCGCCACAGCACGCCGTAGGCGTCCAGCTCGAGCCAGGCGGCACCGTAGCGGGGCACCAGGTGGGTTGTGCCGGTGACGAGGCCGTT